>NZ_JBMDKO010000074.1:0-20258 GCF_057809755.1 Pseudomonas sp. FG13
TTGCGGCAATGTTGACTGTGCCGCCGTCTTCGCGGGCAAGCCCGGCTCCCACAGGTCTGCTGGCGTAGGCAAATGCTGCCTACACCCGACTCCAATGTGGGAGCGAGCCTGCTCGCGATAGCGGTGGGTCAGCTTGTGGCAATGTTGACTGTGCCGCCGTCTTCGCGGGCAAGCCCGGCTCCCACAGGGTTGATGAGCATTTAATCTTTCAATATTCCTGCCCAGTTTTCAGTTTGCCCCTGCCCTCCTTTCCCGGCCTAAATGGCATTTTTATCAGCCAAGGCTCCGTTATGGAAAACGTTCGAACTTCAAGCACCCACGCCGTCTGGCTGATGGTCAGTGTGGTGTTGGTGGCGCTGAACCTGCGACCTTCGATGGCGGCGGTGGGGCCGTTGTTGTCAGCCATTCGCGGCGAGGTGCCGTTGAGTTTCAGCACCGCCTCGCTGCTGACCATGCTACCGGTCATGGCCATGGGCCTGGCGATGTTCCTGGGCATGCGCATTGCGCTGCGCATCGGTGAACACCGCACCATCGTGCTCTCGCTGCTGATCATTGGCATCGCCACGGCGTCGCGCCTGTATCTGGACAGCGCCGCCGAGCTGATTATCAGCGCCGTGGTGGCCGGGGTCGGGATCGCACTGATTCAGGCGGTGATGCCGGCGCTGATCAAATCGCGTTTCAGCGACAACGTTTCGCTGTTCATGGGGTTGTATGTCACCTCGATCATGGGCGGCGCGGCACTGGCGGCATCATTTTCCCCCTTCGTCCTGACACAGACCGGCAGCTGGCGTATCGGCCTGGCGATCTGGGCGGTGCTGGCGCTGGTTGCCCTGGGTTGCTGGTACGCCCAGCGCTCGGCCGTCACACCGTTACCCGAAGCCCCGAGCCAGAACAAGGAGTCGTTCTTCGCCAATGGCCGGGCCTGGTTGCTGGCGATTTTCTTTGGCCTGGGCACCGCGTCCTATACCTGCGTATTGGCCTGGCTGGCACCGTACTACGTGGAAAAAGGTTGGAGCGAACAGCACGCGGGCCTGTTGCTGGGGTTCCTCACGGCGATGGAAGTGCTATCGGGCCTCGTCACCCCGGCAATCGCCAACCGCAGCCAGGACAAGCGCCTGGTGCTGGCCGTTCTGCTGGCCCTGATCATGGGCGGTTTCTGCGGCCTGATCCTCAGCCCTGAACGCTTCAGCCTGCTGTGGCCCTGCCTGCTGGGACTGGGTATCGGCGGCCTGTTCCCGATGAGCCTGATCGTATCCCTCGACCATCTGGACAACCCACGCCGGGCCGGTGGCCTGACGGCGTTCGTGCAAGGCATCGGCTATCTGATCGCTGGGCTTTCACCCTTGATCGCCGGGATGATCCGCGATCAATTGGGCAGCTTCGAATGGGCCTGGTGGTCGCTCACTGCGGTCATGGCACTGATGATCCTGATGGTGTTGCGCTTCAATCCCAAGCAGTACGCGCGGCACATCAGCTAGCGGAACCGGTCGCGTCGCTGAAAAAAGGGCCGCAATGAATGCGGCCCTGTCTTTATCCCCCTACCCATGACGGCCGACGGATTTGCCCATCATGACGTTCCAGTTCTCGAACACAGGAATAAGACCTTGATGAAACACGTCGGTTTTGCAGCCGCTCACTGGGGCATGCTTATCTGGGCAATGCTGATCGCCTCGTCGTTCTTCGCAGCGGCTCAGGTCAGCCATTCGATCGACCCGATTCTGCTCACGGGCTTGCGGCTGCTGTTTTCAGCCTTGCTGTTCCTACCGCCGTTGTTGCTGAAAAACACCTCGCCCATCACTGCCAAAGGGTTGCTGGCCCACGCAGTGCTCGGCCTGTTGCTGGCGACCTATTTTGGTTCGTTGTTCGAGGCTTTGCGCTACACCTCGGCGGTCAATACCGCGACGCTGTACACACTGGTGCCATTGATGACCTTGTTCTTCGAAGTGTTCCTGCTGCCCAGTCCAAACCTCAAGAGCCGCCTGCTGCCCATGCTGATCGCGGCGGCCGGCGCCGTATTGCTGACGCTTAAAGGTGCAGTGCCGGGGCAGATGCCGGCGCTTTATCCGGTGCTGGTCTTCGGTGCCGGTTGTGTGGCGATGGCGCTGTACTCGCCCCTTAGTCAACGATTCAAGGCCAAGGCACTCAAGGGGCGAGATCCGGTGGCGATGACGTTCTGGAACATGCTGTTCGGCTCACTGTTTCTCTTGGTGTTCTGCCTGTTCAGCGGCGGCTGGCGCAGCGGCCTGCAATTGTCGATGCTGGATATCGGCTGGCTGGTGTACCTGGCCCTGTTCGGCACCCTCGCCACGTTCTGGCTGTTGCACCGGGCCATCGGGGTGATCGCACCGTCCACAGTGATTTCCTACGTATACCTCAACACCCTGTTCGTGACGCTGCTCAACTGGTTCTGGCTCAGGCAGCAACCGATGGCGCTCGAAATCATCGGTGCCGGGCTGGTAGGCCTGGGGATGCTGGCGCTGGTGATTTCAAGCCGCAATGCCAGAACCGTTACGGCTTGAAATCGCCCCAGGCTTTGTACGCTGGCGCGACGCACATGCAACGCTAGTACGCCGACGCCGAACGAGGTGCAACCGGGCTCCAGCGCTCCAGTTCCCGTTCAAGGAAAGCCGCCACTGCCAGCAACCGCTCCTCCTGCCAGTGCGGCCCGACAATCTGGATGCCGATGGGCATTCCCGTGGCCTCATCGGTTCCGGCGCGGATCACCACCGCCGGTGAACCGCTGAGACTGAACGGGAACACGAAGGCATAGCGGTTGCGATCCTCCAGGGATTCTCCATGACGGAACGCAACGTCCGGAAATACCGGGCAGATGAACAGGTCGTGTTGCTTGAAGAACTTCGCCAGTTGATAGCGGAATGTGTCGATCGCGATCCAGTCGCGCTTGACTTCGTCCACGGTCAATTCCGCCGCTTCGCTCATGTCCAACAACTGGGCGATGGCCGGGGTGAAACGGCGCTTGTTCATCGACTCGAACAGCTGTCGCCAGCCGCGCCCGGCGTCAGCACCGGTGATGAACACCCGCCATAGCACATCGCAGGCCTCCTCGAGCATCGGCGGTGCCACCGGACTCACCTGCGCCACGACCTGACTCAGGCACCGTTCGACCTGCTGCAACACCTCGCTCACCCCGGCACTGACGGGCGTGCGGTCCGACTCCGAAAACAGCGCGACCCGCAGGCTGGCCAGCGGCTCACTTTCGGCAAACGGCACGTCGACGGTGTCTGGATCCTGTCCGTCGGCACCGCTGATCAGGGGCCCGAGCAACGCCAGGTCATCGACGTAGCGCCCCATCACGCCAAAAGCCGAGGTCATGTGAAACAAACCGGAGCGGTCGTTGGGAAACTGGCCGGTTAATGGCACCCGGCCCTGGGTCAGTTTCAAGCCGCAAATGCCGTTGAAGTGCGCGGGTATCCGCACACTGCCACAAGCATCGGAGGCCAGCCCGGCGGGCGAACACCCGGCGGCGATCGCCGCCGCCTCACCACCACTGCTGCCGCCGGCGGAGCGTTGCAAGTCATGGGGATTGAGGGTGCGGCCATAGATCAGGTTTTCGGTCTCGAAGGCCATGCACAGTTCAGGCACGTTACTGATGCCCAAGATGATCGCCCCGGCCTGCCGAAGCCGGGCGACGGCCGTGGCGTCCTGCTGGCTGACGTCGCCCAGCAACTCCTCCAGCCCTCGGGACATCTTGAATCCCTGGACGTGGAGGACGTCCTTGATGGTGATGGGAATACCGTGCAGCGGACCACTGATCTGGCCGACGCGCGCCATCTCATCGGCTTCGCGGGCCTGGCGCCGCAAATCCTCCACGGGCGCCAGTTGGATCAGTGCATTGATCTGCCGATTACGCTCGGCGATCCGCTGCAGGTAGAACTCCAGCAGCGTGACGCTGGTCAGCACGCCACGTCGCAACAGACCAGCCATTTCCCGCAGGGTCAGCGAGTCGGGGTTGAACATATTCACGACGCCTCCTTGCTGCGCAGCCACTTGTTGGGCAACTGGTACATGTTGCGCACCACCAGGGAGAATGCCTTGACCGCCAGCTTCGGCCGCCGGTCGATGGCCTCCAGGGCCTCTTCGATCATTGCCAGGACATGGCGCAACGCATCGGGCGAGATGCTCAACGGTGGGTAAAAGCGCAGCACCGGACGCTTGGCCTTTTCATTCATCGAATGGCCGGCATGAATGCCGCGCTTGCTCAGCTCCATGCTCATCAGGGCCTCATAGACCGAACCGCGCAAGCGCAACCCCGTCATCAGTCCCACCCCCGGCACGTCCTCGACGATGTGCGGATAGCGCAGTGCCAGGCGTTGCAGACCGTGGCGCAGCAAGCCGCCGTTGATCTGTGACTGCTCCACCAGGTTGTTCTGCTCGATGTAATCGATGGCCGCCAGCGCCGAGGCGCACGCCACCGGATGCCCGCCATTGGTGCGCGTATCAGGCTCGATTTCACTGAGCGGGAACTGCGTCGCCAGGCGCTTGCTGTACATGGCGCAGGCAAACGAGGTGTAGCCGCCGGTCAGGCCCTTGGAGAGGATCATGATGTCGGGCACCACGTCGTCATATTGCACGGCGAACCATTTGCCGCAGCGACCGAAACCGGTCTGGATCTCATCCGCCACCAATAGGGTTCCGGTGGCATCGCACAAGGCCCGCAGATTGGCCATGTAGCCCAGCGGTGGCACCTGCAGGTGCGCGCCGCCCAGGATCGGTTCGACATACACCGCGCACACGCCCTCGCCGACGGCCTTTTGCAGGGCCGCAAAATCACCGTAGGGCACATGGGTCACGTAGGGCGCTGCGATGCCATAGCTGCTGTGGTTTTGTCGTTGCCCCAGGATGCTCATCGCCGCCAGGGTTTTGCCGTGGTAGGAGCCGCTCATCACCACGATCCCGCGCCGGTGTGGTTGGATACGCAACGCATAGCGCAGGCTCTGCTCGATGGCCTCGGCCCCAGAGACCATGTACTGCACGTCCCCCCACTCCCCCGGCACCAGTTGGCACAGACGTTCAGTCAATTTGTCCTGGAGCGGATGACGCCGACCCTCCGGTACCCAGGCCATCTGGTTCAGTTGCGCTTGCACCTGCTCGCGGACCATCGGGTTGCGATGGCCGACGATGAACACGCCGTAGCTGCACGCACAGTCGATAAAGCGCTTGCCGGTGTGGTCGGTGACGTGAATGCCATCGGCCTGTTGCTCGACGCTGGTCTTGCCCAGGCGATAGAGCTTGGCCGCCGAGGCGCTCCAGTACCGCTGGCAATCATCCAGCAGTTGTTCATGCGGCCTGAGTAAGGACATGGCTTAGGGTCTCCTTGATGATGTTTGCGGCACGTTGAACGTGTTCGGGGCGAGCGGTGATCGGGCAACGCAAGATCAATTCGCGGCCACGGGGCACACTGACATAGACGCCTCGCTGGTAAAGGGCCTCGCACAGGACACTCGGCTGCAGGTCATCGGCCAGCGGCAGGCTGACCCAGCCGCCCTCGGCCACGGCGCCGAACGACGCCAGGGTCTGCGCCAGTCGCTGACCGTTTTCCAGGCATTGGCGGGGCGAGTCGTGGGCCTGCACATAATCCAGCGCGGCCAAGGCCGCCACGCAGGCCATCGGATTACCGGCCGTGGTGCTGCCATGCTTGGCCGGGCTGCTGCGTCCATAGACCTGCCAGGCCATGCGCTCGCTGCAGGTATAGGTGCCGATGGGAATCGCACTGCCCCCCAGCGCTCCACCGAGCACGACAATGTCCGGGACACAACGATAACGCTGGAAACCGAACAGCGTGCCCAGGCTGCCGAGGCAGGTCTGGGTATCCACCGCGATCACCGGCACCGAGGCTTGCGCCGCACGGGCATGCAAGCGCTCGACCAGGGCCGGTTCGAGCATTTGCAATCGACCGTTCGCATCGAGACGGGTACTGCTGTGGCAGACCGCGAAGCAATCACTCCAGTCCACCGAGTCCAAGTCCGCGAGATGACGAATCGCCACGCGCTTGAAGCCCTGGAAATGTTGCACGTCCAGGTCGCCCTGCGCGGCGTTGAGGCAACGCCCGTAGGTCAGTGAGCCGTAATCACCCCCCTGGATAAACACGATGGTGTTGCCCTTCGGCTTGAGCCCCTTGCATAACTTCAAGGCGCCCTCGAACGCTTCATCACCGGAACTGCACACATAGGAACTGACCAACGGCTCAGGCAGCAGCTCGGCCAGACGGCGGCACAAGGCAATCAGCGGTGCAGACATCAGTACCCGGTTGGACAAGCCCATGATCTGCGCCTGACGGGTGACCGCATCGATCACCGCTGGCACCTGGAAGCCAAACCCGCCGGTCAGGTCGATGATCTGCCGACCATCGCCGTCGAGGTACGTCTCGTACTGCCCGCCAATAATATATTTATCGTTATTCATGGCACCCTCTCAGCGATAGCTCAGCGCATTGAAAATGCGTCGACGTTCATCGACGATGGTTTCACGACCGTGCATGACCCGACGGTTATCGATCATGACCACGTCATGGTCACGCCAACCCACCGGAACGGTGTACTGGGCGGAGACTTCGGCGATTTCGGCCAGGAACTCGGCGGGAATCACCTGCCCATCCACCGTATCGATCACCGGCGCCTCGTAGTTGAACGAAGGCCCCAGGATGCTGTTCGCAAACGCCGGGCGCTGGCTGAACGCAGAGGTAAGGATCGCCGGCGTGCTGAAGGCGTAGTGCATCGAGTCATCGGCCGGGTTGAAGGAAATCTGCGTCTGCGGGTCATTGCCAATGATCTGCAACAGATCCTCGATGACCACGTCTGCCGGGTTCGACAGAGTCGGCGAATAATGACAAACCAGCCGGCGCCACTTTTCCCCCGCCACGGTGCGGCTGTAGCGAATAGGGTTGTTTTCGAAGAAGCTGCGGCAGCCCGGGGACAGCCTCGCCAGCACTTTCTCACCGTCGCAGATCGTGGTTTGCGAACCCTTGCGCGGCGCTTCCTGGCAATAGAACCAGGTCATGTCCGGCCAGAACGGTGAATTGCCGTTTTCGCAATGCAGGCCGACCGCCTGATGTCCGGCATCCACCAACTGCGCGGCACCACCGACCATGACCCGTGCAGGGTCCAGGCTCAGCCGGGAACTGTTTTGCTTGACGTAGGCGCTGAACGCCTCGGCGTTGTGGATACAGTTGCGAAACAGCACGACACCGTAGTGTCCCAGCAGCTCATACAACTCGGCCTTGCCCAGGCTGGCGAAGTGGTGCGACTCGACGATGGAGACGTCCGGGTTTTCAAAGTGAAAGGCAGGTGTGCTCATTGGATGCGTTCCCTTGCAGAGTGGAAAAAACAGTGGCGATATCGGCGCGTTTCGGTCGGCCGGTGACGGTGTAGAGTTGTTCGATCAACGGATCGTCCTTGGCCAACAACCAGAGCCGGTTCGGTCGTTCGATGTCGGAGAAACGGCCAGTCGACCAGCTAATCAGTTCATCCCTGGCCGGCGTCGACTCGACACACAGCAACGCCACAAGACCGTGCTGCTCATCGAAGAACACCGCGGCGTCGTTCACGCCCGGGTATTTGCGATACTCCAGCTCGACCTGCTCGGGGCTGACATTGCGGCCGTTGGGCAGGCAGATCACGTTCTTCTTGCGGCCATGCACGTAGAGGTAGCCGTCTTCGTCGAGCATCCCCAGGTCCCCGGTGTCCATCCAGCCGTCATCCGACATGGAGCACGCGCTGGGGTCCGTCCCCGAGTAACCGCTGAACAGAGAACTGCTCTTGACCTCGATGGTCTGGTCGGCGCCGATCCGTACCTGAACATGGGGAAGCGGCTTGCCGACGCTGCCTAAGCGCTGCTCTTCAAAGGTGTTCATGCTGACCACCGAGGCGTTTTCCGACAGTCCGTAGCCCTGGTACACCTCGATACCTTGCTCGGCCAGATCGTGCAGGGCGTCGATACTCACCGCCGCGCCGCCGCAGGTGATGTGAGCCCCGGACTTCAGGTAACTTGCCAGCCGCGCCCCCGCCTCGCCGCCATCGTTCAATTGTTCCAGGAAGCGATTGATCATGACTGGCGGCACCGTCAGGGCCGTCGGCTGGACCTGCAGGATCCAATCGACCAGACGCTGCGGCGAAGCCCCAGGCTCGCCGAGCAATGCTTCGCTCGGCGGCAGGAAATGCACGGTCCCACCGGCCAGGAGCGGCAGATAAGCGGCGGTCACCTGTTCAAGCAACAAGCTCAACGGTACCAGCGACAGATACCGACAATGGGCATTGACCGGCATGCGTTCGCGCAACGACGTCAGCACCGCGCCCACCGCGTGATTGCTCAAGCGCACGCCTTTCGGCCGGCTGGTGGTGCCCGAGGTGTGAATGATCTTGCAGATCCAGTCACTCTCTGCGTCCGGTGTGTGTGCCAGCGGCTGCTCGATCACTGGCTCACTGAGACGGCGCAGGCGGCTATCAGGGAAGTTCAGCTTCCAGCGTTGCGCCAGTGTCCGCTGCCCGGCGGCATCCACCAGAAATCCGTCGCAACGCTCGGCCAGATGCTCGGCCTGGGACTGACTGAACGCCAGCGGCAACGGCAAGGCGGTAATCCCGGCAAACAGGCACGCCAGGTCGGCCACCAGCCAGTCGCTGCTGTTGCGCGTCGCAATCCCCAGCACCACTTGATCGCCGTGGGCCGGCGTTGCGAAACGTCGTTGCAGCTCAGCAGCCAGATTAAGCGCTCGGTACTCCAGTTCGCCGTAGGTCAGCGCCACAGACTCGGTGCCCGACGTCCAGTCAACCGCACATACTGCCTGGCGGTTGTCCTGCAGTGCCTGTTTTAGCAGATTGATAAAACCACCGCTCATGGCTGCGCCCTCGCCAGGGTTTCACCGGGCAATTGTGTGAACGAGGTATTGAGCGTCGTGGCGGCGAAACGTGAGCGCTTAGGATCGACCCGGATGAAACCGGTAACCGGCTTCTTGGCGTAATAGGTCCCCCAGTTCTTGCCGCTATCGTCGGCCAGGCGGGTGGGGTCAGCGGTCAACAGCGGCTCGAAATCGATCTGGCAACTTTCCATCATTTGCCGGACCCGAGGCGTAACAGTGCACAACAGGTAATGCCCACCCATGCACCAGGACAACAACGGAATCATATTAACGAGAATCATTCCCGCTGTGAGATGATGGGAAATCAGATTGCCGATCTCGACAATGTTCGAACGCTCGATGGTTTTCTCGAAACGCTGGGACAAGATCTCCTCAATCGGTTGTGTCAGGTATTGTTCGGAAAAAAGAATGCGGTGATCCGCAAAAGTAATACCGGCACACGCGAGTATGCGATCTTCCTGGTCCTGAGTGACCGCAAAGTATTGTGGATTCGGTTCTACCGAAGCCGCGTAAGAACTTCGAAACTTGTCTTTTACTACCTCTGTGGCCTGTACCCATAATGGCGTTTTAGTTTCCGCGACACGTATTTGCATTTCGTCCTCCTCCGTCCCTGTGCAGGATGTCTATAAAAGCGAGGCGAGCATATTTAAGAAAAATCCTACAAGCCATTTAAAAAATAAATTGCATCCGCTAATATATAAATAAACGTCTTTGTCATAAAAACCAGAGACGCTAGCCCATGGATTGTGCCAAGAAGGATCTTATGCTCAATAGCAATTTGCTTAGAAAGCTGGACATGCAGGACTTGATGGTGTTCGTTGCGGTGTACGAACAGAGCAGCGTCACAGAGGTATCCGAAGCCCTCTGCGTCAGCCAGTCAACCGTGAGCTACTGCTTGAAGAAGCTGCGCACCAGCTTCGAAGATGAATTATTCATTAATACCCGCAGTGGCATGCGTCCGACCAACAAGGCCACCGCGATGTACAGTCATATCGTCAAGATTCTTCAGACTATTAATATTTGCCATTCCGGCATTCAAACCTTCGATCCCACACAGAAAGAAATAACCTTCAATATTTGTGCACCGGAATATTTCGAATTATTGATCCTGCCCAAGTTGGTCAAGCGTTTTATTGGCAGCCAATTCCCAGTCATCATCAATATAACGAAATTTCACAAGGATATTCCTGTTGACGAACTGACGGATGGTCGCTTCGATCTAGTGATTTGTTTCGGCCCCAACTTTCATCGCAGCGCCAAGGGCTTGCGCTCGCAAGTATTACTGGAAGATGAATTAGTCTGCGTAGTCGACAGAAACGCCAACTTGCCGGACGAGGCCCTCAGCCTGGAAACATTCGTCGCGTGCCAGCATGTTTTCCCGACGCCCTGGACCTCCGACACCAACATGATTGATGGCTGGCTGGCCCGACAGGGCTATAGCCGGCAGATCGTCGCCCGAGCCAACAGCTACGTGGCGGCGCTCAATATGGTCACCGGGACCGACTTCGTGCTGACCCTGCCCCGACGCATTCAGGCACTGACCTGCGATGAGGCCAAATTCAGCCACCGCAACCCGCCAGCCGGATTACCGAACTTTACGCTGGATATGATGTGGAGCGAGAAACCCGGCCAGGACAACGCCAACGTCTGGTTTCGCGAGCAGATCGTGAAGGTCTGCGCCGAGGACGGCTTGCTCTAAGCCGGCCGGGAACCGCGCGTATCTTCGCGTGGTTCCCGGCCTGGAGCTTTCCTACAGGCAAAAAAAAATCCGGAAATCCTCACTTTCGTGGGCCTTCCAGACTTTTAAAACAGCAAAAAAATGGTGGGTCGTGTGGGATTCGAACCTACGACCAATTGGTTAAAAGCCAACTGCTCTACCAACTGAGCTAACGACCCGCTGTGTGGTGGCGCGTATAATACTGATTTCTAAGGACTATTCAACACCTAATTTGAAATAAATCAAAAATAAGGGGTTGGATCACTCACACCCGCTGCGGCAAAGCCTTCGGCACGCAGGCGGCAGCTGTCGCATTTGCCACAGGCGCGGCCCTGATCGTCGGCCTGGTAGCAGGAAACGGTCAATCCATAGTTCACACCGAGCTTCACACCAGCCCTGACGATATCGGCCTTGCTGAGATTTTGCAGCGGCGCCTGGATGCGGAAGCCTTGCCCTTCCACGCCGGCCTTGGTCGCCAGGTTGGCCATGCGCTCGAAAGCTTCGACGAACTCAGGACGGCAGTCCGGGTAGCCGGAATAATCCACCGCATTGACGCCGATGAAAATGTCACGAGCTTCCAGCACTTCGGCCCAACCCAGCGCCAAGGACAGGAATACCGTGTTACGCGCCGGTACGTAGGTCACCGGTATGCCTTCACTCGGAGCTTCGGGTACAGCGATGGAGCTGTCGGTCAGGGCCGAACCACCGATGCCGTTGAGGTTCAAGCCAATCACCTTGTGCTCCACCACGCCCAGGTCCCGAGCCACTCGCTCGGCAGCGTGCAGTTCAGCGCGGTGACGCTGGCCGTAGTCGAAACTCATGGTGTAGCAGCGATAACCTTCGGCACGGGCCATGGCCACGACCGTGGCCGAATCCAAGCCACCGGACAACAGGATGACCGCTCGTTTTTCTACAATGCTCGTCTGCTCAGTCATATCAGCGCCCCGGCTCGTCATTCCAAAGATATTTATGCAACTGCAATTGCAGGCGCACCGGCAGGTTATCCGCCACCACCCAGTCCGCCAGATCCCGCGCATTCAAGTCGTGATGACTTGGCGATACCAGGACCTCACCGGCTCGCTTGTCGAGCCCATATTGGATCAGCTTGGACACGGCCCAGTCGTAATCCTCCCGCGAACAGATAACGAACTTGACCTGATCGTTGGGCGTCAGCAGTTCGATGTTCTCGTAGCGGTTACGATGCGCTTCCTTGGACCCTGGGGTTTTCAGGTCCACGACGCGACTGACACGCGGGTCGACGGCCGAGATATCCAGGGCGCCGCTGGTTTCCAGCGACACTTCATAACCGGCATCACACAGCTGCTTGAGCAAGGGAATGGCATTGGGTTGTGCCAGTGGCTCGCCACCGGTAACACAGACGTAGCGCGGGCGATAGCCGGCGACTTGCTCGAGGATGTCGTCGAGGGTCCGCAGGGTGCCGCCGCTGAAAGCGTAGGCACTGTCGCAGTATTGGCAACGCAACGGGCAACCGGTGAGGCGCACAAATACTGTGGGCAGCCCGGCCGTTCGCGTTTCACCCTGCAACGAGTAAAAAACTTCGGTGATTCTCAATGTATCTTGCATAGTCGCCACGGGCGTAACAGCTAAACAGGCCGTCCGCCTCCGTCAGGCACTTCAAGGAACCCCGTCATCGCGCAGGCCCCAAAAAGCGTGTTTCAGAAAAAGGGCGTGAATTCTAACGAAAAAACCCGCGACAAGCGCGGGTTTCTTCATTACAGGCTCAAACCGGCTTACATGCGTTGCAGATCGCGCTGGGCCAGCTGTGCGGCAGAAGTTCCCGGATACTGGGAGACCACCTGCTGCAGAATGCCTTTGACCTTGTCGGTGTGACCCAAGCGGCGTTCTACATCAGCCAGCTTGTACAGCGAATCAGGCACCTTGGCATGCTTGGGATACAGCTGGGACACCTTGGCGAATGCCTGGCCGGCACCCTGCAGGTCGCCCTTGGCCAGGTTCACTTCACCCAACCAGTATTGGGCATTGCCCGCGTACTGGCTGCTTGGGTATTTGCGCAGGAAAGCGGCAAAGGCCTGGCTGGCCTTGTCGAAATCCTTGGCCTTGATCAGGTCGAAGGCAGCATCGTAATAGAGCTTTTCCTTCGCCGGATCAGCCGGTTCGCCACTGGCGGCAGGTGCCGGAGCGCTTGCCCCCGCGCCCGCGCCTGCGGCAGCACCGGGGGCGTTCAAGTCGCCACCGGCAGGAGAATTCTCAGGAGTCGCGGCAGGTGCAACACCGCTTCCTATGCGCCGATCAAGATCCTGGTAACGCTCCAGGTTTTCCTGCTTCATGCGCGATACTTCGTTTTGCAGAACTTCAATCGCGCCTTGTTGGCGTGAAAGCTGATCCTGCATTTGCTGCAGTTGGTTGAACAGCTCGCCCTGTGCCGAGACAGGGGCCGAAACCCCTCCCCCGGCATAGGCGCCGTTCGTACCGTAACCTGCAGGCGGATAACTGCTCCCGCTATTGTTATAGCCGGCATCGTTATCGACCACAGGAACCGCAGCCCACACCGCAAGCGGTGCGAGACTGAGAGCCAGAACAGTTACAGCACGACGGCACGTTCGCATGACGAATCAGTTCTTACGCAGTTCGACGCGACGGTTTTGAGCCCAGGACTGCTCGTCGTTGCCGGTAGCAACTGGACGCTCTTCGCCGTAGGAAACCAGTTCCAGCTGAGCTGGGGAAACACCTTGCAGTACCAGGTAGCGTTGAACGGCTTTCGCACGACGCTCGCCCAGTGCCATGTTGTACTCACGAGTACCACGTTCGTCGGTGTTGCCTTCCAGAACAACGCGAGCGCCGTTTGCTTTCAGGTCTTTGGCGTGAACGTCCAGAGCGCGCATGGCTTCTGGCTTCAGGTCCGAGCTGTCGTATTCGAAGTAGAAGGTGGTGATTGCGCGCAGAGCAGCTTCTTCGCTCATGGAGCCGTCAACTGCACCGGTGTTAGCGCCGTAACCAGCGTTTGGATCAACAGCGCCTTCACCGGCGTTGTCGCCGCCTTTGGACGAGCAACCTACAGCTACAGCCATGGCCAGAGCCAGCGCAGCAAATTTACCAAACTTCAGCATTTCCATCGTGAAACTCCTAATGAACCCCAGTGTGTTAAGTAAAACGTATTGCGCCGCGTCAGTTCAGGTAAGGGGACCAGGACGGTTCTCTGACTTCGCCTTGAGCGGTAGGAAGCGGGAGCCTCACGCGTCCATTAATGGACACGAGCATCAAGACTCCCCGGCCCTGCTGGCGGGTGGCGTAGATTACCATGGTGCCGTTGGGCGCAACAGTAGGTGACTCGTCCAGAGTGCTATCAGTGAGGATTTTTACGCTACCGCGCTGCATATCCTGGGCTGCCACCTTGAAATTGGTGAAACCGTCCTGGCGATGGATCATCACCAGGGTCTTCTCGTCCGCCGACAATTTAGGGTTGGCGTTGTAGTTACCGACGAAGGTCACGCGCTCGGCACCGCCGCCACCGGCACTGGTCTTGTAGATCTGCGGCTTGCCACCACGGTCGGAGGTGAAGTAGATGGTCGAGCCATCCTTGCCCCAGAACGGTTCGGTGTTGATGCCCGGGCCGTTGGTGACACGGGAGATCGAACGCGAGGCCAGGTTCATCACATAGATGTCCGGGTTACCGTCCTTGGATAGCACGAACGCCAGGCGGTTACCGTCCGGCGACCAGGCTGGCGCGCCGTTCAGGCCTTCGAAGTTGGTGATCTGCTCGCGGCGACCGGTGTCGATGTGCTGCACGAAGATGCGCGGACGCTTCTGCTCGAACGACACATAGGCGATGCGCTTGCCATCGGGAGCGAAACGCGGCGACAGGATCGGCTCGCGCGATTGCAGCAGGGTGACCGCGCGGGCGCCGTCGTAGTCGGAGCGCTGCAGGGTGTAGCGGGTGTTTTTCTCGGAGAAACGTTCGGCCGTCACGTAGAGCATGCGGGTAGAGAATGCACCCTTGATGCCGGTGAGTTTCTCGAACGACTGGTCGGAGATGTAGTGCGCCATGTCACGCAGTTGATCAGTGCTGCCCGACACGCTGCCGGTCAACACCTGCTGCTCGGTGGCGACGTTGAACAGGGCGTATTGCACCTGCAGGCGGCCGCCGGCCGGAACGATGCTGCCGACCATGATGTACTGGGCGCCCAGGGCCTTCCAGTCACGGTAGATGACTTCGCTGGCCTGGGTGGGCAGGCTGATCATGTTCTGCTTCGGAATCGGCGCGTAGTAACCCGAGTTGCGCAGGTCGTTGCCGATGATTTCCGCCATATCGTCCGGCAGGACGCTACCGCCCTGCCAGCCGAACGGTACGACGGCGATCGGGGTCGCCCGATCGCTGCCGCTGGTGACCAGAATGTTCTTTTCCTCTGCCACCGCTATCCCTGCCAGGCAGCAGATAACGACAAGCATTCCTCGAAGAAGGTTTCTCACAAGGCTAGATCCTCAGGTGTGAATGTCATCTTGAATGAACGATAGGGAGCGAAATCGCTCGACTTCATTCCTTGCATTTCCGTCAATCGTCCAATGTTCTTGACCGCTGCAACCGCCGAAGCATCGAAAGGTCCATCGCCGCTGGACTTGGCCACGCTGACCGAGGCCACCGTACCATCCGGCAACATGCCGATCTGCAATACCACCGTCATGCCTTGGCGCGCCGAAGGTGGACGAGCCCAACCCTCTGCCGCCCGGGCACGAATCAGATCATCGAAGCTACCGGCGACTTCATCGCCTTGCTCATCGGCCAAGGCCTGCTGGCGCTGCGGCGTGTCGGAAAGCAGGTCTGCCAAGGCCTGGGCCTTCTTCTCTTCGGCAGATTTGCGCGCTGCGTCCTGGGCCTTTTTCTTGGCGGCGTCGGCGGCGGCTTTCTTCTTCGCGTCTTCGGCGACTTTCTTTTTCGCCTCGTCAGCTTCAGCTTTCTTCTTGGCGTCTTCGGCCGCTTTCTTCTTCGCGTCCTCGACAATCTTCTTCTTGGCCTCTTCGGCGGCCGCTTTCTTGGCCTCTTCCTCAGCGGCTTTCTTGGCTTCTTCTTCGGCTTTCTTCTTGGCTATATCAGCCAATTGTTTCTCTTCTGCCTTCTTGGCCTCGGCTTTTTTTGCCTCATCGGCTTTCTTGGCCTCGTCAGCTTTTTTCGCCTCGTCGGCCTTCTTCGCTTCTTCGGCCTTTTGAGCGGCTTCCTCTTTCTTTTGTTCCGCCGCCTTTATCGCTTCCTGCTCGACCTTCTTCTGCTCCATCTGCTCGACTTCAGTCTGCCGCGCAGCGGACTTCTTCGCCTCGCCGGCCAGCTTCTGGTTGGTCTGAGTAGTGGCCTGGCTCTTCGACTTGAGCTGATAAAGGGTCGCCTGCACGATCGGCTTGGCCGGCGGCAGCTCCGGCGTCATGGCAAAACTGACGAACAGCATGCCGAACACCAGCACGTGCAGGCCGATTGCCAGGACACTGGGCCAGAAGTAGCTTTCCGAGGCGGACGGCTCTCGCTGTTGCTGCATCAGGGCGCCTCGGTGATCAAGCCAACATTACCGACTCCGGCTTTCTGCAGACCGCCCATCGCGCCCATCACGGCACCGTAGTCGACGGTCTTGTCGCCGCGAATGAAGACCTGAGTGCGCTTGCCGGCATCGTTGCCGACACGAATGATCTTGGTCACCGCATCGGTCATCTGGGGCAGGGTCATGGCCCGGTCCTGCTGCTTCTCGGTATCGACTTCGCTGCCAAGGTTCCAGTAGTAGGTCTTGTCAGCCTTGATCGAAATGGTCAGGACCTGGGTGTTGTTGTCCTGCGGCAAGGCTTCGCTGGAAACCTTGGGCAGATCGACCTTCACGCCCTGATTGAGCATCGGCGCGGTCACCATGAAGATGACCAGCAGCACCAGCATCACGTCGATGTAGGGCACCACGTTCATCTCGGCAACCGGCTTGCGCTTGTTTCGGGCTCGAGCGATTAAAGCCATCGGGAAATACCTGCTTATTCTTCGCTGGTGTGCACTTTGCGGTGCAGGATCGCCTGGAATTCATCGGCGAAGGTGTAGTAACGGCCGATCAGCGTCTCGCTGCGGGCAGCGAAGCGGTTGTAGGCGATAACGGCCGGGATTGCCGCGAACAGGCCAATGGCGGTAGCGACCAGTGCCTCGGCGATACCCGGGGCCACGGTGGCCAGGGTGGCCTGCTGGGCGGAGGCCAGGCCGCGGAAGGAGTTCATGATCCCCCACACGGTACCGAACAGGCCGATGTACGGACTGACCGAACCGACGGTGGCCAGGAACGGCAAGCTCTGCTCGAGCTTTTCTTCCTCACGGGAAATGGCGACGCGCATGGCACGGGCCACGCCTTCCATCACCGCCTCAGGGTCGACGCCCGGCTGCTGGCGCAGACGGGAGAACTCCTTGAAACCGGCACGGAAGATCTGCTCTACGCCCGAATCCGGATCCGGGTTGCTGCCCGCCTGGCGGTACAGCTTGGACAGGTCGATACCCGACCAGAAGCGCTCTTCAAAGCTCTCCAGGGCACGGCGACCGGCGCGCAGCAGGTTGCTGCGCTGAAAAATCATGATCCATGAGGTCACCGATGCGGCTACCAGGGTCAGCATTACCAGTTGCACCACGACGCTGGCATTGCTGACCAGGCTCCACATGGAGGTATGGTCGACGACGTTAGCTTCCACGCTTTATCTCCTGCTCTGAGTGTGTACCCGCGCCGCTCACGCCGGCAAAGGCCGCACGTAGAGCTTCGGGAATGGCCCGGGGTTTCAAACTATGGGTGCGCACACAGGCCACCAAAAACTGCCCTTCACAGAGCAGCGCATTATCCGTAGCCCGCCTGACCTGCTGCTTGAAGCGCAGGCTGACACGGTTCAACTCGATGACATCGGCACTTACCAGAAGCTCGTCGTCCAGTCGCGCCGGCGCGTGGTAACGCGCTTCGCTGGAATGCACGACGAATAACAGATCCTCCCCTGCCAGCGCGGATTGGGCGAAACCCAGTTCCCGCAGCCGTTCGGTTCGAGCCCGTTCCATAAACTTGAGGTAATTGACGTAGTAAACGATGCCGCCAGCATCGGTGTCCTCGTAATAAACGCGACAGCGATGTGCGAACGACTCCAGCCCGTTTTGCGCGCGCATACTCTAGTGCTTACTCCTCAGGTTGCCAATCGGCGGCAACTGTTTTTTCATTCTCGAGTGCATAGACGCTCCGGACGTCGTCTGGGACAGCACAATCCGGAAAAAAGTCGCTGCACAAAAGTCGTTCAATCGTCCACGGCATCGAGGAATTCGTCTACCACCGGCATCTCGCCCATTCGTGTCGGGATGTTTAAGCCGAAGTGCAGGTAAGCATGGCGCGTCACCACCCGCCCGCGCGGGGTGCGCATGATATAGCCCTGTTGGATCAGGTACGGCTCCAGGACATCCTCGATGGTATGGCGCTCTTCGCTGATGGCCGCGGCCAGGCTGTCCACCCCCACCGGACCACCGTCGAACTTCTCGATCATGGTCAGCAGCAGGCGTCGGTCCTGATGGTCGAAACCACGCTCGTCGATGTCCAGCAGGTTCAACGCCAGGTCGGCAATCGGCTTGGTGATGTGGCCCTCGGCCCGGACCTCGGCAAAATCCCGGACCCGGCGCAGCAGCCGGTTGGCGATCCGCGGCGTACCCCGGGCCCGACGCGCCACTTCATAGGCGCCATCCGGGTCCAGTGGCAACCCGAGGATGCCCGCCGAGCGGCTGACGATCGTGGCCAGGTCCGCGTTGCTATAGAACTCCAGGCGCTGGACGATGCCGAAACGGTCGCGCAGCGGGTTGGTGAGCATGCCAGCGCGGGTGGTGGCACCCACCAGGGTGAAGGGCGGCAGATCCAGCTTGATGGAACGCGCCGCCGGGCCTTCGCCGATCATGATGTCGAGCTGGAAATCTTCCATGGCCGGATACAGCACTTCCTCGACGATCGGCGACAGCCGATGGATTTCGTCGATGAACAACACATCGTGAGGCTCGAGATTGGTCAACAACGCCGCCAGGTCGCCCGGACGCTCGAGGACCGGACCGGAGGTGCTCTTGATCGACACGCCCATCTCCTGGGCGATGATGTTGGCCAGGGTAGTCTTGCCCAAGCCCGGCGGGCCGAAGATCAAGGTGTGATCCAGCGACTCGCTACGCCCCCGGGCCGCCTGGATGAACAACTCCATCTGCTCGCGCACAGTCGGTTGGCCGATGTAGTCAGCCAGGCTGACGGGGCGAATCGCACGGTCCTGGACTTCCTCGCGGTCACGGGGCGCACCCGTGGCGGCGATCAGACGGTCAGCTTCAATCACTTAGATCATTCCCTTCAGGGCGCGACGAATCATGTCTTCAGTACTCAAGCCTTTTTCCTTGATGGCGGAAATCGCCTTGCTGGCTTCCTGCGGCTTGTAGCCCAGGGAGATCAGCGCAGTGACCGCGTCGTTCTCGGCACTGGCCGCTGGCACCGGTGCATCCGGCTGGTTCGGCACCAGCGCGAACATGGCCGGTACCGCTTCCCAGGCCTTGAAGCGGTCCTTGAGCTCCACCAGCAGGCGTTCGGCGGTTTTCTTGCCGACACCTGGCACCTTGGTCAGAGCCGACGTGTCCTGGGATTGCACGCAACGCACCAGCTCGTCGACTTCCAGGCTCGACATCAAGGCCAGGGCCAGTTTCGGGCCAACGCCATTGAGGCGGATCAACTCACGGAAGAAATCCCGCTCACGCTTGCCGACAAAGCCATAGAGTAACTGTGCATCCTCGCGCACGACCAAATGGGTGTGCAACGTCAGCGGCTCACCGACCGACGGCAAGCGATACAGTGTGGTCATGGGCACTTCCAGCTCATAGCCCAGGCCATTTACATCCAGAATCAGATGCGGCGGCTGTTTTTCAGCCAGGGTGCCGCGCAAGCGTCCAATCACGTTTCAGATCCTTGGGCATTGACCAGCCGCTGGCTGGCGAATAACAGCCCGGGCATGAAGGCCGACAACACAGGCGCAACAGACTCGGGCATGAATGAGTGCGCTGATGCTATCAGAGACGCAGGCGCCCGCCACGACTGCGTGCGGTTCCCAGACCATGAGGCAACAGGCTGGAACGGGTATGGGCATGGCAAATGGCGATGGCCAGGGCGTCGGAGGCGTCAATCTGCGGCTTGCTGACCAGCTTCAACAGGTGCATCACCATCATTTGCACCTGTTCCTTGTTTGCCGCCCCCGTTCCGACGACCGCCTGCTTGACCTGGGTCGCGGTGTACTCGGCGATCTCCAGGCTCTCCTCGGCGCCCGCAACAATCGCCGCCCCCCGGGCTTGCCCCAGTTTCAAGGCGGAATCGGCGTTGCGCGCCATGAATACCTTTTCGATGCCCATGGTGACCGGGCCGTAGGTCTGGATGACTTCACGCACACCGCGATAAACGATCTGCAGGCGCTCATGCAACTCGCCCGCCCCGGTGCGGATGCAGCCGGACGCGACATAGACACAGCCGCGCCCGGTATCGCGAACCACGCCGTAGCCGGTAATGCGCGAACCGGGGTCGATGCCAAGGATTAAAGTCATAACGCCTGCGGTTTGAAGATGGAATTATTTGAACCTGTGGGAGCGAGCCTGCTCGCGATGGCGATCCTCCTGCAACTTTTTTGCAAACTGGACGATCGCTATCG
>NZ_JBMDKO010000075.1:0-18198 GCF_057809755.1 Pseudomonas sp. FG13
GGCGCCACTGTCGCTGAAGATGGCTTCGACCGTACCAACGGCGCCACCGTTGCTGAAGATGGCTTCGACCGTACCAATGGCGCCACTGTCGCTGAAGATGGCTTCGACCGTACCAACGGCGCCACTGTTGCTGAAGATGGCTTCGACCGTACCAACGGCGCCACTGTTGCTGAAGATGGCTTCGATCGTACCGGTGGTGCCTTCATCGGCTGATCCCCAAAGGCATCCTCACAGCCCGGCTTCGGCCGGGCTTAGTCATTAAAGCCCCCTGGCAATCGCCATCTCTGTGCAAAAGACCTCCTTCTAAGCCCTGCGGTACTGACAAAACCGATACAGCTCGGCACTATTCTTCGAGTCCCACCCAAACTCAGGATTTGAGCACTTCCATGCCCGACGATATCTACTATTACGAACCCGCCAACGGCCATGGCCTGCCTCACGATCCATTCAACGCCATTGTCGGCCCACGTCCTATCGGCTGGATCTCTTCCCAGGACGCCGAAGGCCGCCTGAACCTGGCACCCTACAGTTTCTTCAATGCTTTCAATTACATCCCGCCGATCATCGGTTTTTCCAGTGTCGGGCGCAAAGACAGCCTGAACAACATCGAACAGACTGGCGAATTTGCCTGGAACCTGGCCACACGCCCGCTGGCCGAACAGATGAACCAGAGCTGCGCGATGGTCGCGCCCGAGGTCAACGAATTCGAACTGGCGGGCTTGACGCCAGCGCCGTCACAGGTGATCCAGGTACCACGGGTGGCCGAAAGCCCAGTGTCCTTCGAATGCAAGGTCACCCAGATCATTCAGTTGCAACGAGCGGACAAGGGGTTGGTGCCGAGCTGGCTGATCCTCGGCGAAGTGGTTGCGGTGCATATTGCCAAGTGGCTATTGAAGGACGGGGTCTACGACACAGCCGCCGCCGAACCGATCTTGCGCGGTGGCGGACCGGCGGATTACTTCCAGTTGGGGCCTGAGGCACTGTTCAAGATGCATCGCCCAAAGTAAGCATGTGCACAAGCTCCTGTGGTGAGGGGATTTATCCCCTCGCCACAGAAAAGCTCTATTGGTTGAGGGTCACCAGAGCAACCCACCCTCCTCGTCGACGCCCTTGAGATGGGTCAGCTGCACAGCGGCAGCTTCATCCGCCTTGGTAGCCGTCTCGAAACGCTGCTTCTCAAGTACCTTGTTGAAACGCGGCGCACCCGAGCCGCCGATGGCTTTAGTGGCGATAGCCGCATGATAACCGCCACCCTCCCGGGGCATGACGGCGGAAACAGCTTCAAAGGGTCCAAAGACTTTACGTGCCATATTGCGCATCCTGGCAATGAGAAATGGCAGCCATTAAACCTTCATCCGGCCAGTTTGTGTACCGTTGCCAGAGTCGCCTGGGGGGCGGACACATCCCTGAAGGTATGAAAATCCAGGCTGCTCACCACCAGATCCTGCACCAGCTCAGCGAAAATCCCCATGGCCGGGGAGTTGAAGTACGCATCCATCGCCTGCTGATCGACCCAGAGCCCGGACATCAACCACAAGTCGGCATCGCATTGCGATTGCTGCAGCGCGAAGTGCACGCAGCCGGGGGCTTGGCGCGAAGGCGCGATGAGTTTACTCAGGCGCGCGCCCAATGATTTGGAGCTTCCGGCGCGGGCCCGCACAAAAGCCATGTGACTGACGGGGATCTGTGTAGACATGTTCAACCCTCCCAGGTCATCCATTGTGCAGCCGGGGACAGCTGCGACAGGGTTGAAGGTTAAGCGCCGCGACGCCAGGTCCGTTAGTCGATTTCTGCCGACGCCTTGCACAATCCTGCGTAAAAGAGGGTGGCAACACTGCGACGCCCCGGCAGGAACCGGCTAATTTGAGACGAAAGATTTCAAGCAAGTTTCGACGGCATTGCAACGTTCTGGCGCGGCAGCCATGCAGGATCAGGCAAGCTTTCAACAGGATGTGACTACCACCGTGCCTTGCACAAACATAAGCTTTGTCCATCGCTCCTATTTCCGAGGATCCTGGCATGTCGCCGCTCGACCACGCCCACGTCCCCCTGGACCCACATCTGGAACAACAACGCGCCGAACTGGCGTCGATCATCGACCGTAATACCCGCGAAGACGGCAGTTACGTCACGGCCATCGGCTCATTGAATCTATCTCGCCACAGCAAGCCCCATAAATTTGCCCCGGTGCTGGCGCAACCGGCGCTGTGCATCATGGCCCAGGGCAGCAAACAGGTGCGGCTGGCGGACGAACTGTTCAACTACGACCCACTCCATTACCTGGTGGTCTCGGTGTCGATGCCGTTGAGCGGGTGCATCGCCAACGTTTCGCCCGAACACCCGATCCTGGCCCTGCGCCTGGACATCGACCCTGCGGAAATCACCGCGCTGATCGCCGATGCCGGTCCGCTGGGCGTGCCGACACGCCCCGCCGGTCGTGGCCTGTATGTCGAACGCCTGGACACGTCGATGCTCGACGCGGTGCTGCGCCTGGTGCGCCTGCTGGACCATCCCAAGGACATCGCCATGCTCGCGCCCCTGGTGCGACGGGAGATTCTGTACCGCCTGCTGCGCAGTCCCCAGGGCTACCGGCTATACGAAATCGCCGTCGCCAACAGCCAGAGCCATCGCATCGGCCAGGCGATCAAATGGCTCAACTGTCATTTCGAACAGCCCTTGCGCATCGACGACCTGGCCCGGGAAGTGAACCTCAGCGTCTCGACCCTGCATCACCGTTTCAAAGCCATGACCGCCATGAGCCCGCTGCAATATCAGAAACAATTGCGCTTGCAGGAAGCCCGGCGGCTGATGCTGGCCGAAGGGCTGGAAGCTTCGGCGGCGGGGTATCGGGTGGGTTATGAAAGCCCTTCGCAGTTCAGCCGCGAGTACAGCCGGCTGTTTGGCGCACCGCCGTTGCGGGATCTGGCGCGGTTGCGGCTGACGGTTTGATTGGCCTTTTGCGTTGGCTGTGCCGGCCTCATCGCGTGCAGGCTCGCTCCCACAGGGTGGACGCATTCCAATGTAGGAGCGAGCCTGCTCGCGATGGGGCCAGACCAAGCCCCCACTTTTCCAGATCAAGCCCCCAGCAACCGACACGCCTCCGCCGGCAGGGTCACCGACACCGCGTGCCCGATGCCCAGGTCCATTCCCTGGCAAGGCGTACTCAGCGCAGTGAATGAAACCCCGGAACACTCCACCGTGGTCTCGATGGTCGCGCCAATGTCACGCACGAATGTCACCTTGCCCAGCAAGCGGTTACCCGCCGTGGCCTGGGGGGTAGACAGTTGCACGTCTTCCGGGCGCACCAGCAACTTGATCTTCTCGCCAACAATCGGGCTACGGCTGGCCGGTACGTCCAGCACATCCCCGCCCGGCAGGCCGACACGCCCGCTGCCCAGCGTGGTCGCAGGGAAAATATTACCCGAGCCGATGAAGTCGGCGACGAACTCATTGGCTGGATGCCGATAGATCTCGATCGGCGTCCCCACCTGCTGCACCCGGTGCTCGCCCAGCACCACCACGATATCGGCCATGGTCATGGCCTCGCGCTGGTCGTGGGTCACCAGGATGGTGGTGATGTTCAGCCGCTGTTGCAGCTGGCGGATTTCCACCTGCATCGACTCACGCAGCTTGGCGTCGAGGGCAGACAGCGGTTCGTCCAACAGCAGGATTTTTGGCCGTGCGGCAATCGCCCGGGCAATTGCCACGCGCTGACGCTGGCCACCAGACAGTTTCGCCACGGGCCGGTCGATCATGGCCTGGAGCTGAATCAGCTCCAGCAACTCCACCACCCGCGCCTGCTGCTCGGCCTTGCCCACGCCGCGCAGTTTCAGTGGATAGGCAATGTTCTCGCCGACGGTCATGTGGGGAAACAACGCCAGCGATTGAAAGACCATGCCGAAGTTGCGCAGGTGCGCCGGGGTATGACCGATGTCATCGCCATCCAGGCGGATCTCACCGCCGCTAAGGCTTTCCAGGCCGGCGATCATCCGCAGCAGCGTGGTCTTGCCGCAGCCCGAAGGCCCGAGAAAACAGACCAGCTTGCCTTCCGGCAAATGCAGGTTCACATCCTTTACCGCGCAAGCCGAGCCGTAATGTTTCTCGACGTTTTCCAGTATCAGTCCAGTCATGTCTTCACCTCGAAATCAAAAGGAAACGCCGCCCTCGCCCACCAGCTTCTCCAACGCCCAGATCAGCACGAAGTCGATCAGCACGATGAGCACGGCAAACGAAAAAACGGTGGGGTCAAGCGACGACACGGTGCGGCTGTACATCCAGATCGGCACGGTCATGACGTCGACGGTGTAGAGAAAATAGGTCACGGTGAATTCGTTGAACGAGACAATGAATGCCAGAAGCATTCCGGCGAGGATGCCCGACTTCATCAACGGCACCACCACATCGACGATGGCCCGCTGCGGTGAGGCCCCGAGCATCCGCGCGGCTTCCTCGACTTCGCTGCCGATGCCGAGCATGGCGGCGGTGCAGTTCTTCACCACGAACGGCAAGGCAAGGATGACGTGGGCAATGACCAGCCTTGAGGTGGTCATCTGAAACGGCAGGCTGTCGAACACCAACAGCAAAGCCAGACCCAGCACCACCATGGGGAACACCAACGGCAGCGACATCAATTGCAGCGCCACGGCCTTGCCCCGGAACTCACAACGGGTCAGTGCATAGGCCGCCGGCACCGCGATCAGCGTGGCGAAGATCATGGTCAGGCACGCCACCAGCAAGCTGGTGCCCATGGCCTGGCCCAGGCTCAGTACATCGCTGGTATCCGGGGAGACGAAGGTCTGCCAGGCGGCCCGATACCATTGCAGGCTGTAGCTGCTTGGCGGGAAGTCCAGGTTCGCCGCGCCGCTGAAGGACATGACGATCATGGTCAGGATCGGCAATACCGCCAGCAACAGAATGAGACCCGACAGCAGCCCCGCGATCCGACCGGTTTCACCGGGCAACAGCGACTGGCGTTTTTTACTCAACGCGCTCATTGAGAAGCCTCCAGCATCCGCCGACGGCGGCCGGTGAAATATTCGGACAGGGTCATGATCAGCAGCGTGGTGACGATCAACACCACCCCCGCGGCGGACGCGGCCGGCCAGTTCATCAACGGGGCAATCTGGTCATGGACCATCACTGCCAGCATCGGCACTCGTCTCCCGCCCAACAACAGCGGTACGACGAAGCTGCTGGCGTTGTAGGCGAACACCAGGGTCGCGCCGGTGATGATGCCGGGCAGGCTCATGGGCAACACCACTTGGCGAAACACCTGGAAGCGGCTGGCGCCGAGGGTGGCGGCCGCCTCCTCATAGCTGCGGGCCACCCCGCGCATGGCGCTGGCGATGGGCAACACGGCCAGGGGGAATGCGGTCTGGACCAAGCCCATCAGCACGCCGTTCTGGTTGTACAGCAACATGATCGGTCGCTTGATCAGGCCCAGGCCCATGAGCGCCTGGTTGAGCATGCCGGCCGGGCCGAGGATCACCAGCCAGCCGTAGCTTTGCAGCAGCAGGTTGACCAGCAGCGGCAACAGCACCGCCGCCAGGAACACCCGCCGCAGCAATGGCGAGGTCAGGCGCGACATGGTGTAAGCCACAGGGATCGCCAACAGCACGGCGATCACCGCGCTGATCAGTGCCAGGCGTAAGGTCAGCAACAGGGACTTGAGGTAATAGGGCTCCAGCAATTGCCCATAACTGGCAAGGCTGAACCCACTCCACTCCGCGCCCTTGGTGCCGACGCTCATGCGCAGTACCAACAGACTGGCGGCAATCAACACGCCCAGAAACAGCATCGACGGCGACAGGAAAAACCACGCCCGCGTCGTGGGCGAAATACTCCGGCTGGAACGCATTGGCGCAACGCTCTGCGGATGAGTTAACGGTTGGTGTTCCATGGCAAGGTCTCGTCAGTGGAAAACGACAGCACAAACACAATTTTTCGGTGGGAGCGGGCCTGCTCGCGAAGATGCTTGCACAGCCAGCATCTCCCTCAACTGACCCACCGCTATCGCGAGCAGGCTCGCTCCCACACTGGATCGCGGGTAGCCCACAAATCCCCGCGTCACCCCTATTCCTCTGTGGGAGCGAGCCTGCTCGCGATGACGCCGGCACAGCCCACATCTCCCTCAACTGACCCACCGCTATCGCGAGCAGGCTCGCTCCCACACTTGGATATCGAGCGGGCCCGGCATCCAGTTCAGGAAGAGAAAATTTCCGTGTACCGGCGGATCCACTGGTCGTGCACCGTCGCCAGGAAGGCGTTGTCGTGCATGATCGCTTTGTCGGCGATTTGCTCCGGGGTGAGGATGTACGGGCTCTTGCGCGCTTCGGCGGAGATGATGGCCTTGGCGTTGACCGGGCCGTTGAAGATGTCTTCGGCCATCTTGCCCTGCACCAGCGGGTCGAGGGAGTGGTCGATGAAGGCGTAGGCCAGGTCGGTGTCGCCCGGGCGGTTCTTGGGCATGACCGAGAGCATCAGGTCGGTGTAGAAGCCTTCCTTCATACCGAACGTTGCTCCCAGACCATAGGCCGGGTCGCGGATCTGCTTGGGGAAAAACGCCGGCGCATACAAACCGCCCATGTCCAGGGAACCGGTACGGAACAGTTCGGCGATCTGGTTCGGGTTTTCGCCCAGGGTCACCACCCGTTCCTTGAGCTCGGCGAGTTTCTTGAAGCCCGGTTCGATGTTGTGTTCGTCACCGCCGGCCAGCTTGGCGGCGATGATGATCAGGTCCATGGCCTCGGTCCAGTTCGGCGGCGGCAAGAAGATATTCGGCGCCAGGTCCGCGTCCCAAAGCGCGGCGTAACTGTCCGGTGCCTGTTGCAAGGTGCGGGTGCTGTAGACCAGGCTGTTGCACCACAACAGATAGCCGATGCCATGACCACCGGCACCGGTGCGGTAATGCTCCGGCACGTCCACCAGGTTGGGGATGCGGTTCAGGTCCGGCTTTTCCAACAGGCCCGCCGCAGCCAGTCCCTCGGCGCCGACGCCGGCCAGGGTGATGATGTCGTACTGCGGCCGGTCGCCACCGGCCTTGAGCTTGGCGACCATTTCCGAGGTGCTGCCGGTGCGGTCGGCGATGACCTTGGCCCCGGTCTTGGCCTCGAAGGTCGCGGCGATGTTACGCAGCGCCGCCAGCCCGGTGTCGTCGGACCAGGTCAGCAGACGCAGGGTCTTGCCGACGAACCGCGTATCGCTGGCCCGGGCGCTGATGAAAGGCACGCTCATGGCGGCGGCCGCGACCGACACTACGCTGGCGGTCTTGATGAATTGACGTCTGTTCAGATCATGCTTGCCCATGGAGGACTCCCTTTGTTCTTCTAGGTATGAGGTGGCTGTAACCATTGCGCCCTAGCCGTTCGAGATCGACCAAAGCCCCGTGCCGCAAGGACTTTGTCGTCGTCGAAGGCCATCCTGGGGTTGCACAAAATCCCTGACTATCGAAAAAAACTCATTGAAGCCATGTCCCTGGCGCATGCCTTTTTTCGAGGCATGCGCGACCCGATAACGTGCTGTCAGACCGCCCGAATCACATGCTTGATTTCCTGGAATGCCGCCAATCCCCAGGGTCCCAACTCGCGGCCCAGACTGCTCTGCTTGTAGCCACCCCAAGCCGCCTGGGGAAAGATCACCTGGGGCGCGTTGATCCACACCAGGCCCGCCTGCAAAGCGTTGGCGACCTGCTCGGCAGCGTCGAGATCACGGCTGACCACGCTGGCCACCAGGCCGAAGCGGCTGTCATTGGCAAGCGCAATGGCCTGTTCCACGCCGCTGAAACGGCGCACGCACAGCACCGGTCCAAAAATCTCCTCGCACCACAGCGCACTGTCTGGGGGCACGTCGGTGAAGATCGTCGGCTGAAGAAAAAAGCCTCGCGACAGATGCGTCGGGCGCTGGCCGCCGCACACCAGCGTCGCACCCGCGCTCACGCCCCGGTCGATATGCCCCAGCACCCGTTGGTATTGCGCCTGATTGACCAACGCGCCCATTTCCACGTCCGGATCGAACGGATCGGCCACGCGAATCGCCTCGGCGCGGATCCTGAGCCGCTGCAGGAAGTCGTCGGCCAGCTCATCAGCGACCAGCACCCGACTGGTGGCCGAGCACATCTGTCCGGCATTGAAGAAGCCGCCACCACAGGCCAACTCCACGGCCAGTTCCAGATCAGCATCGGCCAACACCAGCAGAGACGATTTGCCGCCCAGCTCCAGGCTCACGCCCTTCACCGTTTCCGCCGCCCGTTGCATCACCTGCACACCCACCGCGTTGCTGCCGGTGAAGGAAATCTTCGCCACCCGCGGATCGGCGGCCAACGGCGCCCCCACGGCCAGGCCAGTCCCACAGATCAGGTTGAAGACCCCATCGGGCAAGCCGCAGTCAGCGATGATCGAGGCCAGCTCCAGTTCCGGCAGCGGCGTGACCTCCGAAGGCTTGAGCACCACACAGCAGCCGGCGGCCAGGGCCGGTGCGAGTTTCCAGGCGGTGGTGACCATCGGGAAATTCCACGGCACGATCAAGCCGACCACACCGCAAGGGTCGCGACGCAGGCGCGCGCTGAAATCATCGCTGGGCAAGGCCAGCGAACTGTCCTGCCGGATGTCCAAGCCTTCGGCCAGCTCGGCGTAATATTCGAAGGTCGCCACCACATCATCGACATCGATGGCTGCCTCGAACAGCGGCTTGCCGTTGTTGCGCGATTGCAATTGCATCAACTGCGCGCGACCGGCCTGCACGCCAGCGGCGATACGACGCAGGATCGCGCCGCGCTCGGCCCCCGTGGTTTTCGACCATGGGCCAAAGGCCTGGGTCGCGGCGTCCAGGGCTTGATCGACCGCGCGTTCATCACCGCCATGAACAGTGGTCAGCAATGCCTCGGTCGCCGGGTTGATCACCCGTAAATACTGCTCACCGCGAAACCACTGGCCGTTGATGTACAGCCCTTCCAATGCTGTGGGAAGAGTCATTGCGACACCCCGCTCATCCAACGCGCCTGATCGATTTCGATCAGCGTCGGACCTTGTCGGTCGCTGGCCGCGAGCAGTGCGGTATGCAGTTGCGCCACATCATCGACGGCTTCGGCAGCGCAGCCCAAGGCCTTGGCGACACCGATGAAGTCCGGGGTATAGATGTCCACCCCCACCGGTTCGATGGCGCGGTTGACCATGTATTTCTTGATCTCTTCGTAGCCTTGGTTATTCCACAGCAGCACAATCACCGGCACCCGCGCTTCCACGGCGCTGGCCAGCTCCGGCAGGGTGAATTGCAGGCCACCGTCACCGATCAGGCACACCACCGGGGGGCGACCATGGCCCTGGTTCTTGCCGCCAAGCCAGGCGCCAATCGCCGCCGGCAACGCATAGCCGAGGGTGCCGTAGCCGGTGGACGAGTTGAACCAGCGCCGCGGACGCTCCGGGTTGAACGTCAGGTTGCCGGTGTACACCGGTTGGGTGGAGTCGCCGACGAAGACCGCCTCAGGCAGCGTTTGCAGAACGCTGTCGAGAAAAGCGCTCTGGGCGCGGACCGCAGCGTCCCAACTGCCTTCCAGCTCGGCACGCAACCGGGTAGCACGAACAGCGCCCCAATCGTTGCTGCGCTCGGCCAAAGGTTGCCGGTTCAACTCGTCGAGCAAGGCCCGGGCGGCGGTGCGGGCATCGGCCACCAGCGCCAGGCGCGGCGGATAGTTGCGCACGGTCTGGTCCGGGTCGATGTCGATGCGCAGCAGCGCACCAGGGAGCTCGAAGCCCCCGGCAAAAGTGATGTCGTAGTCGGTTTCGGCCAGTTCGGTGCCGATGGCCAGCACCACATCCGCTTCGGCCACCAATGTGCGGGTGGCCACCAGGCTCTGGGTAGAGCCGATCAACAAGGGATGACGGGACGGCAGCAAGCCCTTGGCATTGATGGTCAACGCCACCGGTGCGCCCAGGCGTTCGGCCAGTTCGGTCAATTCGGCGGCGGCGTCGATGGCGCCACCGCCGGCCAGGATCAGTGGCCGTCTGGCCGAGGCCAGCATCGCCGTCATCTGTTTCACCGCGCCCGGCGCGGCGCCGGCGCGATCGACGCTCACGGGCATACTGGCGAGCAAGGCATCGGCGTCTTCGACCAGCACGTCCAAGGGGATTTCGATATGCACCGGCCGCGGCCGCCCGGCCTGGAACACGGCGAAGGCCCGGGCCAATACGCTGGGCAATTCAGCCGCGGACATCAGCGTGTGGGAAAACGCCGCGACCCCGCCCACCAGCGCAGCCTGATTCGGCAACTCATGCAACTTGCCGCGCCCGCCACCCAGCTGGCTGCGCGACTGGACGCTGGAGATCACCAGCATCGGGATCGAATCGGCGTAGGCCTGGCCCATAGCGGTGGTGATATTGGTCATGCCAGGGCCGGTGATGATGAAACACACGCCGGGTTTACCGCTGACGCGGGCGTAACCGTCGGCCATGAAGCCTGCGCCCTGTTCATGGCGCGGCGTCACGTGGCGAATGCTTGACCGGGCCAGCCCGCGATACAGCTCGACGGTGTGCACGCCGGGAATGCCGAACACCTGCTCCACGCCATAGCCTTCGAGTAACTTGACCAATACTTCGCCGCACGTTGCCATTGCCACTGCCCTTCTTTCTTGTCTTGGAATGGGCTCATTGAACGGTCAGGCCATAGCGGCAACAATGGATAAAAAGTCATACTAGCCATGTCCTCACGTCATGGCTTGGATCCAAATGAAACGACTCCCTCCGCTTCCAGCGCTGCATACGTTTCTGATCACGGCCCAATGCTGCAACTTCACCCGGGCCGCCGAACAGTTGCACATTACCCAGGGCGCGGTGAGTCGGCAGATCGCTGGGCTGGAGGATCATCTGGGCTACGCGCTGTTCCAGCGCCAGGCCCGCGGCCTGACCCTCACACCTGAAGGGACGGCGTGGTTGCCCCGGGTGCAGCAGGTGTTCCGCTTGATCGGCGACGCGGTGGAGCAGATCGGCGAGAAGCGCCAGACCCTGCAACTCAAGGCGCCGACCTGTGTGATGCGCTGGCTGCTGCCACGCTTATTGCAATGGCAGAAGGAACGGCCGGATGTGCCGGTGGAGCTGACCACCACCGTCAGGCACGGCGTGGACTTCCAGCGCGAGGGCTTCGACGCGGCCGTGGTCTATGGCCCGCCACCCGACACCTCATTGGCGTGCCTGCATCTGTTCGATGAGCAACTGACGCCCGTCTGCTCCCGCCCGGTGCTGGACGGCCCCGTGCCGCTGCGTGAACCTGCCGACCTGCAGCAACACCTGCTGTTGCACCCGACCCGCGACGAGCGCGATTGGACGGCCTGGCTGGATGCCGCCGATGTGCACTTGAGCAATGTCAGCAAGGGCCAGCATTTCGAAACCCTGGATCTGGCGATGTCCATGGCCTCACAGGGCACGGGCGTGGCGATAGGTGACTGGTCGCTGATCGGCGATGACCTGAGCGCCGGGCGGCTGGTGATGCCGTTCGAACTGAAGGTCAGAACCGGGTTGGGTTATCACCTGGTGTTCCCGCGCAAGACCCAGGCGTCGGGGCCGTTGCAGGAGTTGATGGGGTGGTTGGTGGAGCAGGCCCGGGCCCGGTGAAGTCCTGCAGATACTCCTTTGTGGCGAGGGGATTTATCCCCGCTGGGGCGCGAAGCGGCCCCAAGGCAGTCGACTCAATCTATCTGATGCACCGAGTCGCTTGGCTTTAGGGCTGCTTCGCAGCCCAGCGGGGATAAATCCCCTCGCCACAGGGATCTCTACAACCTTCGACCTCTATCAGAGCAGATTCGGCGCCTGCGTCGGTTCGACCTGCGCCCAATGCGAGGTGTCTTCGCGATGCTGTTGCAAATAGGGCAGCACCGCCCCCAGCAACGGCTCCTTGAACGCCTCCTGGAAACGATGGGCCAGGCCCGGGATCAATTTCAACTGGCTGCCGCGGATATGCGCCGCCAGATGGACGCCGTGCATCACTGGCAATAACGGGTCGGCGGTGCCATGGACCACCAGGGTCGGCACTTGCAATTGATTGAGCAGTTCGACCCGGCTCGGCTCGGCCATGATCGCCATGATCTGGCGTTTCACACCTTCGGGGTTGAACGCCCGATCATAGGCGACAGCAGCCTGATGCAGCAGCGCCTGGCGATCATCGATCACCAGGGGACTGCCCAGGGCAGCCAGCAGGTCAGCCTGCTGTTCCAGCGCCACCTCGCGATTCGGCGCACTGCGGCGTGACAGCAATCGCACCAGCGTTTCGCTGGGCGCCGGCAAGCCGGCCGCACTGGAGCTGGTCATGATCAGGGTCAGGCTTTCGACCCGCTGCGGCGCCATGGCGGCCATGTGCTGGGCAATCATGCCCCCCATGCTCGCTCCCAGCAGGTGAAAGTGCTGCACGCGCAACGCATCCATCAGTCCCAGCCCGTCATTGGCCATGTCAGTGAGGGTATAGGGCGCGTCGACCGTCAAGCCCAGTTTGTAGCGAAGCGCTTCAAAAGTCAGGTTGGCGCTACCCGGTGCCTGCCGCCAGGTGGATAAGCCCACGTCCCGGTTGTCGTAGCGGATCACCCGAAAGCCTTGCTCGCACAGGGCAACCACCACTTCATCCGGCCAATGGATCAATTGCCCGCCCAGCCCCATCACCAGCAACAAGGCCGGATCGGAGGCACGGCCAATGCTCTGGTACGCCAGGCTTACCTGATCCAGATCGACCCGTTGGGTCGGGACGTTGACATCACAACGAGACGCCGCAATCGACGGCAGGCCGAACAACAGGACGGCCAGGAAAATGAACACACGCATGAAGAAACACCAAAACGCAGAACCCCAGTAGAGCGCGAGTCTGATGAAATTCGTTCAAGCGCGCTGCCACAGTTGCGTGACAGTTTGATGAAGATTGCCGAGTGGTTCCTGCGGTGTGAGTTTTCTGTGGGAGCAAAGCTTGCTCGCGATGGGGCCAAGTCAGCCAACAATGATATTGGCTGGTCCGCCGCCATCGCGAGCAAGCTTTGCTCCCACAAGTTTCCTCAGCACTCACAGGTACAGCCAAGCTCCGCAGTTACTCAGGCCCACTGCCCACGCAACTGTCGCGCCGCCGCCACCATGTTCACCAGCGCCGCTTCGGTTTCCGGCCATGCCCGGGTCTTCAGGCCGCAGTCGGGGTTGATCCACAGGTGCCCGGCGGGAATCCGCTTCAGGGCCTTGCTCATCAACCCGACGATCTCGGCCGTGTCCGGCACCCGCGGCGAGTGGATGTCGTAGACGCCCGGGCCGATGTCGTTCGGGTAGTCGAACGCTTCGAAAGCCTCCAGCAGTTCCATGTCCGAGCGTGAGGTTTCAACGGTGATGACGTCGGCATCCATGGCTGCGATGGCCTGGATCACGTCATTGAATTCGCTGTAGCACATGTGGGTATGGATCTGGGTTTCGTCACGCACACCCGACGCACTCAAGCGGAAGGCTTCCACCGCCCAGTCCAGGTACTCCTGCCATTGCCCGCGTCGCAGCGGCAGGCCTTCGCGGAAGGCGGCCTCGTCGATCTGTACGATGCTGATCCCGGCCGCTTCCAGATCCACCACTTCGTCACGCAGGGCCAGGGCCAGTTGCTGTGCCTGGACCCGACGCGGCAGGTCTTCGCGGGGGAACGACCACATCAGCATGGTCACAGGGCCGGTGAGCATGCCCTTCATGGTCTTGTCGGTCAGGTTTTGCGCGTAGCGGATCCAGTCGACGGTCATGGGCTTCGGCCGGCTGATGTCGCCGTAGATGATTGCCGGTTTCACGCATCGCGAACCGTAGCTCTGCACCCAGCCGAAACGGCTGAAGGCATAGCCGTCCAGTTGCTCGGCGAAGTATTCCACCATGTCGTTGCGCTCGGCTTCGCCATGGACCAGTACATCCAGCCCCAGGCGCTCCTGAATCTGCACGGCGTGGCGAATTTCGGTGTGCATGGCGTCCTGATAGTCGTTGGCCGACAGCTTGCCCTGCTTGTAGGCCTGACGCGCCAGGCGAATCGCCGGGGTCTGCGGGAAAGAGCCGATGGTGGTCGTGGGAAAGGCCGGCAACTTCAGACGGGCCCGCTGCTGTTCGATGCGCAGGGCAAACGGCGAACGCCGCTGGCTGTCCTGGGGCTTGATGGCCGCCAGACGGGCCTGGACATCGGGCTTGTGAATACGCGTCGAGGCCGCGCGGCTCGCCCGCACCTCGCGGCTGGCGGCCAGCGCCTGTTGCACACCGGGGGCTTGCGGATCGTTCAATGCGTCACGCAGCACCGCCACTTCACCGCACTTCTGCACCGCGAAGGCCAGCCAGTGCTTGAGCTCGGGGTCGAGCCGGTCTTCACGCTCCAGGTCCACCGGGCTGTGCAGCAACGAGCACGACGTGCTGACCCAGAGGTTGTCGCCAAAGCGCTCCTGGGCCGGTTGCAACTGCGCCAGAGCCTGTTCCAGCTCGCAACGCCAGACGTTACGGCCATTGACCAGGCCTACCGAGAGAATCTTGTAGGTCGGCAAGCGGTCCAACACCTGGCCCAGTTGCTCCGGCGCGCGTACCGCGTCGATGTGCAAACCGTCCACCGGCAGGCTCACGGCCAGGCCGAGGTTGTCTTCCAGGCCACTGAAATAAGTCGCCACCAGTTTCTTCAGCGGCGAATACTGGAGGATGTGGTAGGCCCGCTCGAAGGCGCTCCGCCAGGCCAGGGGCAGGTCAAGGGTGAGGATCGGCTCGTCGATCTGCACCCACTCCACGCCCTGGGCCTTCAGACGATTGAGGATTTCACCGTAGACCGGCAGCAGGCGTTCCAACAGGTCGAGCTTGTCGAAATCCTGCCCTTTGGCCTTGCCCAGCCACAGATAAGTCAGCGGGCCGATGATCACCGGTTTGACCCGATGCCCCAAGGCATGGGCCTCGTCCACTTCATCGAACAGTTGCTCCCAGCTCAGGGCAAAAGTCTGGTCGACGGAAAACTCCGGGACCAGGTAGTGGTAGTTGGTGTCGAACCACTTGGTCAGTTCCTGGGCATGTTGTGTCTGGCCGTGGTTGGCATCGCAGCAGGCCGGCGTGGCGCCACGAGCCATGGCGAACAGGGTGTCGAGGGTCGGCCGGCCCTGCGGGTTCAACGTGTTGCGGAATCGCGCCGGAACCGCGCCCAGGGTCAGGGTGTGGCCAAGCACTTGGTCGTACCAGGCGAAGTCCCCCACCGGCAGCAGGTCGATCCCGGCGTCTTTCTGCAATTGCCAGTGCCGGGCCCGCAGTTCACGACCGACGCTCTGCAACGCGGCCGGCGCCAGGTCGCCCTTCCAGTAGGCTTCGAGGGCTTTCTTCAGTTCGCGGTCGGCGCCGATGCGGGGAAAACCGAGGGTGTGGGCCAGGGCCATGGTAAGAGTCCTCCTGTAAAAGATGACGCCATTGTCGACAGCCGACCCTGCATGAGACAAACTCAACCTTTTCGCGTTGATCACAAGTTTTACTCATGGAGCAATTCCGGTGCTTGAACTCCGCCACCTCAAGACCCTGCACGCCCTGCGCGAAGCCGATAGCCTGGTTGAAGCCGCCGAACGCCTGCACCTGACCCAGTCCGCCCTCTCCCACCAGTTCAAGGAGCTGGAAGAACGTCTGGGGATGCAGTTGTTCGTGCGCAAGACCAAACCGGTGCGGTTCACCAGCGCTGGCCTGCGCTTGCTGCAGCTGGCCGACGCCACCCTGCCATTGCTGCGCAGCGCCGAGCGGGACATCGCGCGGCTGGCAGGAGGGACCGCCGGGCGCTTGCACATGGCAATCGAATGCCACAGCTGTTTCCAGTGGCTGATGCCGACCATCGACCAGTTCCGCGACGCCTGGCCGGAAGTCGAACTGGACCTGGCTTCGGGCTTCGCCTTCGCCCCGCTGCCGGCCCTGGCCCGTGGCGACCTGGATCTGGTGGTGACGTCCGACCCACTGGAACTGGCGGGCATCACCTACGTGCCGCTGTTCACCTACGAAGCGATGCTCGCCGTGGCCAACCAGCATCGATTGGCAAGCAAACCCTATATCGTGCCCGAAGACCTGCTCAGCGAAACCCTGATCACCTACCCCGTGGAACGGGATCGACTGGACATCTTCACCCGCTTCCTCGAACCGGCCGACATCGAACCGGCCCAGGTCCGCACGTCCGAACTGACGGTGATGATGATGCAGTTGGTAGCCAGCGGCCGTGGCGTCTGCGGCATGCCCCACTGGGCCCTGCATGAATACAGCTCACGGGGTTATGTGAAAGCCAAGCGGCTGGGGGAGAAAGGCCTGTTCGCCACGCTGTACGCGGCGGTTCGCACCGACATGCTCGATGCACCGTACATGCGCGACTTCCTGTTGACGGCCAAGGACACTTCGTTTTCCACGTTGGATGGGGTCAGTGCCGTTCGGTGATACCCGGGCACCGCTATCGCGAGCAGGCTCGCTCCCACAGGGGCTGCGTTGGCCTCACTGTCTGCACACACATCCAAATGTGGGAGCGAGCCTGCTCGCGATGGCGCCTTAGAGCTCGCGCCACATGTGGATCTTGTCGAGATACTCGTCGTCCACCCGTATCGCCATCGGCTCCAGGCCGTAGAGCACGAAACCGCAGCGTTGATAGAGCTTGAGCGCCGGATCGTTGCCCGCGGTGACGGTCAGTTGCACCAGGCGCAGGAAGGTATGGCGACGGGCTTCGTCAAGCGCGGCCTCCAGCAGTTGCTGGCCAAGCCCCTGGTGACGATGGGTATCGACGACGTACATGCCAAACAGCGTCGCCTTGTGCCGGGCTTTCTGTCGGGCCTCCAGGGACAGGCCGACGATACCGGCCAGTTCCCCGTCGACGAACGCCCCCAGCACCACGTCAAGCCGGTTGGTCAGGCGAGACTCCCACCAATTCATGGGCATCGTCGCCCGCTCGCTGACGCTGGAGGTGAAGGCCTGCGGATGCAGCCCGTAGGCCTGGAGCATCAGCTCGCGATAGGCCGGTGCATCGCCGGCCCGCAGCCGTCGGATGCTCACGCGGCTCGCCGTTGCTCAAGCATCAGCCGCAGCGCCAGCGCACCCAGCACAAAGCCCATGAAATAACGCTGCACCGCCAGCCAGGTGGGGTTGTGGACAAACCACGAGGCAATGCCCGCAGCGAACAGGGCGATCAGCAGGTTGACGCTGAAACTGACGCTGATCTGGACCAGCCCGAGGATCAGGCTCTGGGTGAACAACGACCCATGTTCCGGGCTGATGAACTGGGGAAATACCGACAGGTAGAACACCGCGATTTTCGGATTCAGGGCACTGGTGAGAAAGCCCATGGTGATCAGCTTGCGCGTCGAGTCCGCAGGCAACTGCTGTGCCTGGAACGGCGAACGCGCGCCAGGCTTCACGGCTTGCCAGGCCAGCCACAACAGGTACAACGCACCGGCCCATTTCAGGATTTCATAGGCCATGGGCACGGCCAGGAATACCGCCGTCAGCCCCACCGCCGCCGCGAACACATGCACGAAGAACCCCGCCACCACCCCCAGCAAGGAGGTGACCCCGGCCTTGCGGCCCTGGCAGATCGAACGAGAAATCAGGTAGATCATGTTCGGGCCGGGCGTGAGTACCATCAACAACGCGGCGGCGGCAAAAACCAGCAGGTCCGGCAGGGGAATCATGGGGTCAATCCTTGAGGCATGGGTTCGAAAGGTCTGTAGTCCGATAGAACGGCAGGATCACCTCGCCTGTCAACGGGGCCAGCGACAATCCGCCATCGCCGGCCGGGTCGATCCAGCGAACTTCTTCAATTTCGGCAGCGGGCGAAACCGCAGCATCGATGTTCAGCAGGAACACCTGGGCCTGGACGACAAACCCCGGTTCGTTGGCGGCCGGCGCGCTGAACGGGCCCAGGTAGCGGGCCTGTGCCGGATCGATTGTCAGCCCCAGCTCTTCTTCCAGCTCCCGGGCCAGGGCCTGGATCGGTTGCTCATGGGGCTCGATCTTGCCGCCCGGCTGCATGAAGGCCCGGGTACCGCGCTTGCGCACCAGCAGGGTTCGACCGTCCGGCCCGATCAGCAGGGCGGCGGCGATGTGGATGAGGGGAGTGGTCATGGATGATCAGCCTTGGCGGAAAAATGCCGGGGGAGATTACAGACCACAGAGGCTGGAGCAAAGCCTGCCCCACGTGCACAGGCAACACCAATCCCTGTGGGAGCGAGCCTGCTCGCGAAGGCGGTGT
>NZ_JBMDKO010000076.1:0-18018 GCF_057809755.1 Pseudomonas sp. FG13
AGCAATGCCGGAGTGAGGGCACACCGAGCCTAGGCGAGGTGCCGAGTGGTGGGGCAAAGCGTTTTTGGTTACTTTTGGCGCTCTTCCAAAAGTGACCCGCTGTAAAAGCGGAACCGCCAGCAGCCGTTACCGCAGAAATGAATATGTACTCGATCCACAACGGCCCCACGCAGCTACATATTCCCAAACGCCCTGAACACCCCAATCATGGCCGGCCCAATCGCAACCAGAAAGAAACTCGGCCACAGACAGAAGATCAGCGGAAAGATCAGCTTCGTGCCAATTTTCGCCCCCATTTCCTCGGCAGCCTGGGTACGCCGGTCACGGAACTCATCAGCGTAGATACGCAGGGTATCGGCCACGCTGGTACCGAAGCGGATGCTCTGCGCCAACAGGCTGACCAGCCCCTGGATGTCCTCCAGGCCGGTGCGCATGGCCAGTTGCCGGAGCGCCTCGGTACTGGTGATGCCTGCGCGGATCTGCGCATTGACCAGGGCCAGCTCTTCGGCCAATTCAACCTGGCTGACCGCCATTTCCTCGGCCACCCGCTCGATGGTCGTGGGCAGGGCCAGGCCCGACTCGACGCACACCACCATCAGATCCAGCGCATCCGGAAAGGCGGCGCGCAACCGGGCCTGGCGCGCCTGCTTGCGCTTACCGACGTAGAGCGCCGGCAACAGCCAGCCGATGCCCACCAACAGGATCACCCCCAGCAGGCCAATGATCATGGGCACCTTGACCAGCGGCAGCAGCAAGAGCGCCAGGCCGAGCATCAACAGCGGCAGCATCAGGCGCACGGCCCAGTACATCTGCACCGCCGACGCGGAGCGGTAACCGGCGTGCGTCAGCAGGATCTGGGTGGCGGACGTCTGGGTCGGATCGGCCGAGGCAAAGCGCTGGCCGATCCGTTCGAGCAGCAGTTGCAGATTACCGGGCGCCTCATGCCCCGCCGCGCTGCCCGAATAGCCACGCTTGATCAGCGCCAGGCGCCGCTGGACCGGGTCCTGCAACCCCAGCATCAACAACAGCAAGGCGGCCATCGTCAGCACTGTACTGAGCCCAATCGCAGTGACAAACAGCAGGCGAGCCAGCTCTTCGTTCCCGGTAAGCCGACTGAATAACCCGAGCAAAAAATCCATGACTGATACCCCGCGGCAAGACAGCGTTCAAACCTGGATCCGGATGATCTTCCGTATCCAGAAAATCCCGATCAACATGGCGCAGAACGCACCGATGATCAGCTTGTGGCCTATGGGATCGTTGATCAGCACAGGCATGTAGCTGGGGCTCGTGAGCACGATGGCAATCGCCAGCACGAAAGGAATCGCCACCAGCACCCAGGCCGACATGCGCCCTTCCGCCGACAGGGTCCTGATCTTGCGCTGGAAGCGGAAGCGCCCGCGGATCAACCGGCTCAGGCGCTCCAGCACCTCGGTCAGGTTGCCACCGGTTTCGCGGTGGATGAGGATCGAGGTCACCAGCATCATCACCGTCATGCTGGGCATGCGCTCCAACAGACCCAGCATGGCCCGGCGCACATCATTGCCATAGTTGATGTCGGCGAAGGTCAGGCCGAACTCCTGGGCCACTGGCCCCTTATGCTCATCGGCCACCAACCGCAGGGTTTCGTTGAACGGGTGACCGGCGCGCAGGGCCCGGCACATGGCGTCCAGCGCATCCGGTAAACCTTCCTCGAACGCCGCGAAACGCTTGCTGCGGTCGCGCATTATTTTCAACACCGGCACCCAGAACAGCACAAAGGCCGCCAGCAATGCCATCCACCAGATTGGCGAAACCATCAACACCAAGGCAGCGGCCGCCACGCCCAGGACCAGACCGAGCACCATCACCCGATAGGCGCGGTATTCATGGCCGGCCTGCTCGATCAGTTGCGTCAGGTTGGCCATGAAGGGCAACTGCTCGAGCCGGGCCTCCAGGGGCGACAGGCGCGTCAGGTATTTCTGCCGCAATACGGTTTGCATATTGGGCAGGTGGTTGGCCTTCTCCAGTACATGCAGGCGCCCGCGAATGCGCTTGCGCATCTTGCCGGCCTCGCCGAACACCGGCACCACCACGCCCTGGGACAAGAGGAAAACGGCGATGAACACCATGCCCAGGAAAATCAGGATAAATTCGGCAGGGATATTGTTCATGACGTCCGGGCCTCCATCCACTCAGGGCGGAACAGGGTCAGCGGCAACTCGATGCCACGTTTGGCCAACACATCGCGAAAGGCCGGGATCATGCCGCTGGGCCGATACTCACCGAGTACCTCGCCGTGCTCGCCGATGCCCTGGCGGGCAAAGCAGAAGATTTCGGTCATGGTGATGACCTCCCCTTCCATGCCGTTGATCTCCTGAATGCTTACCACCCGTCGTTTGCCATCTTCTTGACGCTCCAGTTGGATCACCACATCGATGGCCGAGGCAATTTGTTGACGCATGGCCTTGATCGGAAAAGTCGCCCCGGTCATCGACACCATGTTCTCGATTCGCCCCAGGGCATCCCGTGCGGTGTTGGCGTGGATGGTGGTCAAGGAACCATCGTGACCGGTGTTCATGGCCGTGAGCATGTCCAGTGCCTCGGCACCGCGCACCTCGCCAATGACAATCCGGTCCGGACGCATCCGCAGGCTGTTGCGCACCAGCTCCCGCTGGCTTACCTCGCCGCGCCCTTCGATGTTCGAAGGCCGGGTTTCCAGGCGCACCACGTGGGGTTGCTGCAGTTGCAGCTCGGCCGAATCCTCGATGGTGACGATGCGTTCGTTGTGCGGAATGAAACTGGACAGCACATTGAGCATGGTGGTCTTGCCGCTGCCGGTCCCGCCGGAAATCAGCACGTTCAGGCGCCCGCGTACGATGGCCTTGAGCAACAGGGCAATGGCCGGGGTCATGGTGCCCACCTGGATCAGGCTGTCGGTGTTGAGCAGGTCCACTGCGAAGCGCCGGATCGACATGCTCGGACCGTCGATGGCCAGCGGCGGGATGATCGCGTTGACCCGCGAGCCATCCTTGAGCCGGGCGTCCACCAGTGGCGAGGACTCATCGATGCGCCGCCCCAGGCTGGAGACGATGCGGTCGATGATGTTCAGCAGGTGCTGGTCGTCACGAAAGCGCACGTCGGTTCGTTGCAGCTTGCCGAAGCGCTCGACGTAGACCGAGGCAAACCCGTTGACCAGGATGTCGGACACGCTGTGGTCGGCCAGCAGCGGCTCCAGCGGGCCAAGGCCCAGCACCTCATCGGTGATCTGCTTGATGATCAACTGACGACTGGCGGTGCTCACCGGCGCCGAGTGTTCTTCGAGCAGGCGCTGGCAGATATCGCGAATCTGCCGCGAGGCCTCGACCTGTTCGAGGGCATCGAGCAAGGACAGGTCCATGACCTTGAGTAATTGCTGGTAGATCCTTTCCCGCCACTCGGCTTCCACCGGGGTGACCTGGCTGCGGGTTTCATAGAGCACGTCCGGGACGGCCTGTTCCCAGGCCATCAGTTCCTCCGTCGAATCCGACAAGCCATCGCCCTGCAGGGAGGCCACTGAAGCACCGGGTTTACCGGACTGTTTGCGCAAGCGGTTGCGGAAATCGCTGATCATGGGTCATCCCCCGAAAAAACGGTTGAAGGCGCGTTTGAACAGGCCTTTGTCTGTGTTCATCTGGTGACCGACCAGGTCCTCGGTCAAATCGCGCAGGGCGACGGTGATGGCCGCCCTCGGCGCGTGCAGCCCCAACGGCACGCCAGTGTTCTGACTCTGGCTGACCAAGTTGAAGTCATTGGGTAATTTGGACAGGTTCGTGCAGCGCAGGGCCTCGCCGATGTCCTTGAGACTGATCGCGGCCGCCTTGTCATAGCGGTTGACCACGATCTGCAACTGGTCCCCGCGCACACCCAGGTCTTCGCGCAGGATCCGCACCAGGGCACTGGCATCGCGCAGGTGGCTGACGCTCTGTTGCACCACCACGTACACCCGGTCCACCTGCTCCAGCACGGAGCCGGTGAGATGATCGATCTGCCGCGGCAGGTCCACCACCACCCAGTCGTAGCTGGCGCGGGCCAGTTGCAGGAGGGTGTCGAGCTGTTCCGGTTGGGCGTCCTGGGGCAGGCACAACTCACCGGCACGCCCGCCCAGCACATGCAGGGTCGGACTGAAGTGACTGCAGAAACCGCGCAGCGCGATGCTGTCCAGGTCGTCGATCTGCTGCAGCACTTCCAGGTGGCTGTGGGACTGCGCGACGTCGAGGTAATGGGTCACGCTGCCGAACTGCAGGTCCATATCCAGCAACAGGGTATTTCCCGCCCGGGCACTCAGTTGTTGGGCCAGGTTGCAGGCCACCAGGGTCCCGCCGGAGCCGCCCTTGGCGCCGATCACGGCGACCAGCTTGCCCTCGGCGCCATTGCCCAGGCGAACCTCGGCCACCAGGCGATTCAGCGCCGCGACCAATTCGGTCTCGGCGATGGGCTCGGGCAGCACGTCACGGGCACCGGCCTGCATGGCCAGGCGCATGGCATCCTGATCGCCCAACAGGCCACACACCAGCATTGGTGGACGCTCATGGGCCGGACGTTGCAGCAACGCCGCCAGCTCTTCGCGCCACAGGTGGCTGACCCGCAGCAGCAGCAGGTCGGGCATGCGCTCCAGGCCGTAAAGGGGATCTACATGCCCATTGCTCACCAATCGCGTACTGACTTCCAGGCAGGGCATGCGCTGGCAGACACATTGCAGGTCGCGCAGAGACGCGGCGTCGCGGCTGCTGATCAGCAGTCGCAGCCCGGCTTTGCCGACGGTACTCGAAACGGGCGTTTCTCTGGTATTCAGCATGGTGTGATCTCCCCGGAATCGGAATGGCGCCCAAGGCTTTCCCGTGGCAAGGTTGCCCTGAAGGCGGGCAAGGTAATGGACACGCCCAGGCCGGGAATGAACAGGTTGAACACGTAGTTCTGTACGCTCAACTGGACGTAGCGGATGGCCCGGAAGCCGTTGGCACTGACTGTGTCGGAGGGGTTCGCTACCACGGCGCCGTTGACGTCCAGATAGGTCAGCGCCAGGTTCGTGGTGGCCAGGCTGCTGATCAGTTGGCTGGTGCCGGCGTCGGTCGCGGCGTTGAAGATGGCCCGGCGCAACACCACCGGATCGCTGATGTTGCACACCGCCGCCAGGCGCGCACCGCGCCGTGCGGCTTCATCCAGGGCATTGGCGGTAAAGTACAACCGGCCCATCTCCACCACGCCGAACAGCAGGATGAACACCAGCAGGCCCACGAAGGAAAACTCGACGATGTAGGTGCCGCGCATGTGTTTGTGGTTCATCGGCTTCATCACAGCGCCCTCATCACAGTGGTTGCGACCAGCGGAATGCCCAGGGGCATGGCCGCGCCGAAGAAGCCCGGCAGTGACCCGGCGCAATTGCCCGCGCCAATCACCGGGCAGAACGTGTAGGTGATGGTGACGCGTACATGGTTGGTGCCCACCGCGGCGACCGCCACGTTGGCCGTGGTCAACCCGGACACAACCGGACTACCGACCTGGGCGGGCACGCCATACACCGCGACGTTTTTCGTCTGGGTCAACAAGGTGTTGCTCAGGGCGATGCCGCCCAACGTGGAATTCCAGGCCTGGCCGGCGACGAATCGATCGGCGTCACGGCTGGCCTGCAACAACACGTTGTACTGGTAGAGCATGCGACCGAACTCGCCGAAGGCCAGCAACAGCATCAGCACCAGGGGCAGCACCAGGGTGAACTCCACCAGCGCCACGCCTTGCTGGGCCTGTGAGGATTTGAATTGAACAAGTCCCATGACGCCTCCTACGAGTCAGTGCTCGGATTGCCACTGCCGTTGAGGTAGGTTTTGTAGAGCTGGATGATCTGCGGGCCGGCATCGGTGGACGGTGTGGGGCCCGGCACGCCATCGCCTTCACATTCCTGGACGAACTGGCCGAAGACCAGGGAGTCCGTACCACCACCATTCACCGGTTGCACGACGAAATAGCAACCGAACCCCAAGACCGGAATCGAGGTGGAGCCGCCCTGCTTGCCGGTGCAGTTGCCGATCACGATCTTCAACATCCGGCGCTCGAAGACACCGTTGCTCTGGCAGCCACTGGCCCCTCCCGCCACGCAAGCGGCGACTTTGGCTCGCCAGTCGTTGTAATCCAGTATTGCCTCGCCGCCCGCCGAAAGATCGCCATGGTTAGACGTGACAGGCTTGTTCTTGTATTGCGCCTGGGAGAGCGCATCGTCATAGGTCATCGCAGGGGAGCTGGAGGTCGTCACCAGGTCCGGTGGATAGTCCGACGCGCTGACGGGACCGTTGTAGATACCAAAGCGCGTATTCAAGCCCTGAGACGTCGGGCCGGCGGTGTTGCCCGGCGAAGTCTGGACGTTGTCCCCGACACTTCTGCAGATCGAACCGCCGCCAGCCAGGTCCTCACGCACCGCACTGCCGCCGGAACCGAAATCGAGCAGTTGGAAGTTGCCGGGGCCGATGGGCGACGAATTGCCCGCCGCCGTCTTCAAGACCTGCAGATCACCAAAGTGGTACCCCCAGAAGTTGCCGCCAGCCGGACTGTATTGGCTAGGGTCACCGCAGACCATCAAGGGTGCCAGATCGCAAGGCGAGGTAGGGCTGGGCCCTGCTGTGGCAATGGCTGCCACTCTCTTGCTGCCCAGGCCGGAACTGCCCATGGTCTGGACGAAACTCCAGAAAAACCCGTTCAGTTGATAACTCGATACCGACACCCGCACGTACTTGGCATCGGCAGGGCCGGGGTAAGAGAACGGGCCATAGACGCTGCTGGCCAGCTCTACCACGGCAAACGCCCCCGGATTGCCGGCGACTGCGGTGGCCAGTTCCGTGTTGCCCAAGGCCTGGGCGTTCTTGTTCAGCGTGTCCAGGGCCGCCGCACGGGTCGTGCTGGCCATGTTGAGGCCGCCCGTGACCTGGCTCAGGGTCTTGGCCCCGCTCAAGGCTGCGGCATCCACTGCGCTCTGCAAACGCGTCTTGTTGAGCAACATGTGGCCGCCGTCCAGGGCCAACGCTGCCATCATGGTGATCGCCACCAAGGCGATCACCATCAATACACTCACTGCCCCTCCCTGGCGCCGTCCGATATCGGAATTCATCATCACGCCCTCGTTGACTGCATTGAGGATCGCCATCGCCTGGAAACCAGGCTGTTTTCGCGCCACTCAGCGAAGGTTGATCACCTTGCTTTCAATGCCACGTATCACCGTCACCTCTGCGCTGTCCTGCACCTTGACGCGTTGCACGATGGGCCGTGGTACCGGAGCGGCGGCTACCGCCATGACCGGTGGCGCCGGCGGCGCGACAGCCACGGCTTTTTTCTCCAGGTTCAGGGGGTTGCGCAGGGCCAGTTGCAGCTTGCCTTCGGTTTGCGCGGTGACCAGCGCCTCCGCTTCGACCGCTGTCATTTCCAGCGTCACGGCCCGCACCACCACCGGTTGGGTCTTGTCCGTGCCCGCCGTCTGGTCCACCGCCAGCACCCGCAGGTTTTCCAGGATGGTCCGGGACGTGGCGCTGTTGCTGCCGGCGCTGGTGGTCTTGGTCGCCAGCACATCGACCCGGTTACCCGGCAGCAGGAACCCACCGACGCCCACGACATCGTCCACCCGGACCGAAATGGCGCGCTTGTCGGGCGCGATCAGCGAGGCCAGGGTGCTGCCACCCAGGTGCTCGCTCAGACGCGCACCGCGCACGATGTCGCCGCGCAGGATGTCGAACGTGGCGATCTTGCCCACGGCCTTTTCACTGGAGTCGAAGGCATCGTCCGGGATCGTATCCATCGGCATGCGCACAGTGGTGACCTGCTGGGCCTCGACCATTTGCCCGAAGGGGATTTCCACGGTGGCGACCACCACGCTGCGCAGGTGATCATCGGGGGTCGCATTGAGTCGCGCACTCAACCAGGAGTCGGCCATCCATGCAGCGCCAAGGCCCATTACCAGGGAAACGCCAATCAGCGGAAGCGTACGAGAGCTCATGTCGGTATCTCCGAATCAAAGGAAGTCGAGCTGAACGAAGTAGTTGTGCCAGGCCCATTCCAGCTCTTGCGGCATCAGGGGTCCGGAACCGCCCAGGTAACGCTGGCGGTCGAGCGCCATGTTCAATAAATCGCGCGGATGGCAAGGCACCAGAGGCATGCCTTCGCCGGCATACAGCCGCTGCAGTACATAACGCACCAACAGCGGGTCGTAAGGGACACCCAAGCGCTCGCACTCCTGGCGCCAGATGCGTTCGTATTCGTCGGGCTTGAGGTAACCGAACTGGACCTTGTAGCCAATGCGCCGCAGGAACGCCTCGTCGGCCAACTCCAAGGGATTGAGGTTGGTGGAGAACACCAGGACGAGATCGAACGGCAGTTCGCAATGCCGACCACCGCCCAGGTTGATGAAGTCACGCTTCTCTTCCATGGGCACGATCCAGCGGTTGAGCAATTCGGCCGGGGCCATGCGCTGGCGGCCCATGTCGTCGATGATGAACAGGCCATTGCTGGCCTTGAGCTGCAAGGCGGCCTGGTATTGACGAGTGAACGGATCGTAGCGGACATCCAGCTGCTCCATGCTCAGCTCGCCACCGGTGATGACGATGGGGCGCTTGCAGCACAGCAGCCGGCGGTCGATGCCTTCGTTGAGCATCAGGTTGTTCGGTTGGCTGTTGTCATCCAGGCGCTGATGCACCTGCGGGTCGTAGATCTCGATCACCGACTCGTTGATGACAATGGCGTGGGGCACCCAGATGGCCTCGGCAAACAGCCGGATCAACCGACTGCTGACGTAGGTCTTGCCGGTGCCTGCCGGGCCATAAATCATGATTGCCCGCCCGGAGTTCAGGGCCACGCCCAACTGGTCGAGCATGCCTTGGCTCAGCACCATGCCCGACAGGGCCTGCTGCATGTCGTTGGCGGTAATACGACCGTGGTGAATGGTCTGGATCTTGATCAGGGAACGATAGGTGCTCACCGGGAACGGTGCCGCGCCGATATAACCGCTGCGGGCCAAGGCGTCCCGGGCAGAGCTGCGACCGCGTTCGGTCAGGCCATAACGCAACGCCTGCACACTCGCCTGGCCGATCTGGCCCAGCACCTCGACACGACCGTCCTTGCGCAAGAACGCCAGGACTTCTTCCAGCACCGCGCCGGTCAGCGCCAGGCGCTCCACCAGTCGCGGCATATCCAGCATACCGGCGTCATGCAGATGCTTGCACACCAGTTCACCCAGGAAACTGTCCGTCAGGCCGGTGTCGCGAATCGTGCAAGGCTGAGGTGCCAAGCGTTGTACCGCCTCCCGTTCGCTGGGGTAGGCATCACTATCGTTGATGACGTGCATGACTAGCCTCCCCAGCCACCGGCAACCAGTTGCCAGTAGACGCTGTTCAAAGTGCCGATCAGGATCGCAATCGAATAAGGAAAGGGTTTCCCGGCCACTTCGTCCGAAGTGGGCGCCAGGTAGGACTGGGCCCGAACGATCAGCCAGTAACGCCCGAGGGTTTGAAGCAGTTGGCCGCGGACCAGGACAATCAGGAATCCGCACACACCGCCGGCGATCAGGCTGAACAATGCAGCCCATAAGGCGTAATGGAATGGCAGGAAACTGCCGACCATGGTCATCAACTTGACGTCACCGGCCGCCATGCCACCGACTGCGTACATCGGCAGGAACAACGCGAAGCAGATCAGCAGGCCCAGCAGGCTATCGCCCAAGCCGCTGATCCCGCCCGTGTAGACCTGACCGGCCAGCCCTAGGGCGAGCCCCAGAAGGACCAGTGAGTTGGGGATGCGGTGGCGGAGCAGATCGCTCACCACCGCCACGCCCAGCAGTCCCAGCAGTATTGATGTCGACACCAGCAATTCCATGGACATGGCGCGTCTCCCGGTTGCAGTTTCGTTAGCAGGCAACGTTGCTGTTGACGACCTGGCAAAGTGCCCGGATCTTGGTATCCACCGCGCCGCCCAAAAGGACGAATGCCGCCGCCACCAGCACCGTGATCAAGCCACCCGCCACCGCGTATTCCACGATGGTCAAGCCTTCTTCATCTTTGGCGAACCGGAGGATCGAAGTTCTGATTGTGTGCAGAGTCATTTTATTTACCTCACATTCGGAAGTAATACGGCCATGAACCTAGTACTTGGGGACAGCGCCAAGTCCATTTGAGGTATTCGTTGTACTCACTGCAAAAGAGTCGCAAGCGTGATTCCGTAAAAGTTGCCGTGTCCCCCTATCGCAAAGCGTTGCGATCAGCAGGCAACGTTGCCGTTGACGGCCTGGCACAGCGCGCGGATCTTGGTATTCACGGCACCGCCCAGAAGAACGAAGGCAGCAGCCACCAATACGGTGATCAACCCACCGGCCACGGCGTATTCCACAATGGTCAGGCCATCTTCATCTTTGGCGAACTTCAGTACCGAAGCCTTGATAGTTTGAAGAGTCATTTCGCACACCTCATCGGGGTTGTTTTTCAAGGGCAGTACATTGCGAACTGCCTGATGCAACCCTAGTCAGGAGGCCGGCATAGCCGTTAGGAGGATTTTGCACATCGCTAGGATTATTTTGCGCGAGGTCATCCGCTGGGGTCGCGGGAGCCGTCGCGATGGAATGGCGATAAAAACTTGGCTTTTGATAAGAATTTATTCGGCGCGGTGATAGCACATTGACGATACTTCCGGCTAAAGGGCAGGAAGAACCACTGAGTAGGCACATGACGTCGAATCTGACCGGAAAGCCAAGGTTGTTGTGGTTCGATCTGACTCACGATCGGTCCACGAAGGAACTCGCCATCCAGTTCGAGCAAGCCTGCCATTGCACGCTGGCCACCAACGCCACGCTGCCGGGTGGGGAGCAGGTCGACATGATCTGCATTCATTTCGACCGGCCGGACACCCCGGGCCTGAGGCGGTTGTTGGAGATCAAGCGGACCGTGCCCACCATTCCCATCACCATGTTCACCGTGCAGCATTCTGAAGAGCTGGCGGTCTGGGCCATGCGCTCCAATGTCTGGGAATACATGGTCCTGCCCCTTTCAGCCACCGAGAGAAAGCGCTACCTGACAGCGGTGATTCAATTGTGCGAGTTGCGGCGCAATACCGGCAGTCGCGGCAAGACCTCGCTGATCGACCACTCCCCCACCCTGCCGGACAGCATTCGCCTGACCTCCGGTCACCAGAAACACCAGGCCCTCAACCACATCCTGCTGTACATCGACCAGCATTTTCGCGACAGCATCGATCAGCGAGACCTGGCCAAGCGTTGCGGCATGACCACGTTTCGCTTCAGCCGCCTGTTCAAGGAAGCCAACGGGCTGGGCTTTACCGACTACGTCCTGAACAAGCGCATGAGTTTTGCCAAGGAACTGCTGGATAACAGCGAAATGCCCATCACCAGCATTGGCTACGAAGCCGGTTTCAAGGACCCGTCCTACTTTGCCCGCGCCTTCAAGCAGTACGCCAACTGCACCCCCAGCGAATACCGCCTGGCGCGGCAGGTGCGCACGACGGCTGTCACGCCATCGGCGCCGGAGGAAGAAGCCAGCATGGAAGCGCTTGAGAGCCTGGTGCACAGTCTGGAGGGCTGACGGGCGTCTTGATGCGATGGCTGGTGTTCAAGCGTCTCAAGGGGCGAGCTTTCTTCTCTCGATAGGAACTGACAAGACAATGCTGGTGCGCGTCTCTCCGTACGCGTTGATATTGGCAATGATCGCCTCGATCTCAGCCATCGATTTGGCATAGATCCTGATCAGGTAGGAGTCGTTACCCGTGATGTGCAGGCACTCCACGACCTCGGGAATGTCCTGGAGCGTCGCTATCAATTTGGCTTTCGCCGGCTTGAGGGTGGTGATGCCGACGACAGCCGAGATGCCGTACCCAAGCTTGGTAGGGTCTAACTGTGCGCTATAGCCCTTGATGACCCCAGAGTCTTCCAGCTTGCGTAACCTGTCAGTGGTGGCAGGAATAGAAAGACCCGCATGCTTGGAAAGTTCCGTGATGGAAATGCGGCCACAGTCCTGTACCTTCCCCAGGATTTTTATGTCTATACGGTCCATGTGCGTTTCTCTCGGTAAGAACTGTAAAATTTAATGAAAAGCCCGCGTTTTTCATTAAAAAAATCATGCACCAAAATAAAGCAGAGTGCTAGCCTATTTCCTGCCTGAAAAGCCTAAAAAGAATCCGGGCAATCAATAGCCTCCTCTTTGGCATGACGCACTGCATAATAAAATATTTCTCTCCAGGGATGGTGTTCGCATGGAAGATGAAAAAATAAAGTGTGGAAGAAAGTCACATCCATTCGCCCAGTATGTTGGAACGCAAGTCCTAGATCTGCGGAATTTCAAAAGGGATCAGCTGCTGATGTACCTGATGGGTGTCGGACTCTTCTCGGTGGGTGCCAAGTGCTTCATTATCAGCCAACTGGGAACCGATCCTTTAGATGTCCTGATCATTTCGATAGATAAACTATTTGCCCTTGGAATGGGCGCGTGTTCGGCTATCGTCTCCTTGTTCTTTCTAATATGGTGGATGCTCTGGAACAAAAAGTACCCGCCGATCAGTCCATTCATTACCACCACGCTGACAGGTTTGCTGATTGACTTGTGGTCGGTGTTGGGAATGGGCGAGTATTTGATTGTCAGAGTCAATGAGTACACTTTACTGGCAATAGGACTGATCCTGTGTGCCTACTCGTCTGCGCTGATCATCATGAGCGGTATTGGTATCAGGATCATGGATCTGGTGGTATTGACCATGGTTTCCAAATGGGGCTGGTCATTCACCAAAGCCAAAATGATCATTGAAATCGGCATCTTTTCAAGTGGCTGGTTGTTGGGTGGCCCTTTCGGTGTGGGAACAATTGCCTTCTTATTGGTAATCGGCCCACTTATCCAACCGTTCATGAACATGAATACCCGGCGTTTCTCACTCAAGAACCATGGCTTGATCCGCGCTTCGTCCGCTTACTGATTACAACAAAATGACTGCCACTTATGGCGGCTGAACTGTTTCGCCTCGACTTTTTAACCGATGATGTTGTTGGCAACTTTCGCAATGAGGAAATGAGAGATGGACACTACAAAAAATAAAAACTGGACCTTGGAAAGCACCCCGGCAAAACTGGAAGAACTACTCCCGGGCGGAGCCGTAAAGTGTCATCTTTCGCCACGCAACTGTGTCATCCAGGAGGGCAAGTTAGGTTTCTGCAAGGTTCGCGGAAATCGAGGCGGCCGACTCGTTACATTGAATTACGGGAAAGGCGTTCACAGCACTGAAGAGACGATCGAAACCGAGGCGGTCTTCCACTTTGCCCCGGGCGAGCGGATTCTTTCCCTGGGCAATATTGGTTGTATGCTCAACTGCGGTTATTGCCATAACTGGAAAACCTCGCAAGCCAAGTATGTAACCGACAAGGATGTGTATTACTACACCCCGGAACAGGTTGTGGAGACCGCGCTCAAGCACGGGATACGCGTCCTCTCCTGGACGTATAACGATCCAGTGGTCTGGCATGAATTCATCCTCGACACGGCAAAACTGGCCAAGGAAGCGGGCCTGATCAACTTGTATAAATCAGCCTTCTTCATCAGTGAAGAAGCCATTGATGAATTGTTGCCGGTCATTGATATTTTCTCGATTTCGCTCAAATCGATTTCCCCCGAATACTATCGGAAAGTCACCACGGGCTGGGTTGAGCCGGTCCTGGCTGGTATCAAGAAAGTCTACGACGCCGGTAAATATGTCGAAGTCAGTACCTTGATGGTGACCGACATCAGCGACGATGAAGACACCGCCAGAAAAATCAGCCAGTGGGTATTGGATGAACTGGGGCCGAACGTGCCCCTGCACTTCGTGAGATTCCACCCCGATTACAAAATGAGCAATAGCGTTCGAACGCCCGTGGACAGGCTCCTGAAGGCTCGGGATGTTGCCCGCAGCATGGGCGTCGAGCATGTCTACCTGGGGAACGTGAATGATGTCGAGGGCACCAATACCAGTTGCAATAACTGCAACGCCCTGCTCGTTACCCGCTACGGCCTGAACGCCGAAATCATCGGACTGGACAGCAAAGGCTGCTGCTCTCAGTGCGGCCATGATGCGCATTTCAAATTGCTGGGCGAATACAAAGCCAATACCCCGGTCGGGATGCAAGAGGACGCGCTGTCTGCTTACGAGAAGCGGAAATTCGAGTGGCACGGGGATATCGTGTCGCTGCACGCCCAGGTGCTGAATACCGAAGACTTCGAACAGACCGTCTACCTGCGGCGCAACTACACCGACGGGCTCAACAGCGATTGGAAATCACTGACATTGCGCCCCCATGAAAGCTATCGATTCATTATCGCCAAGGCCCGAATCGACGAGTCGGGGCCTGAGGTCTGGCTACCCGACGGGGTGAATTCAAACCTTCATGAAGTATTCGACAGGGCTCACTTCCCAACCGAATCGATCGAAGAGATTGGTATTTCGCAAAACGACATTACGCCGACCATTGGCTATGAGGGCAAGCAGAACATGTACGAACAGGTCATCAAAATGGTGACCCAGGCATGAACGTGTCCACGGAAATACTTCATATCAAAGTCGATGATCGAGACGCTCACCCCTCGGTCACACCGATTTATCAATGCAGCGCCTTCAGTGCTGACTCGGCATTCTTCTATTCGAGAAAGGCCAACCCCAATGTGACTGAATTGGAACAGGTGGTCGCGTCCCTTGAAGGGAGCGAATATGCCTTGGCCTACAGCACCGGGATGAGCGCTATCTACATGGTGTTGGAACTGTTGAAACCGGGTGGGTCACTGGTGATCAACAAATATATCTATGGCTGCTCCTACAAGCTGTTCCAGAGATACGCTGCACGCATCGGTGCGCAGCTGACGATCCTGGACCTCACCACAGAAGCCGGCCTGAAAGCGTTGCCACCCAACGTCGACATGGTCATTTTCGAAACACCGACAAATCCTTTCCTGAAAGACATTGATATCCATGAGGTCAGCAAAGCAGTCAAACAAAACAATCCAGACGCCCTGGTGATCGTCGACAACACCTGGGCCACGCCGATCTATCAGAAGCCGCTGAACTTTGGCGCCGATATCTCGCTGTACAGTGCGACGAAATACTTCTCCGGGCATAGCGATGTCATGGGTGGACTGGTGCTCGTCAATGATCAGGCGATCTATAACCGCCTGCTTGAAGGCCGCTTTTATTCAGGCTCGATATTGACCCCCAATAGCGCATGGTTGCTTCGCCGAAGCATGCAGACGTTCAACCTGCGCATGGAGAAACACAGCCATACGACCTTGAGCATGCTCAATTACCTGCGCGAACTGCCCTTTATCGAGCATGTCTATTACCCACGCATCGATGGCAAGCAGCTGACGGGTTATGGCGGCATTGTGTTTGTCGATATCCGGCCCGACCTGGTGCCCTTCTACAAAACCTTCACCAGCGCCCTCAAATGGTTTGGCACAGGCACGGGGATGGCCTGTGTGACCTCGATGGTTGCGCAGCCGTTCAGTGGCAGCCATGCCTCGATGACGGAACAGGAAAAAGCGGACATGGGCATTGAAAAGGGCCTGGTTCGATTGTGCTTTGGCCTGGAAGACCTCGAGGACCTTAAAGAGGACCTGCTGCAGGCATTCGAAGCCATGGAAAACAAGGTTGACCAGGCACGTTCACTCAATCCTGCGTAACGGCTGTCAGTCATGAGCGACGGGCGCCCAAAGCGCTCGTTGCTTTTTTTATGGAGAAGCGAGCGTGTCCAACGCCGTCGAAAATACGCTATTCGAACACCCTATCCTCAACGTCATTCATCTTCTGAATACGATTGCCCAGGAAAACCCAGCGGCTATATCACTGGCTTCCGGGCGACCTGACGACGAGTACTGCGACCCCGCGCTCATCGACAAGGGATTGGCCCGCTATCGACAACACATCGCCAGCACCGAACTCTCACTAACGACACTGCTTTGCCAATATGGAAAAACCTCCGGGATCATCAATGAAATAATCGCCGACTACCTGTACGTAGATGAAGCGATAACAATTTCCAATCCCGAAAATATCGTGGTGTGCATGGGCTTCCAGGAAGCGTGCACTTTGACGCTCTTATCGCTCTTTGAAGGAGGCGGCATTTTACTGGTGCCAGATCCTGTGTTTTCCGGGGTCACAGGCATTGCAAAACTGCTGGGTATAAAGATGCTCCCCGTGCCCATGGTGACTTTTCTCGATCCAACCGCCCTGCGCAGATTGGCTGAAGAGCTTGAGTCCAAAGGGGAAAAAATACGCGCACTGTATGCGATTCCAGACTTTAGCAATCCTACTGCCGACAGCCTGTCCTATCCCGCCAGGGAGGCGATGCTTCGCTTAGCCAATGAACTGAATTTTTTCATCCTGGAAGACACGGCATACCGCTACTTCCGATATGAGGGAGATGAGATTGCATCGATGAGGTCGATGGACAGCCGTCGAGTATTCCTGCTCGGCTCGTTTTCCAAATCGATTTTCCCGGGCTTGCGCATGGGCTACGTAGTCGCTCCGGAAGGCGCAGGAGTCATGCCCTTCAGCGCCAGGTTGTGCAAAGCCAAAAGTTTGATCACGGTCAACACTCCAGCCCTGTGCCAAGCGGTCGTCGGCGGTTTGCTGATCGAAAACAATTACTCGCTGAAGAGTCTGAACCAACCCAGAGTGCTGTCTTACACACAGAAGAGGAAGCACATGCTTGAATGCCTTGAGCGTGCCTTCCCCTCCGAAGGCGATTCCCAACCAACCGTCACCTGGAATCATCCGGCGGGCGGCTTCTTCATCAATGTGCACCTGCCTTTTGTCTTCGGACAGGCTGAGATGAACGAGTGCGCCAGGGACTTCAGGGTCATTGTATTCCCCACGTCCTTGTTCTCACTGACGAACGAAGCGGTCAATCAGGTCAGGTTGTCGTTCAGTAATGCCACAGCCACACAAACCACACAGGCGATAGGTCGTTTCAAAGCCTACGTTGAGTCCAGGCTGGGGAAAGTCCCCTCCTGACTGAAGGGGACTGAGACATCGGCATCATTCACCGAATGGGGAAACCTTCTCAAACTCCCGTGGCCAGCATCACGCCGGTTGCCACTTGGTACGCCCCTAACAAACTGATGGTTGCCCCGGAAAAGTAGTTGATCAATTTAATTTTTGATTGAGCGATCCTGGCCTTGAAGATGGAGGAGAAGCCGCTCAGTCCTAACCACCAGACGGCCGAGCCCAGGAATATGCCGGTCACCATGGGCAGCACTGAGTGCTGACTGCCTTGTTCGCTGGCCATGCCATCGCTCAGGGCGGCAAATATCGCGATAAACGATAAAATGGTCATGGGGTTCGACAAGGTCAGGAACAGCGTGGTCGAGTAAGCCTTGAACATGTTGGCACGCTCGCCCCCCATGGCAGTCGCATTGCTGTTCGAGCGTATTGTCTGATAACCAATGTAAGCGAGGAACAGCCCTCCCAGGATACATAACCAGGGCTTGAAGCTGATGAGCGTCGCGATGATCGCGGTGATACCCAACGCCCCTATGAATCCATAGATCGAATCGGCGGTGGCCGCCCCCAACCCCGTCGCAAAACCGGCTCTCCAGCCAAGCATGAGACTCCTTTGTATACACAACAGCCCGATGGGCCCCACAGGGGCCGCAATACAAAGCCCAATGACCATCGATTTAACGAAAATCAACATAGATGCACCTCCAGAATCGGTACTGGAAGGTTAGGAGAACGGCATTTTTTTAGAAATTAATTATTAATTTTCCAACATGCCTTTCCGTTAATTTTGCATGTAGTTCACCAAACCTCCCTTCATTATTAAGGTGATAAGGCCAACGCCCTAAAACACATGCAAATTGTTCGTCTAAAGCACCTGGGCCGGTCCGGCGCCGATTGAAATGGCTTTTTCACAGGCATAAAAAAACGCCGCTCAATGAGCGGCGTTTTTTTGAATTTGGAGCGGGAAACGAGACTCGAACTCGCGACCCCGACCTTGGCAAGGTCGTG
>NZ_JBMDKO010000077.1:0-17449 GCF_057809755.1 Pseudomonas sp. FG13
TGTATGTCGGTTACGAAGTGGCCCAGCGGTTGAATGCCCGTTATTTCGATACGGCCACCACCTGTCCGGATGGGCGCGCGCCGTTCTATTGCAATGGGGTGGTATTGAGAGGGACTGAGTCGACCTCCGCGTTTCAATCATGGAACCCCAGTCCCCGATCGGAAAGCATCAATGGTGTCTCCGCCAGTTATGTCCGGGCCGACGCCGCGATGTCTCTTCCGATCTGGCCTCAAGGCTTGTTGTTCAAGGAACTGGCAGCCCCAACGGCCGCTCCGCTCACGGTGCGCTGCCTCTATCCATTCGATGGTTACACGGGCGCGCTGAACGAGGCCTGTACCGGGCGCATGGAATGCACGACCCTGGGAGTCGACAGCGTGGAAAGCTGGCTGTACTGGTATTCCACGACGCCGTATAACTCCTGCAGTTTCCTCCCTTCGGTGCATATGGTTCAGGTGCTGCTCGACCTTCGCAATACATATGCCCATCCGCCTTACCATTGGAACGAGTTCGTTCTGGTCCCTTGGGAGCAGCGCATTCCCGAGCGCCTGCCGATCGATGCCTTGTTCTATGGGGTGGCATACAACCCGGGGGATGGGCGCGCGGGAGCCCGTTATATCCAGGATGACTATTTCAAGACAACGGGGCGTTTCTGGCCGATCGTGCACCTGCGATTGGACGCCACCGACGGTCAGATATTTACCTTCATACCCGATGACCAGTGCCTGGATGACAGTTGTCCCCCACCGGTGTCGCTCATGAGCGCCGAATCCACGAAGGCCTGGTTCGAGGAACATGGGCAGTAGACGCTTGCGTTTAATCCGCAACGGGCATGTCACTTCTTTGTGACAATTAGACCAATGGTCTATATCTCAAGGTATGCCTGCCGATAGGCAAATCAAACCCCGTAAAAGGAGTAGTTCCCATGCTGCGGTTCTTTGCCGACCTGGGCTTTCGCTGGAAAATCACCTTGCCAATCGCTTTCCTGGCGTTGCTGTTGGTGTTGATGGGCTGGTCGGGCGTGCGTGGCATCGATCAGGTGACTGACTCCAGTACGGAATTGACCAAGCGTTATCTGCCGGCCATCAGCCTGCTGCTCAATGCCGACCGGGATCTCTACCAGGCGTTTGTGGCCGAGCGCAGCCTGCTTGTCGGCAATGCGGGCGATCATGTGCAAGCACTGCGCACCAGCCATGCCGAGAATCTGAAGCAGGCCTATGATCGCGTGCACAAGTACGCGGCGATGCAGCCGGGGGCCGATGCACTGGCGCTGGTGAAACAGTTCGATGACAGTTTTGCCCAGTGGGCACAGCTGTCGCGGCAAGTGGTCGAGCAGGCCGCGACCAATCCGCAGGCGGCCAGCGCCCTGAGTTTCGGCGACGGCGAAAAGCGGTTCGACACCATGCGCGATGCCATCGACAAGCTGGGCGAGCTGGAAGACCAGGCGTCGCTTAACGAGGGGCAGGCGGCGATCGACCATGGCGAAGCGGTGGGGCGGCAACAGGGCGGCATTTTGCTGATCGGCCTGCTCGGGTGCATCCTGCTGGTTTTTGCCCTGCCGCTGGTGGTGTTGCGCCCGATGCGTCGATTGCTTCACCGCGTCGAGCAGATTGCCGAGGGCGGCGGTGATTTGAAGGGGCGCCTTGAAGTGCGGTCGGCTGACGAGTTGGGGCAGCTTGGCAGTGCTTTCAACCGTTTCCTCGACAAGCTCCAGCCGCTGATTGCCGAGGTGGGCCGGGTGACCGGGGAGGTCGATGCCGCGGCCCGCACCATGGCCAGTATGGCCGCGACCAATGATCAACTGATCAGCAGCGAACATGCGGCGCTCGATCAGGTCAGTACCGCCGCCACCCAGATGAGCGCGGCCGTGCATGAGGTGGCGCACAGCGCCGTGAATGCCTCGGACGCCGCCAAACAAGCCAGCAGCCAGTCCCGCGACGGCGCCGAGGTGGTCAGCAGCACCGTGGATTCGATCCGCCAACTGGCCCAGGAAGTGGAGAGCGCCTCGGGCACCATCGGCGCATTGGCCCAGGAAACGTCCAGCATCGGTGCCGTCCTCGAGGTGATTCGAGGCATCGCCGAACAGACCAACCTGTTGGCACTGAACGCCGCCATCGAGGCCGCGCGGGCTGGCGAGCAGGGCCGCGGTTTTGCCGTCGTAGCCGACGAAGTCAGGGCCCTGGCGGCACGTACCCAGGATTCGACCAAGGACATCCAGGTGCGTATCGAGCGGTTGCAGAGCGGCGTGGCAAAGGCCGTGCAAGCCATGCAGGCCGGCAGCGACAAGGCTCGCGACAGCGTCGAGCGCGCCGCGGGCGTCGATCAGGTGCTCAGCGGCACCAGTGGCTCGATACAGCGGATCAACGACATGGCCGCGCAGATTGCCAACGCCTGTGAAGAGCAGAGCAGCGTCACCGAGGAGATTGCCCGCAACATCTCCGACATCCGCGATCTGTCCAACGAAGCGGCAGAGAACTCCGCCCAGAGCATGCAGGCCAGCCGGCAGCTGTCCAATCTGTCGAAGAGCCTGGCGGAACTCACCGGCCGCTTCCGCACCTGAGTCGGGCGCGGCCGTGTCTACCCGCAAGTCCCAGGCGGCGCTCACCCGCGACCGCCTGCGGGCCCTGCATCAGGACGGTTTCGTGCTGCTGCCGGCAGTATTGAATGCTGCGCAAGTCGGGGCACTGCGCCAGGCAATCGACCAGCTCAGACCCCAGCACTGGGATTACAGCGGTGTCATCGATCATTACAAATGCGTTTTCAACCGCGACCCGTTCTGGCTGCCATTTCTGGAGGTGGACGGGGTGATCGAACTGGCCGAGGCGGCCTTGGGGGATGATTGTCATGTCATCGGCCAGACGGCCTGGCGGTGTCATCCCGGTTTTATCGGGGCGCCGCTGCACCTGGATTACCTGCCGATGGCCCTGCCAGCGAGCCTCTTGGCCGACCCCGCCTTCGAGTTGCCCATGCAGATCTGTACCGCGCAGTTCTATCTCGATGACATCGATGCCGACTTGAGCCCAACCCGGGTGATTCCCGGCAGCCACCGGGCGGGGCGGGCGCCCGTGGCGGGTGAAAGCCAGTGGTTGGGGCATGCCGCGCAGCCGATGTTGTGTCGGGCTGGCGATGTGCTGGTGCTGCGCAGCGAGTTATGGCATGCCGGCAGCGACAACCGGACCGCCGACCGCACGCGTTACCTGCTGCAAGTGCACTATGGCCGACGCATGGTGGCGCAGAAGTTTTCGCCTTACCTGCACTGGCAATTCAACCCGGCCGTGCTGGCGGCCGCGTCACCTCGCCAGCGGCGCCTGCTGGGCGAACATCAGGAAGCCGAGTACGACTGACTGTCCGGCGCCTCAACCCCAAGGCGTTTTTCGACCATCTGCAACAGGTGTTCCGCCACGTTGCTCACCCCCTTGTTCTGGGCGACAACCTGGGCCCCTTCAAGCAGGAATGTCAGCTCGCAGGCGATGGCTTGGGCGTCGGGCAACTTCGCCTCCTGGCACAGAGCGACCAGCCGCTGGTACTGACGTTGCTTGTGCGCCTCGACCAGTTGCCGCGCCGGATGCTGGGGGTCGGCCAGTTCGGCCAGGCAATTGGTGAAGGAGCAGCCGCGGTAGCCGGCGCGAGCCAGATCCTGCGCGATAAATTGGCTGAAACCCAGCAGTTGCTGGATCGGCTGGCCTGGCCATTGCGTCGCGAGGTCATCGAGCACTCGGCTGTACTGGGCGGTGAGCAGACGCAGCCATTCCAGCACCAGCACATCCTTGGTTTCGAAATGCCGGTACAGGGTCATTTTGGTCGAGCCGGCGAGGGCGGCGATGGCATCCACGGTCACCCGGGTAATGCCTTGTTCGACAAACAGCGCATGCGCGGCATCAATGATGCGTTCACGCGGCGGCAATTGCGCGATGCGTTCGGGGTGAATGAGCTTCAACGTGTTCTCCGAGGATTGAGATTTTCGCTTGACATGAATACTACACGGTATTGCATGATACTAAACAGTATCGTTCGATACTGTGTGGTATATGTCTGGGTAGGAGGTCATATGAATCGCTTTGAATACGTCGAACAGGACGCTGTAGGTCTGGCGCAGTTGATCAGGGATCGCCAGGTCAGCCAGGAGCAGGTGCGCAGCGCCGCGTTAGCGGCCATCGATGCCGTCAATCCCCGTATCAACGCGGTCATCGAGGTTTGGGAGGATGAGCCAGAACCTCAGTCGGGGCCTTTTCTTGGCGTGCCCTTGCTGGTCAAGGACCTGGGGTTGACCGTGCGCAATCGTCGTAATGAATTGGGCAGCCGTCTGGCCGCGGGGTGCGTTGCCCCTGAGGATTCCGAATTGATGCTGCGGTTGCGTCGGGCAGGCCTGTTGCCCCTGGGGCGCACCACCACGCCGGAACTCGCTGCCAGTACCACCACCGAGAATCGTGTAGATGGACCGACTCGTAATCCCTGGGATCTGGCGCGCAGCGCGGGTGGTTCAAGTGGCGGCTCGGCCGCTGCGGTGGCGGCTGGAGCGGTTCCCGTCGCCCATGCCACCGATGGCGGCGGCTCCATTCGCGTGCCCGCCGCGTCCACTGGCCTGTTCGGTCTCAAGCCTGGTCGTGGCCGTCTGCCCATGGGCCCCTATGTTGACGAAGTGTGGTCCGGGTTGGCGGTGCACGGTGTGTTGAGCCGGACGGTGCGGGACACCGCGGCCTTGCTGGACTGTCTGCACGGTCCCGCCGTGGGCGACCCGTTCCACGTAGCGCCCCCTGCCGGACCCTATGCCGCCTTGTTGAATCGCGACCCCGGCCCCCTGCGCATTGCCGTGCAGCATCGGGCCTTGAACGGCCAGTTGAACGCACCCGCAGTGGATGAAGCCCTCGACCGGGTGTGCAAGTTGCTTGAAACCCTCGGACATCGGGTCATTCCCGTACCTGCGGACATCGGACTGAGCTGGGAAGCATTCGTCGACCTCAATGCCTGCTTCTGGTCCAGCAATACCGCAGCCTGGATCGACGCCCTCGCAAGCGTGACCGGACGCCCGATCGATGCCAGCACCCTGGAGCCGGCCACCCTGGCCTTGTACCGCATGGGCCAAGACTTGAGCGCCATGCAGTTGCTGGGTGCGATGCACAATAGGAATCTGGTGACCCGGCACATGGGGCAGGTGCTCACCGAGTACGACGTGTTGCTGACGCCCACGCTGCCAGACGTCGTCCCGTTGATCGGGGAGTACAACGCCGGACAGGAGTTACTCAGCGGGCGCGAGTGGATGGCCCGGGTATTCAACTACTCGCCGTTCACCGCGGTATTCAACGTCAGCGGTTGTCCGGCCATGTCCGTGCCCCTGGTCCATGACACGCGGAGCGGCCTGCCTATCGGGCTGCAATTCGGAACGGGTTACGGTCGTGAAGACCTGCTGCTGCAACTGGCCGCACAGCTGGAACGTGCGATGCCCTGGGGCGGCCGACGACCGACCGTGTGGGCGGGAGATCGGGATACCCAAGCAACGTCCCCTACGGAGCACGCACCGAAAGGTTGATTCGCCCTCCGATGAGCGTGCGGAGATCGATCTCAGATCCAGACATCGTTGTCCGCCGTTCGCTCATGGGTTTCCCCCGTGTTGATGACCCCACGCGGTTCGATCAACAGCACTTTCACTTCCTGTGCGGCCCAGGGCTTGTGTTCGATGCCTTTCTTGACGACGTACATCTCGCCAGGGCCGATGGTCACCGCACCGTCGCGAAAATCGATACGAAGCTCGCCTTCCAGCACGATGAAGGTTTCATCGGTGTCGGCGTGGGAATGCCAGACGAAATCACCTTCGAGCCGGGCGACCTTGAACTGGTAGTCGTTCATTTCAGCCACGACCTTAGGGGCCCACTGATCCTGGAACAGGGCGTATTTCTGGGCAAAGTTGACAGGGGAATCATGGGTAGCCATCGCGCAATGCTCGCTGTTGTACTTGGATGAGGCCGCAACAAGCTGCTCGACAGGCAGGCCTGGCGGAGCAGCTGATGGGCGTTATGGTGTGACGCTGTGTCAGATTTCCTTCACGGGCGTCTCGCCCTGGACGTTCTTGATCAACCCGATGACGTGCAGGCAGTCCGCCTTGTTCACATAGGATTCGCCGCTGGCGATCGTTTCGTGGTTACCCGCGCGCAAGCGCCAGCGCCATTGGCCTTTTCCGCTGCTCTGGGTGCCTCGGGTCTGTCTGTAGATTTCAAAGTACATCGGTTCGCTCCCTGCGATTGACTCATTCAAGACATGTTTTTGAACATGTCGTCGAAAGCCTAGCCAAGCTGAAAGTTTTCGCTATCGGAAATACGTTTCCAATGGTTATGAGATATTGCCGATAATGACAGCGTTCGCTCGAACTGACTCGAACCGGGAGCAAAGGATGAACCGCAACGAATTGCGCAAGGCTGACATCAACCTGATGGTGGTTTTCGAAACGCTGATGCTTGAGCGCAATGTGACACGGGCGGCGGAAAAACTGTTCCTGGGACAACCCGCCATCAGTTCGGCCCTCAACCGATTGCGCGCGCGGTTCAACGATCCGCTGTTCATCCGCGTCGGCCATCGCATGGAACCCACGGCGCGGGCGGAGGAGATCATCCAGCACTTGTCGCCGGCATTGGACTCGCTGTCGGCGGCCTTGAGTCTGACCCATGACTTTGACCCGGCCAGCAGCACCATGACGTTTCGTATCGGCCTGTCGGACGATGTCGAGTTCGGCCTGTTGCCACCGCTGTTGCGCAGCCTGCGCCAGGAAGCGCCACAAGTGGTGTTCGTGGTGCAGCACGTCGATTACTGGCGGATTCCCGATTTGCTGGCGTCCGGCGACATCACCGTGGGGATCAGTCAGACCCGCGGGTTGCCGGCCAATGCCAAGCGTAAACTGTTGCGACACATCCAGCCTTGCGTGTTGCGGGCTGATGCCTCGCAGACACCGCTGACGCTGGACGACTATTGTTCGCGGCCCCACGTGTTGGTGTCCCATACCGCGAACGTGGCCGGATTCGCTGACGAGTGGCTGGCCGAGATCGGTCGCAAGCGTCAGGTGGTGTTGTCCGTGCCGCAGTACAGCGCGTTGCCGGCGTTGCTGGCCGGCACCGATATGATCGCCAGCCTGCCGGACTATACCGCCGTCGCCATGGCTGCTTCGGGCCAGTTGTTCAGCGAACCCTTTCCGTTCAAGACTCCGACCCTGGACCTGTCCATGGTCTGGCTGAGCCATGTCGACACTGACCCGGCGGAACGCTGGTTGCGGTCCCGGCTGGAGGCGTTCATGAGTGAACGCGGGGCCCCTATACCAGTTGGCTAACAGCACTTTCCTGTGGCGAGGGGATTTAGCGAAACGTCGCACCGCCCCGCTGGGGCGCGAAGCGGCCCTCTGCGTCGGACCTGACACACCGCAGCGACAGTTGGATTTTTGGGTCTGCTTCGCAGCCCAGCGGGGCGGTGCGACGTTTCGATAAATCCCCTCGCCACAAAGTTCTGTGTTTATCCCTGGAATCTGGTTTAACCAAAAAGCTCTGCTCCACAGGATTCTGTGCTTGGAAGCCAAGTAGGCGTATGGTTGCGTCGGCTGAATTCACGTCGTCACATTTCGAATCGGAGTCGAACACATGCCTCACCTGCATCTCGAGTACACCGCCAACCTGCCCGAGCTGAACGCTGACGTCGCCTTGCTGCGCTTGAATAACGCGCTGGTGGCGTCCGGTCAGTTCGCGGAGACGGACATCAAGAGCCGGGCCGTGAAGGTCGAACACTTCCGGGTGGGCACCGGTTTGGGCGAGCGTGGTTTCGTGCACGTGCAGTTGGCGTTGTTGAGCGGTCGTTCGCCGGAAATCAAGAAGCAACTGGGGGAAAGCCTGTTGACCGTGATCCAGGAGTTGGGCCCTTGGCCGGCTGGTCTCAGCGTGCAGTTCAGCGTGGAGACCGTCGATATGGATCGCGGCTGCTACGCGAAGGCTATCCTCGACAACTGAGGCTCAGGCGTCAGCCGGGTGCAGGCTTCGATCGCCCGTTCGTGGCACGGGTGAGCCGGCACCGGCGTGACACTGGTTGATGCTCTGCAAGATGGTGCGCACATGATCGTACATGCCCTCGGCTTTGAACGTGGGGCGCATGCCGGTGCGGGTATTGATGAACAGCTCGTCCTTGAAGCAGGTTCGCAGTTTCTTCAGGCAGTAACTCACCGTTGACTGGCTGACACACAATGCCTCGGACACGCCGCTGACACTGCTTTTTTCGTACACGGCGCTGAACACCATGAGGTCCTGCATATCGAGCTTTCTGAGGGAGTTACTGTTTAGCATCCGTTGCTTCTCGCTGTGCTCCTTGCGCGGGTCTTGCGCAAACAAGATCCGTGATCCTAACGGAACGATGGTCCCAAGTGAATGCCGTGGGGGCTGTTTCGCTGTCGGGAACGGGACAGATAATGTAGGGAATACGACGAACAGATCGTCTTTCGCTACCAGGAAGATTGTTTAGCGCGTTCGCACCCACGCTCCAGCAAATCCAGGTTTAACGACGCGGGTCGGCGTGGGACGCTCGTGGGATGTGTTTACTGTGATGCGCTTATGGACGGTCGGCCCGCAGCACTCCTTTACCCAGCATCTGCCGCGGTCGGTCTGGTCGGTCGACTCACGCTTGTCCTTGCCCCATCACTGTCTGCGTTGCCCTCCGAGCTGGCTTTTTGGGCCCTCTGGCATTGTCGCCATGCCCGTCCTCCGGATGTCCGTATTTCCTGTTGATAACTCACGGTGACCGTCAATGACGGGCACAGACTGACGGCGCCTTGACGCCCGTCCGACAAGAAAATACGAGCATTCTCATGAGCATTGCCAATCCTGCTTTCGCGCCCGTTGAACAAGCCCGGGCATTCCTGGCCCAGCACCCGGACATCGAACTGTTCGAACTGTTTATCCTCGACAACAACGGCGTGCCCAGGGGCAAGTTGTTGCATCGTGATGAGCTGCTGGCGGTTTATGAAAGCGGCCGTCCGCTGCCGAGCACGATCCTTGGACTGACCCTCAATGGCGACGACGTGGAAAACTCGGGGCTGGTATGGGAGGTCGGTGACATCGACTGCCGGGCCTACCCCATCAGCGGCAGTTTGCAGCGCATGCCGTGGCGGTTGATTCCCACCGCGGCCGTGCAGGTCGCTATGCATCCCCGGGAGGGCCTGCCGGCGGCCATCGCCGATCCGCGTTATCTGCTCAGCCGGGTGATCGAGGGTTTACAGGCCGACGGCTATTACCCGGTGATGGCGGCGGAACTGGAGTTCTATCTGCTGGACGCGCAACGCGACAGCCAGGGCCGGCCGCAACCGGCGCGGGATGCCGACGGTGGTCGGCCGCGCGCTACCCAGGTCTACGGTTTGCGCGAGCTGGAGCAGATCGAGCCGTTCCTGGCGGACCTTTATGCCGCCTGCAGACTCCAGGGCATACCGGCTCGCACGGCGATTTCCGAATACGCCCCGGGCCAGGTGGAAATCACCCTCGAACACCGCACCGATGCATTGCAAGCCATGGACGAAGCGGTGCGCTACAAGCGACTGGTCAAAGGCGTGGCGCATAAACATGGCATGGTGGCGTGTTTCATGGCCAAGCCATTCGACCATCTGGCGGGTTCCGGCATGCACATGCACGTCAGCCTGGCGGATAGCAAAGGCAATAATCTGTTTGCCAGCGAGGCCGCCGATGGCACACCGCTGTTGCGCTGGGCCATCGGTGGAATGCTCGACACGTTGCTCGATTCATTGCTGATGTTCTGCCCGAACGCCAACTCCTACCGGCGATTCCAGAGCAATAGTTACGCGCCCCTGACGGCGACCTGGGGGGTGGACAACCGCACCGTGAGCCTGAGGGTGCCAGGCGGTCCGGCCTTTTCCCGGCACATCGAGCATCGCATTTGTGGCGCCGACGCCAACCCGTACCTCGCGGCCGCGGCGATACTGGCCGGCATTCATCGTGGCATACGGGAACAATGCGATCCCGCCGCGCCCGTTGAAGGCAATGGTTACGCACAAGCGAACCGTTTATTGCCCACCGACTGGCTTACCGCCCTGCGTGCGCTCGAGGCTTCGACCTGGGCGCAAGAAGCTTTCGGTGGCGAGTTCCTTGGTGTCTACCTGGCGGTCAAACGCGCTGAATACCGTCAGTTCATGGGCGAGGTGGGGGAGCAGGACTGGCGTTGGTACCTGAATCAAGCCTGACGGCTGCGTCAGGTTTGTCGCTTAAATAATAATTTAATAGCAACTTTTTCACGAAAAATTGATGGTGGGCTACCTAAAGTTTGTGCTGCCGTAGGAAACGAATTTTTCACACTTTTCTTCGGCCCTTCTTCTCCAAAGAGCAACTTTCAGGAAAACGCCCACCATCATGCTGACCATTAAAGCCGTGCGCCCCGAGTGGGTGACGCTGATTGCCAGTGCCTTTTTATTAGTCGGCTTCAACGTCATTCTCTGGCAGCACTTGCTGACGATCACGACGGCTGACGGTCGCGGCCTGCTGATGTGCGCGGCCTTTGGCGTGATGATTTTCTGCGCATTCAACCTGGTGTTGACGCTCGTGGCATTTCGCCCGGTGCTCAAACCCGTGCTGATGCTGATCTTCCTGATCAGCGCCGGCGTGGCGTATTTCATGGCCCAATACGGTGTCTTGATCGACGTCGGCATGTTGCGCAACTTTGCCGAAACCAATGCCACCGAAGTCCGTGACCTATTGTCGCTGAAGTTATTTGCCTATCTTGGATTACTTGGCGTCTTACCTTCCTGGTTACTATTCAAAACACCGATCAAGTACCGTAGCTGGCCTAAAGAGTTGTTAAGCAAGTTGATGGTCGGTGTGGCGTCGGCGGCGATGATTGGCGTGGTCGCCCTGGCGAATTACCAGGGGCTGTCTTCCCTGTTTCGCAACCACCATGAATTGCGCCTGATGATCGTGCCAAGCAACTACATTGGGGCTTCGGTCGGCTACCTGCGTGAGCAAGTCGTGTCGGCCAAGCAACCGTTCGTCAAGCTGGGCGAGGATGCCAGTCGCAATCTGGCCTGGCAGACCCACGCCCGCAAATCCCTGACCGTATTGGTGGTCGGGGAAAGTGCTCGTGCCGAGAACTTCGGCATCCTCGGCTATAACCGCGACACCACGCCGACGTTGGATCACGAGGCCGGTCTGATCGCTTTCACCGACGTGCATTCCTGCGGTACCGAAACCGCCGTGTCGGTGCCCTGCATGTTTTCCAACATGGGCCGCAAGAACTACGATGCCAGCAAGGCCAAGCATGAAGAGGGCCTACTGGATGTACTCCAACGCGCCGGCCTGGAGGTGATCTGGCGGGACAACCAGTCCGGCTGCAAGGGGACATGCGACCGGGTTACCCTGCAGGATGTGAGCAATCTCAAGGACCCGGCCCTGTGCGCCAACAGCGAGTGCCGGGATGAGATCCTGCTCCAGGGGCTGCAGCATTTCATCGACACCCTGGACAAGGACACGGTGCTGGTGCTGCACCAGATGGGCAGTCACGGGCCTGAGTACTTCAAGCGTTATCCCAAGGAGTACGAACACTTCACGCCGGTGTGCGAAAGCAACGCGCTGAACAATTGCAGCCGCGAAAGCATCGTCAACGGCTACGACAATACGCTGGTGTACACCGACCATGTGCTTTCGACCCTGATCGACTTACTGCGGGCCAACCAGGACAAGGTCGATACGGCCATGCTGTACCTGTCGGACCACGGTGAGTCCCTGGGCGAATACAACCTGTTTCTCCACGGCACGCCCTACATGCTTGCCCCGGAACAGCAGAAGCATGTGGCGATGCTCGCCTGGTTTTCCGACAGCTATCAAAAATCCTTCGCTGTGGACGCCCATTGCCTGCAGATGAGTCGGGAAAAGCCCTTGAGCCAGGACAACCTGTTTCACTCGATGCTCGGCTTGCTGGAAGTCAACAGCAAAGTTTATAACCGGGACCTGGATCTGTTCGCCGGTTGTCGCGGTGCGGTGATTGACGGTGTGTTGGCGCGGGAGTGATTGCCTAAACCTTTTTTTCACGCCGCGCCGTTTAATCTGTCATCTGTCCATTTACCAAGAGCCGTTCGTATGTCCGGGCTATCCCCATCCAACGTCGAACTCGAGTTCGCCAGGCATCACGACCAGGAGCATGCGCAATTCTGCTGCCAGCCGGCGCCGCGACGGCTGCGCCTGGCGTTCTGGCGTGATGAGCATATGGTGCGCAACGCCCTGAAAGTGGCCGGTGAGCCCGGGCTGGTATTGGACGTGGCGTGTGGGGCAGGGCGGTTTTGGCCGGTGCTGGCCGAACATGCCAACCGGGTGATCCTGGCAGCCGACCCATCGCCGGATATGCTCGAACACGCGCTCACCCATCATGGTGGCGCGTTGCTCAAGCGAGTCAGGACCTTTCCGAGTTCGGCGTTTACCATCGGACTGTCGGAAAACGCGGTGGATTGCATTTGTTGCCTGCAATTGTTTCGCCACGTGAGTGCCAGCGAGCATCGCCTGGCGCTGCTGCGCGAATTTCATCGGGTCAGTCGCGACACGGTCATCGTGTCGGTTCAAGTCGATGGGCGTTTCAAACTTGGCCATCCACCGCAACGGAACCTGGCAGACAAGGCCGATGTCGAGGCCGAGTTCCTCCAGGCTGGTTTCAACGTGCTGTGGCACCAAGACTTCCTGCCCGGTTTTGCGCTGACGCGGGTTTATGTGTTGCGTAAGACCAGTTAGCTTCTAATGTAGGACTATTCTTGCCGATGCGCAGGCGATTTCTCTCAGGCTCTTGCTCTATGGATGCTCGCAATCGCTGACGGCGATATATACTGCGCGCCATTCTTCAAGGGAGAGCCGTGTGGCCATCGATATTCACTGGATTCGCGACAACGATAGCCTCGGTCGGTTTTGCACCGAATGGCAGCAGTTGCCCTTCGTCGCCCTCGACACCGAATTCATGCGGGTCGACACCTTTTACCCCATCGCCGGTTTGCTGCAGATCGGCGACGGCAAGCGTGCCTACCTGATCGACCCCTTGACCATCGATAACTGGCAGCCCCTGGCGGCATTGCTGGAAAACCCGGCCGTGCTCAAGGTGCTGCACGCCTGCAGCGAAGACCTTGAAGTCCTGCTGCGCCTGACCCGCAGCCTGCCCGCGCCGCTGTTCGATACCCAATTGGCTGCCGCGTACCTGAACCTGGGTTTCTCCATGGGCTACTCGCGGCTGGTGCAGGAGGTTCTGGGCATCGAGTTGCCCAAGGGCGAGACCCGCTCCGACTGGTTGCAGCGGCCGTTGTCCGAAACGCAGATCAGCTATGCCGCAGAGGATGCGGTGCACCTGGCTGAAGTTTTCGTGCAACTGCGTCCCAAGCTTTCCGATGAGAAGTACGCCTGGGTCCTGGAAGATGGCGCTGAGCTGGTCGCCAACCTGCGCCGCGAAGTCGATCCCGATGAGGTGTACCGCGAAGCCAAGCTCGCCTGGAAGCTGTCCCGCGCGCAACTGGCCGTGCTGCGTGAGCTCTGCGCCTGGCGCGAGCGGGAGGCTCGGGCCCGTGACTTGCCGCGTAATCGCATCATTCGCGAGCATTCGCTGTGGCCCCTGGCCCGGACCCAGCCGGATAACCTCGGTGCGCTGGCGAAAATCGAAGACATGCACCCGCGTACCGTGCGTCAGGACGGCGAGTTTCTGCTGGATCTGATCAAGCGCGCTGCCAGCGTGCCGCCCGAGCAATGGCCGCCAGCCGTAGCCGAGCCGTTGCCCATCGAGGCCTCGGCACTGGTCAAGCGTCTGCGGGCCCTGGGGCAGGCTGAGGCCGAACGCCTGGGCATTGCCCCGGAACTGATGCTACGCAAGAAAACCCTCGAAGCGCTGATCAAGAGCGGCTTCCCCGAGGGCCCTTATCAATTGCCTGATTCGCTGCGTGGCTGGCGTCGCGAACTGATGGGCCAGGCGCTGCTCGACAGCCTGGCCACTGCCGGAGAACAGCCTTGAAACGTATTTGCTCCATTTACCGCAGCTCGAAGAAAAACGAGATGTACCTGTATGTGCTCAAGAGCGACGCATTGGCGCGTGTGCCTGAGCCATTGATGGCGGCCTTTGGCAAGGCGACCCATGCCTTCGACCTGGTCCTGAGCCCTGAGCGGCAGTTGTCCCGCGAGGACATCAACAAGGTGCTGGAAAACCTCGACACCCAGGGTTATCACCTGCAGATGCCGCCGGCCGAAGAAGAGTACATCGAGCATTTGCCTGAAGAGTTGCTGCGACGCAACGACCCGGTCTGACGCGGTACTGAGGTACCCGTCCTGGGACTTCTTGAGACACATTGGAATTTTTTTGACGATCGCCGCATGGATGGAGCGACACTCTGTCGGCGTTCGTCTGCACTGTTTTTGAAAGGTTTGATTCATGCGCGTTCTGATTGCCGAACACGACCATGCGGTATATGCCCAACTGTTGCGCCAGGCTGCGCCCGATATCGAAGTGCTGACCAGCGGTGACTCCGCCGAATTATCCCGACTGGCCGCTGAGTGCAAGGTCTGGCTTGGCCAGCCCGATCTGCTGGCTACCCTGTTGCGCCAGGGTCATCGCCCCCAGTGGTTGCAATCGACCTGGGCGGGCATCACGCCGCTGTTGGCCGAGGGGTTGACACGCGACTACCGGCTGACCCGTGCGGTAGGTATCTTCGGCCAGTTGATGGCTGAGTACGTGCTCACCTACATGCTTGGTCATGAACGCGAGGTGCTGGCACGCCTGGTCAGCCAGGTCGAGCGCAAGTGGGACAACCGCCAGGGGCAGGGCCTGGCGGGGCGCAAGGCACTGATCGTCGGGACGGGTGATATCGGTCAACGGGTGGCGCAGTTCCTCGTGCCGTTTGGTGTGCAGCTCTATGGCATTGCCAGCGAAGCGCGGGACCTGGCTCCTTTCGTCGAGGTTGGGGCGATGAAGGATCTGCCGCGTCTGGTCGGCGAAGTGGATTATGTCATCAATCTGCTGCCCAACACCCCCCACACCCATGACGTGTACGACGCGGCGCTGTTCAAGCAATTCAAACCCACCGGACTGTTCATCAATGCCGGACGCGGCGTGGCCGTGGTGGATGCGGACCTGGTGCAAGCCTTGAAAGACGGGTACCTGGCCGGCGCAGTGATCGACGTCTGCCGCCAGGAGCCGCTGCCACAGCGTCATCCATTCTGGACGGCCTGGGGCTTGCTGTTGACCGGCCACAGCTCGGCACCGACATCGCCGCCGCTGATGACCCAGCTGTTCCTGGAGAACCTGCGTGCCTACCAGGCCGGCGAAGCCTTGCGCGGCGAAGTGGATTTCACCCGGGGCTACTGACCCCCAATCAGCCTTGTGGGAGCGAGCCTGCTCGCGATAGCGGTGTGTCAGTCAACATTGACACTGGAAGAACCACCGTCATCGCGAGCAGGCTCGCTCCCACCGGGCGGCGGCATTGCCGTCTTACCGACAGTCGCCGACGCTTGGCCTGAAGAGGTCCCGGCACTAGACTGTCGGCCTTTTCACCACCTGATGTTGATGCTCGAGCCATGGCCGCCAAAGTCGAACCTTTCTGGATACGCAAGACCCTCGATCAGCTCGATGCGCAGGAGTGGGAATCGTTGTGCGACGGCTGTGGCTTGTGCTGCCTGCAAAAGCTCGAAGACGAAGACGACAACAGCGTTTACTACACCCGCATCGCCTGCAAGCTGCTGGACCTGAAAACCTGCCAGTGCACCGATTATCCGCGCCGCCGCGAGTCCGTTCCCGATTGCATCCAGCTCACGCCGGGCAAGGCCGATGAGTTCAAATGGTTGCCGCCGACCTGCGCTTACCGGCTGGTCAGCGAGGGCAAGGACCTGCCACTGTGGCACCATCTGGTCTGTGGCGACCGCGATGCCGTGCACCACGAACGCATTTCCCAATCCGGGCGCATGCTGGCCGAAGGCAGCGTGCCCGAGGACGATTGGGAAGATCATCTGATTTTTCGCGCCGGCTGAATCGTCGGGCGTTGCATCACCGGGGAGAGCCCATGGGCGCAGGACTGAAACGGATGCTGGCGGCCGGCGGACTGCTGGCGATGTGCGGCCCGCTATGGGCGGCGCAGAAAGTCGATCTGGATTACCACGTGCACCTGCTACCCCAGAGCGATCAGGCCGAAGTGCGCTTGACCCTGGCCCGTGGCTCGGCGGTGCGCAGCCTGGATTTCGATCTTGGCGACGGCAGCCGCTACAGCGATTTCAAGGCGGACGGTCAATGGCAACTGACGCCGGGTAAAGCCGCGCGAGGCCTCTGGCGCCCGAGCGCCGACAAGGCCAGCCTGACCTACCGGGTGCGCATCAGCCATGGGCGCAAGAATGGCACCTTCGAAACCCGCATGACGCCCGCCTGGGCCTTGCTGCGTGGCGACGACCTGGTGCCGTCGGCCCGGCTCGACCAGCAGGACGGCGTCGAACTGGTGGCGCGCCTGGACGTTGAATTGCCCGCCGGTTGGAAAAGCATCGAAACGCCCTGGCCACGCATCGGCAAGCAGCGCTTTCGCATCGATAACCCCGCGCGCCTGTTCGACCGTCCCACGGGCTGGATGCTCGCCGGCAAACTGGGCAGCCGCCGAACGCGCCTGGGTGAAACCGAAGTCACCGTGGCCTCGCCTCAGGGCCAGGGCATGCGCCGGATGGACGTGCTGACACTGCTGACTTTCGTCTGGCCGCAGGTGCAGGCGCTGATACCGCGCCACCCCACGAAACTGCTGATTATCGGAGCCCAGGAGCCGTTGTGGCGTGGTGCCCAGGCCGGCCGTGAGTCGATTTACCTGCACAGCCGTTCGCCGCTGGTCAGCGAGCGGGGCACCAGCCCGTTGCTACGGGAACTGGTGCAGACCCTCGCCCGTGTCCATGACCGTGAACGCAGTGACTGGATCGGCGAAGGCCTGGCCGAGTACTACGCCATCGAGCTGCTGCGCCGCGCCGGCGGCATGAGCGACGAGCGTTACCAGACCTTGAACGAGCGCCTTGTCCGCGACAGCCAGGGTGTGACGACCCTGCGCGGCGAGCAGGTCAGTCCGGCGATGATTGCCAAGGCGGTGCTGTTGCTGCAGGAGCTGGATCGGGAGATTCGTTTGAAAACCCGTAACAAACGTTCGCTCGATGATGTGCTGCAGGCCGCGATGCGCCTGGAAACGGTCGACACCCGGGAATTCGTGCAGCTCAGCGAGAGCATTCTGGGTGGTGCGTCTACGGTGCTGGATAACCGGTTACTCCAGTAATACCGCCATCGCGAGCAAGCTTTGCTCCCACAGGTTTTGCACCGTCTGATCCTATCTGACTGGCATCAGGGCAAGCCTTGCTCCCACAGGTTTTGCACCGTCTGATCCTTACCTGACTGGCATCAGGGCAAGCTTTGCTCCCACAGGTTTTGCACCGTCTGATCCTTACCTGACTGGCATCAGGGCAAG
>NZ_JBMDKO010000078.1:0-16351 GCF_057809755.1 Pseudomonas sp. FG13
GTGTACGACCCTGGACCCAGTGGGAGCCTGGCTTGCCCGCGATAGCGGTGGCCCATTCAACCTGGATGCAGGCTGACCCGCCGCCTTCGCGAGCAAGCCCGCTCCCACAGTGGATGTGTGGTGTATGCAGGGGTATGTGCCCGACACCGGACCCTGTGGGAGTGGGCTTGCCCACGAAAGCGGTGGCAGATTCAACATGGAGGTAGGCTGACCCGCCGCCATCGCGAGCAGGCTCGCTCCCACAGTGGATCGGCGGTGTTTGTGGGGGTTGTGTGCGACGTCACCTCGATGTGGTCATCCACGGATACGAATGTGCGGCGTAACGGACATCCCCACCCGCAGTTTCGCTGCCGTCGGTTGGTCGGGTTCGATGCGGATGCGCACGGGCAAGCGTTGGACGATCTTCGTGAAGTTGCCCGTGGCGTTATGGGGGGCGATGGCGGAGTAGCTGACGCCGCTGGCAGGTCCCAGACTTTGTACGGTTCCTGTCAGCGTTTCGCCGGGCAGGGCATCCACTTCGATGTCCACGGCTTGGCCGGTTTGCACACGGGCCAGTTGCGTCTCCCGGAAGTTGGCGGTGATGTAGACGGCATCGAGCGGGACAATCGCGAGCAAGGGTTTACCGGCATTGACGAATGCGCCGATACGCACGGATTTTTCCCCGACCGTGCCATTGATCGGCGCGGTGATGCGGGTATAGGACAACTTCAGTTCGGCGATGGCTTGCGCGGCTTGGGCGTGGGCGAGGGTGGCCCTGGCTTGTTCCAGGTCGGCCTTGAGGACGTCCACCTGCTGCCGGGCCGCCTGCAGACCCGCCTGGCTTTTCTCCAGTCCCGCCTGTTGTACGCTCAATTGCGCTTCTGCTTGCTGCTGGGCCTGCACGGTGCCCGAACCGTCGGCCGCCAGGTTGCGATAGCGGGCGTGGTTGACCTTGGCCAGCTTGAGCGCGGCATCGTCCGCGGCGACTGCGGCCTGGGCCTGGCGTATGACGGTTTGCTGCTGGATCAGGCGTGCTTCCAGGTTGGCGATACCGGCCTGGGCGCTGGCGACCTGGGCCTTTGCCACGTTCACGGAGGCGAGGAAATCCCGGTCATCGATGACCGCCAACAGATCTCCTTTCTTGACCAGCTGGTTGTCTTCGACCAACACCATTTCAACCGTCCCCGATACCTGCGGCGCCACCGTGGTGAAGTCGGCGAGGACATAGGCATCGTCCGTCGATTGGGTCGAGGCGCTGGACTCGGAGCGATTGAGATAGAACACGCTGCCGATGGCCACGGTGAGCAGCAGCGCAGCACTGAGGATCCGGGCTTTCTTCGGTAAGGCCATGATGAGTTACCCGTGTGAGGGAGAAGGAGGCGTCAAGACAGGCGCCGGGATGTAGGCCAGCCGCAGCACCAGCGGAATCATCAGCAGCGCCAGCAGGCCCAGCACGCGATAGGCATCGGCGATGGACAGCACCAGCGACTGCTGGCTGACGATGCCCATCAGCGATGACGGCTCTGGCACGACAAGGGCGTTGCCGGCCAGGGCCGCTTGATCCAGCAGCATGTCCCCATGGAAGCGACCACGCACGGTCATCAGCTGGCCGATGACCGCCGCGCCGAACAGTGAACCAAAGGCCCGCAACGTGTTGATGGTGCCGGACACATAAGGCCCTTCGGGGGGCTGCACCACGCTGGTGATCAGGAACAGCATCGACACCACCGCCATCGGTTGTCCGAAGGCCTGCAGCGTTTGCGCCAGGACGAACTGGTCGCGGTGCCAGTCGGCCGTCAGTTGTGCGCCGCACAGGCACGCCAGGGCGATCAGCAACAAACCCGAGGCGAACACGATGCGCGCATCGACCCACCTGCGGTACAGCAACAGCGCCACAATAGGCCCCAGTACCAGCTGCGGCAGCGCGACGATCAGCCCAATCGATGCCATTTGCAGTGGACGATAGTTTTGCAGCGGGCCGAGATAACTGGCCGGTAACAATGAGCTGGACATCAGCACCACCAGCAACGACAGAAACAGGATGCAGCCCAGGCCCAGGTTGCGGCGCCCGAGGATCTGCAACTTGATGAACGGCGAGGGGTGATACCACTCGGTCAACAAGTAGACCGCCATCAAGGTCAGGCCCATCACCAGGGTTGCGGTGATCAATGGCGACTGAAACCAGTCCAGTCGCACGCCCTGGTCCAGCGCGACGGTGATCAGGCCCAGCGCCGGTACGCCGCAGGCCATGCCGGACCAGTTGGCCTGGCGAAAACGCGAGGTCTGGACGGGTTCCCGAGGCAGTCCCCAGGCGATCAAACCAGCGGCGACGAGCGCCAGGGGAATGATCTGCCAATACACCCAGCGCCAGTCGTGCAATCCATCCGTCCAGCTTCCGGCTAGCCAGATGGACAGGTTGGGCGCGAAGGTCGCGGTCATCGCGTACAGCGCCAAACCGTACAGGCGTATGGCCGGTGGCAGGAATTTCAGGGCCGCCATCATCAGCAAGGGGATCGTCGTGCCGCTGGCGATGCCTTGGGCAAAACGCAGGGCCAGCAACAGCTCCAGGTTGTGAATGAACGGCAGGAGCAAGGCGAGCAGGGTGCAAGTGGCGAGCATCCACAGTTCGAAGCGTCGCAGCGACAAGGTCAGGGCGAACCAGGCCGAAAAGGGCATGGCGATCAGTTCTCCGGCGCTGTAGGCCGTGGTCAGCCAGGAGCCGTCGTCGAAGCCCAGGCCCAGCGCACCCCTGACATCCGCCAGCGCCAGGGCGCCGACCCGAGTGTTCAACCCGGCCATCATGGCCGCGAGGAAAATGCCGACCAGGCCGACCAGCGGCCGAATGGAGGATTGGGCCCGGGGCGCTGCGTCAGTCGCTACGGTGACCGGCGATACGGCGGCGACGTTCATAGCCCACCCGCCGGATCCCAGCCACCGCCCAGGGACTTGTAGAGATTGACCACGGTGAGCGTGGCATCGGTCGTGCTGGCGTTGAGGCGGGTCTGGCTGGCAAGCACGTTGAGTTGCGCGGTCAGCACGCTCAGATAGTCGGCGGCACCTTGCTGGTAGCCGCGCTCAGCCGCGTGCAGTGCCTGCTTGTTCTGCTCGAAGGACATCTGTAGTTCGTCGTGCTGGCGCTGTTGGGCCGCCCAGGCATCCAGGGCGTTGTCGACTTCATGCCAGGCACGCAGCACCGTCTTGCGGTAGGCGAGGGCGGCGCTTTTCTGCCGTGACTCATTCAGTGTCAGGCGCTGGGTCAGTCGACCACCCTGGAAGATCGGCAGGTAAACCGTCGGGCCGATGGAGAAGGTGCGTGAATCCCAACTGCTGAGGTCGCCGCTGTCGAAGGCTTCCACGCCGATGCGTCCCTTGAGACCGATACGCGGATAGAAATCTGCCTTGGCAACGCCGATGGCGGCGGTCGCGGCGTGCAGCCGTGCTTCGGCGCGCAGGATGTCGGGGCGCCGGCGGGCCAGTTCGGAAGAGACGCCGACCGGTATGCGGGTGGGAAGCGAAGGCAAGGGCATCGCCGGGCCCAACTGGGCGTCGAGCGTGCGGGGTTGCTCGCCCAGCAGTAACGCCAGGGCATTCATCCGGGCATTGCGACGCTGGCTCAGCTCGGGCAGCAGGGCCTTGATCGTCGCCAGTTGCGCGCGGGCGGTCGCGGTTTCGAAGTGGGTGGCGACGCCATTGCGTTCGCGGCTTTCAGCCAGGCCCAGGGTCCGTTCCGCGACGGTGAGGTTTTGCCGGGCGATATCCAGCTGCGCCTGGGTTCCACGCAACTGCAGATAGGTGCGGGCCACTTCGGCGGACAAGGCGACCCGAGCGGCTTCGCGGTCATACACCGTGGCTTCCAGGGCAGCCGCGGCGCCTTCACGGGCACGTCGGGCTCGGCCCCATAGATCGATTTCCCAACTGGCATCGAAGCCCAGCTGCCAGAAGTTGGTGGCGTCGGTAGGTGCTCCCAGGGCGGCGAATTTGCCGTTTTCGCTGTTGGCCTCGCGGGTGTAGCTGGCGTAGGCGCCCACGTTGGGTTGCAGCTGCGATGAGGTGATGCCCAATTGCGCCCGGCTCTGCTCGATGCGCTCGGAGGCCATCTGCAAGTCGAGGTTGCCGGCCTGGGCTTGTGATTGCAGTTGGGTGAGGACCGCGTCGTTGAACAGCCGCCACCATTGGGGTGGAACCGCGGCGCTGGACATGGAGGTGGTGTTGGCATGCTCGGGCCGGGGCGTGAGTTGCAGGGCGTCGAGATTGTTGCCGGGTTTCATGAAGTCGGGACCGACCATGCAACCCGCCAGGGTCATCGCTCCCATGGCTATAAAGCCGATACTGAACCGTCTCAGGATGCGTTGGGGTGACTCGAAAAATGCCGACATAGCCAGTTCCCCGGAAGATTCACGGGCGTGTCGCCCGCCGTGAGTCCATGCTATTGAGGGCAGCTAGCGGGCGCACTTCTACATCGGTTCAGAAAAACCATACGTCAGTGGTGGCGGACTATACGAAGGTATGAGCGGGGGTGGTCAGCGCCGTTGGCCGAGGGCGGTTTCGATACACGCCAGCAGCCGGTCGGCTTCACACGGCTTGGGCAGGCAGGCAACCAGCCCGGGGGCGTTAGCCGCCAGATGGGAGGCTTTTCCGGGGTAGGCGGTGATGAAAATGGTGGGTATCCTGAAACCCATCGCGCCGAGTCGCTCGTGCAGTTCCACGCCACTCATGCCCGGCATCTGGATATCGGACACCAGGCAGTTCGTCCCGGCGGGGCCGGCGGCGTCGAGAAAGTCCAGGGCGCTGCCATAGGTGCGGACGTCGTAGCCGCTGGAGCGCAACAGGCTTTTGAGGGCTGCCCGAACGGCTTCGTCATCATCGACGACTGCAATGGTTTGCCTGCTGCGTATCTGGGTATCGTCCATAAGGGTCGCTCGTGACAGCGCCTGTCGTGAATCACACGATACGCGGTCTCGCAGGGCACAGAAGTATACCTACGTATAACCTGTTAAGACCAAAGGGTCGTTTCGTTCTGCTCGATGAACCGGCCCAATGCGGCTCAACGGAAATCGCTGTGAAGGGCTTTCGCGGGACGTTAATCTACAGGCCGGTGACACGCTCGTTCCGTTACCGCCGACGGCTTGCAGCAGCCCGGATAACCAACGATTCATTGTTCCGTGCCGATGGAAAACAGCATGCAAATATTATGGGACGATGGTGAGCGTACCTTCTGTCGGCAACTGCGTTCGGGCGCAGACGGCACGTATTCGGTACTGGTTGCCCGGCCTGCGGGGGAACAACCTCCCCCTGGCTGCCTGGGCCGTCTCGCCCATGAATTTGGCCTGAAGGATGAGCTGGAGAGCACCTGGTCGGTGCGCCCGCTGGAGATGCTGCGCGAAGGCGCCCAGATGCAGCTGGTGCTCGAGGACCCGGGCGGCGTACCGCTCATGCAACTGTTGATCGCGCCCATGGAGATTGCCACGTTCCTGCGATTGGCCGTGGGCATTACCGTGGCCCTGGGCAAGCTGCATCAACAGGGCCTCGTCCATAAGGACATCAAGCCCAGCCATATCCTGGTGAACTGCACCGACGGCCAGGCCCGGCTCACCGGATTCGGCCTTGCCTCGCGCTTGCCCAGGGAACGACAGGCGCCCGAGACCTTGGCTGGTACGCTCGCCTACATGGCCCCCGAACAGACCGGTCGAATGAATCGCTCGATCGATTCGCGCAGCGACCTTTATTCCTTCGGCGTCACCCTCTATCAGATGTTGACCGGCTCGCTGCCGTTCACCGCGTCCGACCCGATCGAGTGGGTGCACTGCCATATTGCCAGGAAAACCCTGGCCCCCAGCGAACGGGTCGCAACCGTTCCGGAGATGCTTTCCCAGATCGTCATGAAGCTGCTCGCCAAGACCGCCGAGGAGCGTTACCAGACGGCTGCCAGCGTCGAGCACGACTTGCGCCGATGCCTGGCGGACTGGCAGCAACTGGGCCGCATCAATGCCTTTGCGCTGGGCGAGCACGGCGCGTCGGATCGGCTGCTGATTCCCGAGAAGCTCTATGGCCGTGAACAAGAGGTCGACACCCTGATTGCCGCGTTCTCGCGGATCGTCAACAGCAGCTCACCGGAACTGGTGCTGGTCACCGGTTACTCGGGCATCGGCAAGTCCTCGGTGGTCAATGAACTGCACAAGGCGCTGGTGCCGCCTCGAGGGCTCTTTGCCAGTGGCAAGTTCGATCAGTACCGGCGCGATATTCCCTACTCGACGCTGGTACAGGCATTCCAGAGCCTGGTGCGTACGCTGCTGGGCAAGAGTGACGCAGAGCTGGCGAAGTGGCGTGACGCCTTGCAGGAGGCATTGGACGCGAACGCGCGTCTCATGACCGACCTGATTCCCGAACTCAAACTGATCATCGGCGAGCCGCCACCGGTCACGACCCTTGATCCGCAACAGGAGCAACGCCGTTTCCTGCTGGTGTTCCGGCGCTTTATCGGGGTGTTCGCCCGCGAAGACCATCCACTCGCGTTGTTTCTCGATGATTTGCAATGGCTCGACGCGGCGACCCTCGACCTGTTGGAGGACTTGCTGACCAGCTCCGATGTGCGACACCTGATGCTCGTCGGTGCCTACCGCAGCAACGAAGTGGATGCCGCGCACCCGCTGACCGCCAAGCTCCAGGCCATTCGCAGCGCCGGTGGCAAGGTCAGCGAGATCATGTTGACGCCGCTGGGCAAGGCGCATGTCGAGCAGTTGATCACCGAGGCGCTGCAGGACGAACCCTCACGTATCGAGCCCTTGGCGCAACTGGTGCTGGATAAAACCGCCGGAAATCCATTCTTCGTGATCCAGTTCCTGCACGCGCTGGCCGAGGAACATCTACTGACCTATGACCATGAGGCGCGGCAATGGTGGTGGGACCCGGATCGTATCCATGCCAAAGGTTATACCGACAATATCGTCGACCTGATGGTCGGCAAGCTGGTCCGCCTGCCGGAGGACACCCAGTTGGCGCTGCAGCAACTGGCGTGCCTGGGCAACGTGGCCGGCTTCAAGACGCTTTCGACCGCCCTGGGCATCCCCGAGAAGACACTCAGGGCCGTGTTGTGGGAGGCGATTCGCCAGGAACTGGTCGAACGATTGGACGGCGCCTATCGGTTTGTTCATGACCGCATCCATGAAGCGGCCTATTCGCTGATTGCCAAGGACGCACGTGCCGAGGCCCACCTGCGCATTGGACGTCTGCTTGCCGCTCAGACGTCCGAACAAGAGCGGGATGAGGCGATCTTCGAAATCGTCGGCCAGCTCAACCGCGGCGCCGCGCTGATCACCGATCAGGGTGAGCGCGAGCAACTGGCGCAATTCAACCTGATTGCCGGTCAGCGGGCCAAGGCGTCGACCGCCTATTCATCGGCGCTTAATTATTTCAGTACCGGGATGCAGTTGCTGGACGAGGAGTGCTGGACTCGTTGTCATGGGTTGATGTTCGCATTGGCGTTGAGCCGGGCCGAGTGCGAGCTGCTGACTGGACGGCTGGAGGTCGCGGACGCGTGCCTGACCGCCCTGGCGGATCGCGCCACTACGGTGATCGAGCGGGCCAGCGTCGCCTGCCTGCTGATGGATGTCTACCTGCTGCTGGATCGCAGTGACGGCGCGGTTGCGGTCTGCCTGGCCTACCTGCGACATGTGGGCATCGAGTGGTCTGCCCATCCGAGCGACGCCCAGGTCCGTAAGGAGTACGAGTGCATCGGGGCGTTGCTCGGCGAGCGGGCCATCGAGGACCTTATCGATTTGCCGCTCATGGAGGATCCGACGTCCCTCATGACCCTCAACGCGCTGGGCAAACTCTTCGCGCCGGCCCTGCAGAGCGATGGCAACCTGGCGGATCTGCTGATCTGCAAAGCGGTCAACCTGAGCCTGGAACGGGGCAACTGCGATGCGTCCTGTGTGCTCTACGCCAATTTCTTCCGGGTCGCCGGCCGGCGTTTCGGTGACTACCAAATGGGGTTCCGATTCGGCCAGCTCGGTTGCGCACTCGTCGAACGACGGGGCCTGACGCGATTCGAGGCCAGCACCTACCTGTGCTTCTCCTGTTTTGCCGTGCGCTGGATGAGGCCGGTGGGGGAGTGTCGCGATCTGCTGCGCCGTTCCTTTGCAGCGGCGAACCGGATCGGCGATCTGCCCTACGGTGCCTATGCCGGCAACAACCTCGTCGCCGACCTGCTGTTCGCCGGCGAGCCGTTGCATGACGTGCAAGGTGAGTCCGAACGAGGCCTGGCGTATGCAAGGAAGGTGGGGTTCGGATTGGTGACCGATTTCATCGTCACGCAACTGACGCTGATCCGAATGCTCCGTGGCGAGACAGCCGCATTCAGTCGCCTGGACGACGGTGAGTTGAACGAGTCCGCAACCGAAGCTCATTTGTCCAGTAACCCGGACCTGGTGTTGGCCGAGTGCTTGTATTGGGTTCGCAAACTACAGGCACGTTACCTGGCCGACGATGCCGAGGCAGCCGTTGAGGCGGCCGGCAAGGCCCACCAGTTGCTCTGGGTTTGCCAGGCTTTCTTCGAGGAAGCCGAATATCACTTCTACAGCGCACTGGCCCGGGCCGCCCGCTGCGACAGCGTCTCGGTACACGAGCAGGCGCAGCACTTGATCGCCATGGCGGTCGATCACCAGTGGCTCGAGGCCTGGGCCCGGCAATGTCCGGAGAATTTCGCCAGCCGCGCCGCCTTGGTCGGTGCCGAGATCGCCCGGGTCGAGGGGCGGGTGATCGAGGCAGAGCGGCTCTACGAACAGGCCCTGCAAACCGCTCAGGCCAGCGGTTTTATCCATATCGAGGCGCTTGCCAATGAGTTGGCTTCGCGTTTCTATCGGGCGCGAGGGCTCGGCAAGATCGCCCGTGTCTATTTGCAGGATGCCCGTTACGGTTACCTGCGTTGGGGCGCCGACGGCAAGGTGCGGCAGCTCGAGGCCAAGTACCCCTCACTCAGGGCCGAAGAACCTGCGCCCGGTCCGACCACTACGATGGCCACACCGGTCGAGCACCTTGACCTGGCCACCGTCCTCAAGGTTTCCCAGGCCGTGTCGGGCGAAATCGTTCTGGAAAAATTGATCGACATGATCATGGCCACGGCGATCGAGCAGGCCGGTGCCGAACGCGGGCTGCTGGTTCTGTGGCAGGACGGTGAGCAGCGGATCGCGGCGCAAGTGACGGCCGGCGGCGCCACCACTCAACTGAGAAATGCGCCCGTGAGTGCGGCATCGTTGCCGGAGTCGGTTCTTTATCATGTCCTGCGCACCCGCGAGAGTGTGGTGCTGGACGATGCCCTGGTCGAAGCGCCGTTCGCCACGGATCCCTATATCCGTCAGCAGCGCGCCCGTTCGATCCTGTGCCTGCCGCTGACGAACCAGGCCAAGCTCGTCGGTGCGCTCTATCTGGAAAACAATCTGGCGGCCCATGTATTCAGCCCTGGCCGGATCGCCGTGTTGAAGCTGGTGGCTTCACAGGCCGCTGTTTCCCTGGAGAATGCCCGCCTGTACCGCGAGGTCGCCGAGCGCGAAGCGAAGATCCGCCGCCTGGTGGATGCCAACATCATCGGGATTCTCGTCTGGCACGCCGATGGACACATCATCGAGGCCAATGATGCGTTCCTGCGCATGTTGGGTTACGAGCGCGCAGACCTTGCCGCCGGGGGGTTGCGCTGGAGGGACCTGACCGTACCGGAGTTTCGCGAACTCAGCGACCGCTCGCTGGCGCAGGCGTTGTTGACCGGGCACACCCGGCCTTACGAGAAGGAATACTTCAGGAAGGACGGCAGTCGCTTGCCGGTCATTGTCGGCCTGGCTTTGTTCGAAGCGGGTAGCAACGAGGGCGTCGCCTTTGTCGTGGACCTGACCGAGCGCAGGCAGGCGGAAGAAAAAATCCGTGAGAGTGAACGCCGCTATCGCGAGGTGCAAGCCGAACTGGCCCATGCCAACCGTGTGGCGACCATGGGGCAATTGGTGGCCTCGATCGCCCACGAAGTCAATCAGCCGATCGCCGCCGCCATCCTCAACGCCAATGCGGCACTACGCTGGTTGAACGCTCAGCCACCGGAAATCGACGAGGTCCGCCCGGTACTGGAACGCCTCATCCTCGATGCCAATCGGGCGGCGGACGTGCTTGGTCGGATCCGTGGGCATATCCGCAAGGCGCCGCCACAGAAGGGGCCGGTGAACATCAACGCAGCCATCGAGGAAATGATCGAGTTTACCCGCGGCCAGATCATCAAGAGCGGTGCCTCGATACAGACGCAACTCATGGACGGTTTGCCCCTGATTGAAGGTGACCGCGTGGAGCTGCAGCAGGTGCTGCTCAACCTGATCATGAATGCATTGGAGGCCATGGGCAGTGTCAGTGCCGGCGAGCGGCGGTTGGGGATCTGCGCGACGTTGGGGGAGGCAGATTGCGTACTTGTCAGTGTGAGCGATACCGGCCCGGGGTTCGCCTCCCAAAGCACTGACCTGGTGTTCACCTCTTTCTACACCACCAAGCCCGCCGGCCTGGGGTTGGGACTGTCCATCTGTCGCTCGATCATCGAGGCCCATGGCGGGTGTCTGAGTGCCGTCGCCAACCCGCCGCGCGGCGCCACTGTGCAATTCACGCTGCCCATCGCGCGCCCTTGAGGGCGCCGGTTTAATACTTAGGTTTAGGGGCTGTATATCAATCGGTCACCCGAACCAACCCACGTACAACTGAAACGCGATAACCCCGGCGATATATTCCCCATCAAGGACTGCGGAGAATGTGTCGTGAACAACTTGACCGCCAGAGCAGCAGAGCAACTGTCATCCCTTCGTTCGATCGCGCTGATTTGCATGGCGCTCATCACGACGAGCGCTTTCTACCGCTTGAGCATGCCAGTCGCCGAGGGTCACAGGCTCGCCGAACCAGGTCACTGCAAGCCGAGTGCGGCGCGCCTGGTGGATGTTTCGTTACGACCGGTCGATATCGAAAAACCTGCGGATCACCTGCCGATAGGCGCGCACCTGATCAGCCCGCGCCGGTTCTACCTGCACCATGGGATCTACCTGGGTGGGGCAGACGTTGCCCATTACTCGGGGTTCAGCGGTTCGCTCCGGCCGGGGCCCATCGAGGTGACCGATCTTGAGCATTTTGCCAATGGCAAACCGGTCTGGATGCTTCATGAACCCTGCAAATACTCCAGCGACGAAATCGCTGATCGGGCGCGTTCGAGATTGGGTGAAAAGCAGTACCGGGTATTCTTCAACAATTGCGAGCACTTCTGCAGTTGGTGCGTCAGCGGGGAAAGCTACAGCGCCCAGGTCGACGCCTGCTTCCATCGCCCCCATGATCTGTTCGCTATGATTTCGGCGCTGGAACCCCGCTGGGTGGCCTAGTGGCCTGTGCTAGAATTTTTCCGTCCACCCAAGAGGATCGTGCATGAACGGTAGTCCCTCGTCCCATGAGCCGGGCAGCAAGGATTCCATGGTGTTTGTGGTGGATGACGATGCCTCCATTCGCAACGCGTTGAGCAATCTGTTGCGCTCGGTCGGGATCCGCGTCGAGACGTTTGCGTCCACCGCGGAGTTTCTCCAGCAACCGAAGGCGGATTGCGCCAGTTGCCTGGTCCTCGATGTGCGACTGCAGGGGAGCAGTGGCCTGGACTTCCAGCGCTGGTTGGCGGAGTCGGATTCGAATATTCCCATCATCTTCATCACCGGCCATGGCGACATCGAAATGTCGGTCAAGGCCATGAAAGCCGGTGCCGTGGATTTCCTGGCCAAACCCTTCCGCGAACAGGATCTGCTGGATGCGGTGACCGCCGCACTCCAGGCAGACACCCAGCGTCGCGAAATCCGGCGGCAATCTGCCGACCTGCGTGCCCACTACCAGACCCTGACCGCCCGCGAAAAAGAGGTGATGGCTTTTGCGGTCAAGGGCCTGATGAACAAGCAGATCGCCGGGCAGATGAACCTGAGCGAAATCACCGTGAAAATCCACCGCGCCCATGCGATGAAGAAAATGCACGCCAAATCTTTCGCCGACCTGGTTCGAATGGCCGAGTCGCTGGGCGCCGGGCCGAGTCGCTGAACCCCGATTTTCGCACCTTCCCAGATATCCTGAATACCCGAATAACCCTGTGGGAGCCGAGCTTGCTCGCGATAGCGGTAGGTCAGCTTGCGTCCATGCTGAATGTGCCGCCGCCATCGCGAGCAAGCTCGGCTCCCACAGGTTCGATGTATTCCCGGAGGTGGTGATGGGGTCGCGTCCCCCACAGCAAAAAAGTAATCGCTGTAAAAACATTTATTGACTAAAGAATATCATCGAGTAATTATTTCCCTGCATCTGCTGTCACGCAGAGTCATTTCCAGGGGCAACCCGATGAATCAGAACACCGTGCCTTCACTGGCCTGTCTTTATGTCGAGACGCATGAGTCGTCATCCGGCACACGCTTTACCTCTTCGCTCATGCAAGGCTTTCCGGCCGAACCCCATCGTCGCGTCACTTGGCACAACTGGATGCGTCCGCCCTTCAATCGATGGGGCTTCCGCAATCTGGCGCGCCTGCGGCCTTCTATCGATGTGCAGGCGGGGGCAGGGCCGGTCAGCGTCTTGAAGCAGGCGCCACTCGCACTGGATGAGCTGCACTTCAACAGTGAGTGCGGCTTGAGCATCAGTGTGTTCGAGCACCTGGTGGCCAGCCAGACCGACGCATTCCTGGTCATGCAGGGCGACACCGTGCTGTTCGAGCGCTACTTCAACGGTCAGGCGCCCCACGACCGACACGTGATGTTTTCGGTGACCAAATCGCTGATCGGCACCCTCGGTGAACAGCTGGTCAGCGACGGTGTGCTGGATCCAGCGCTGCCCGCCGCCCACTACGTGCCGGAATTCGAAGGCAGTGCATACGCCGACGCGACCGTGCGCCAGTTGTTCGACATGGCCGTGGGCATCCACTACAGCGAAGTGTACGAAGACCCGGACTCGGAGAGTTCCCAGTACGGCTATGCCTGCGGTTTCCAACCGGCACCCGCGCAGTACGCCCAGTTCGAGTCGCTGTACCAATTCCTGCCGTCGCTCCGCAAGCAAGGCGAGCACGGCGGTTTCTTTCACTACGTCACGGCCACCACCGAGGCCTTGGCCTGGGTCATGGAGCGCGCCAGCGGCAAGGCCTGCCATCGCCTGCTGGAAGAGATCTGGAGCCAGTTGGGGTGCGAGCGCGACGGCTACTTCATGGCCGACCCCTGGGGGCGCAGCGTGGCTGGTGCCGGTTTCAACGCCACCTTGCGCGACATGGCGCGCTTTGGTCGCCTGTTGGCCAATGACGGTTGTCACGACGGGCGCCAGTTGCTGTCGCCCGAAACGGTCGCGCGCATCGTCGCCGGCGCCGACCCGGCGATCTACGCCACATCCCCTGACTTTGAGGCCTGGACCCCGGGCGCTTCCTACCGCAGCCAGTGGTACGTCTTCAACGACCACAGCCAGGCGCTCATGGCCGGTGGCATCCATGGCCAGTACCTGTTCGTCGACAAGCCATCCGGCGTGGTGATCGTCAAGCAATCGTCCCTGAACGAGGCCGTCAGCCCGTTCGATGGGGACAGCGTGCGCATGTTGCGCGCCATTGCGGCGCACCTCGACGACTGACCACGCATCCCGATTACAAGAATCACGTTCCATTCACCTGGCCTCGCCAGGTGTTGGCGACGTTCTGCGCCGCCATTCACTGCCCTGTAACAACAATAAATCACACAGGAGCTTCACATGGTTTCCACGACGCGTTTCTCTCGAACGCTCTTAGCGCTCGGGTTACCCCTGAGCGCCCAGGTCGCACTGGCGGGCTACACCTTCGAGGATGGCAACCTCAAGGGTGAGGTCAACGTCACCGCCGGTGGTGCAGCCATTTTCACCCGCAACGTCAACTTCGGCGCTGGCCGTGTCGACATGCGCAGCCGCAAGAATGGCGGCAGTAAAATCGATTGGCAGGAGTTCTACGTCAAGCCGGGCGTCAAACTGGAGTACGCCTTGCAGCCGGACTTCAGCCTGCTGGCCGGTGGCTCGCTGGTCGGGGCGACGACCTTCGGCGATGGCGATGCCGGCGGCTTCACCCGCAGTTCCGATGGCGAGGTGGCCACCGAAGAACTCTACGGTGGGTTCCGGGCCGGGGAGTGGACGTTCACCGCCGGCCGCCAGAACTACATGATCGGCACCGGCTTCATCGTCATGGACGGTAACCTGGATCAGCTCAAGGACGGCGCCTACTGGCTCGCACCCAGGAGCGCTTTCAAGGATTCGGCGGTGCTGGCCTGGGATCACGGCGCCTTGAAAACCCAGGCGTTCACCTTGCGCACCGACGATGACCTGGGTGACTTCCGGATGACCGGGGCCAACCTCGATTACAACCTCGACGATCAAGTGACGCTCGGGGCCATGGCCATGAAGCTCAACGCCCTCGGCCCCAAAGGCGCCACGCCGCTGCGCCGGGACGGCATGCAGGTGTATAACCTGCGGGCGCTCAATGCCAAGGTCCCGGGCTTGCCGGCCTTGACCCTCAACGCCGAGTACGCGTTGGAACGCGGCAACGGCGAAGGCGTCGAGTATGATGCCAAGGCCTGGTATGGCCAGGCGGACTATGCCTTCGATACCTTGCCGCTGACGCCGGTCGTGGGTTACCGCTACGCGAGTTTTTCCGGCGATGACAACCTGACGGACAACCGCCAGGAATCCTGGGATCCGCTCAGCAAGGGCTATGTCGATTGGGGCACCTGGCTGGTAGGAGATGTTGTCGGCAACTACCTGCTGTTCAACAGCAACGAAAAGGTTCAGCAGTTCTCGATCAAGACCCACCTCAACGAAACCCTCAACCTGGGGGCCATCCACTACCAGTTCTGGCTGGACGAAAAGAACTACATGGGCACGGCCGTCAGTGACCGGCGTTTTGCCGACGAAAGCGTTGTCTTCCTGGATTGGGCGCCGTCGAAGGCGTTGGTTTCTTCGCTGTCCTATAACTGGGTCAAGCCGATGGCCGCGGCCAAGCAGGTGTTCGGCAACGACCGGAAATTCAGCGCGCTGGAATTATCGTTCACCTATCGCTATTGATGCCGCGAGCCTTCGCGGCCGCGCTGGAGTGTTTTGCCATGAACAAGTCTTTGCGTAACACGGTGTTGGGTGCTCTCGTTTCGTTACTGGCCAGCGGTGCATGCATGGCTGAGGAGCGGACGGTGCGAATCTATAACTGGATCGAGTACCTGCCGCCGGAAATCCTCAAGAGTTTTCAGGAAGAGACCGGAATCCGCCCGATCTATGACGTGTTCGACAGTGTCGAGACCCTGGAGTCCAAGCTGCTGACTGGCAACTCCGGGTATGACGTGGTGTACCCGGGCAGTTCCAACGTCAGTCACTTGATCGCCGCCGGCGCCGTCCAGCCCCTGGACCGCAGCCAACTGCCAAGCTGGCAGCAACTGGACCCGGAGTTCATGAAAGGCCTGGAAGCCGTGGGTGACCCGGGCAACCGCTATGCGGCGCCATACCTGTGGGGCACCACGCTGATTGGCTATAACGTCGACAAGGTTCGGCAGGCGCTGGGAGCCGATGTGCCGATAGACACCTGGGACATCATCTTCAAGGAAGAAAACCTGGCCAAACTGGCGAGTTGCGGGGTCGGTTTTCTCGATGCCGCCAACGAGATCGTGCCCATCGCCTTGCATTACAAGGGATTGGACCCCAACAGCCAGAAACGTGAGGACTACCCGCAGGCGCAGGCGGCGATGGTCAAGATCCGGCCGTTCATCTCCTACTTCAATTCGTCACGCTACGGCATGGACCTGGCCAATGGCGACGTCTGCATCGCCGTAGGCTGGTCGGGCGGCGTGGCGCTCGCCAAGCGTCTGGCCGATGCCGCTGGCAAGGGTGTCAAAGTGGCAATGGCGCTGCCCAAGGAAGGTGCACCGATGTGGTCGGACGTGATGATGATTCCCACCAACGCTCCCCATACCCAGGAGGCCCATGCGTTCATCAACTACATCATGCGGGCCGACGTCATCGCCCGTATCAGCAATAAGATCGGTTACCCCAACCCGAACCAGGACGCCACCGCGCTGGTGAACCCCGAGATCCGTGACAACCCCGCGATGTACATCCCGGACGACGCACGCAAGACGCTGTTCGCCCTGGAGCCCGTGCCGGCGGCAATCGAGCGGATCCGCACACGGACCTGGACGGCGATCAAGACCAACCGCTGATCCGGGCTATACGAACTGTGGGAGCGAGCTTGCTCGCGAAGGCGGTGGATCAGTCGACTCAGCAGTGACTGATCCACCGCCATCGCGAGCAGGCTCGCTGCCACATTGGTTTTTCAGTGAACACACATTCTGCGTCCGGCGCC
>NZ_JBMDKO010000079.1:0-16317 GCF_057809755.1 Pseudomonas sp. FG13
GAGCGAGCCTGCTCGCGATGGCGGTGGATCAGCTTGCATTGATGTTGACTGTGCCGCCGCCTTCGCGGGCAAGCCCGGCTCCCGCAACTCTTACGCGTCACCTCGTAGATCCTGCTACCACAATGTTCCCGAGTCGTTAAAGCTGCACCCGCCGAAGCCTGCCGCCCAGCGGGACGACATGGCCGTCGGGTGTGGGCAGTCGACGTCCGGTCAGGCCCATGCCTTCGCTCACTAGTACAGCATTCCCCACCACACAGAGATTAGACGGGGTATCCAGGCCTTGGGCGAGCACGGTGACCTGGGCGGTCTGCAGGTTGCAGCTCAACAGTCGACCGGTGAACCGGGTGAAGCCGCCATGCAGCGGTTCGCCGTTCCAGTCCGGCAGCAGGGGTTGTTGCAGGCGGTCGCAGAGCTCCAACACCAGCACGTTTCCAGCCGGGCACAGGGCCAGGCCAGTGGGCAGTTGCAGACCATCGATCAGCCGTTCGATCAGCCCGCTGCCGGGATGGACCCGGATCACCTGACCCGCCTTGTCGACGAAGTCGATGCCCTTGCGCGCGGGGTCGCTTTGCCGTTCGCCGGAGAACAGGCTGATCAGCACAGCGTCTGTCGCCGGTTCGTACATCAACGTCACGGGCACGGCTTCCTGGCCCTGGTCCAGCTCGGGCAACTGGACCAGTACCCGCTCGTCCTGGCCGTCGACGAACTCCACCAACTGATTGGTATCAGGCTTGACCGCCAGCCAACTGCGGCGAGAGGGGTGGTAACACAGGGCATTGAGATTGCCACGGCTGCGAAACACCGGTTCGGGCGGTGTGAATTGCAGGTCCAGCAGCTTGGAGCCTTCGACGTAATCGGTCTGACTCACCAGATAACGGCCATCTCCGCAGGCCACGTCCGACAGCCCCATGATTTCATCACGCAGCATGCGTACCTGCATGTTCATGGCGCGAAACCCATCCGCCAGCGTTTCTCGGGGCAGGTAGGCGCCAGGTCGATGAGGATCGGGTCGCAGGCGACTGATGCGACCGCTGAAGGTCTGTTCCGGCAGGCCGGAGCCGGCCTCCACCAGCAACAGGCTGCCATCGGCCCGTACACAGACGCCGCGAGGGTTCAGCAGGCCCTCGGCAATGATCATGCTCGGGCGCAGGTTCTGGCTGGGTTGCGCAGGCATATGGATAGACATGAAGCGGCTCTCCGTCATGAAGGGTGGAAGCGATCACTGCGGCGGTTGCCACGGCTCACCGGTGAGATAGGCCCGCAGCAGCGCTCGCTGGCAGGGCGACATCGAGCGCACCACGGGCATGAACAGGGTGGTGCCTTTGTAGGCGTCCGATGTCCGCGCCAGGATGGGATTCTTGGCGCCCATGATCGCGTCGGGCTGGTTCAGCGGGATGTAGCGCGACATGGCGGGGAAGGCCAGGTAGTGAAAACGCAGGACGTTGGGGTACATCAGCGGCCAGGTGATGGTGGTGCCCTTGGGGATGCCGAAATCGGTCTGGGCGTATTTGCGGAAGTTGGTGAAGTAGGCGCTGCTGTCCAGGCCGTTGGCAGTACAGGTCAGGGCCACGAAACCTGCCTGGGTGGCACTGTCTGATTTGACGGTGACGGGGAAACTGACGGAAAGCTGGCCGGGGTTTACGGTCAGCGAGTCGGGGAAGTCGAGGAAGTCCCAATACTGCGGTTCCGTATACGCGGCAGGTGGAGCCGCTTTCAGGTCGATTTCGGTGGTACTGGTCACCGGGCCGCCCAGGTATCGGACCTGCAGGGTGATCGACAGGCCTTTGGGGTAGTCCTCGAGATAGACATTGCGTTGGTCGGCGTAGAGCCGATAGATCGATTCAGTCGCTTGCAGCGTGGTGCCGGCAACCTTGCCGGGGGCGTTAATCGCCAGGGCGTTGGTCTGTACCGCCTGCTGTTGGCTGGCGGTCATGGGCAAGTCGACGATACCGCCATACACGTAATAGTTCAGCAGCGGGCTGCTGGTCGGGTCCAGGGTCGCCAGGGCGGTGGTGCCGGCCGAGATGGTGACGGGGCCGTAGTTGGCGTTGGGGCCGATGGGGCTGGTGATGTCGTCCCTGACGGCGCGGAAGGTTTCCTTCGGAATGACATTCACCATGTCGATGCTCAGGTAACCGTTGCTGGTACCCAGATCTGCATAGCCGGCATTCCCCGTGGCCTGATTGACCAGTTGTCGGCCTGGCTGGCAGCTCAGCGGCTCGTCGGCGAAAGCCGGGGCCAATGTACCGATGACCCGGCCAATGCTCGGGTTGGGCGTGTACTTGCCGGCCGCGTAGTCGGCGTCCAGTTGCTCGGTAGTCATCGTCGGACACATCTCGAACATGACGAAACGCAGGACGATCCCCGTTGCGCCTGGCGCCTGGATGATCGAACGCAGACCGGCGCTGTTCTGGTTCCAGCTGACGATACTGCTCAGGGGAAAGGTCAACTGGAACGTGCCGCTGGCATGGAAGGAGCCCGGCGCGTCCATCTTCGCCGGCAGCAGAACTCGCCCGGCCACGTCGAAACTGCTGCACACGGTGTTGCTGTGAATCAACAGCTGAATGTCGCTGTTGCCGCCGATCTGCAGTCCGCCGACGAAGATCTGGGTGGTGGTCGAGGAGGTGGGGTCCAGGTCCACCATCATCGGACCGGAAACCGGGCCCTGTTGAGTCACCGGATCCACCGAGCCAAGCAGGTAGACCGGCTGGCCCACCAGGTCGCCGGTAGTGCTGATGCCGCCCGGTATCCCTTGGGAGCTGATCAAGGCGTTCTGCATGTCGACGACGTGCTGCCCGTAGTGATTCCAGCCGCCGGCGGTGTAGTAGTCACCGTTGGGGGCGTTGATCATGTCGTTCAACTGGTCGTCGGTGTAGGACTGCGCGCCCGGTGCCAGGGTCGAGGTGGTCAGGTCGAAGAGCGGCCAGTTGTCGTTGCCGTCGTAAGGGATGGTGGGGGAGTTGTTCGGCAGGCTGACGTCGGTGCGGATGCCGCCCCAGAAATTCAGTCGAGGTCCGTTCAGGATGCTCATGATTTATTCCTCGTCCTTGATGGATTTGATGACCGGCGAATTGGCGAATTTGAACAGGTAGGAGAAATCGGACTTGTAGGGGCTCTTGACCGGCGTCGCCATGGAGTGGCAGTTCATGCAACTGCTGTTGGGCTGGATGTAGCTTTCCATGGTCACGTTGGCCGAAAGCGACGGGGTCGGCTGGCCCAGGGGGTTACTGGGGTTGTCCGGCATCAACGGGCGTTGGGTGGTGATGAGTTGGTAGTACTTCAACACGCTTTTCTGCAGGTCGGGATTGCTGCGGTAGTCAGCGTTCACCTTGTCGGTGACCTCGGCAATCGGCGTGACCCGGTTCAATGGGTTGGGGGTCTGGAACGTGGTCCCGGACTTGGGCACGCAGACCAGGTGTGCGCCTTGGGTCTGCCAGTCACAGGGCGACTGGTTGAGGCTGGCGGCGGGTGCGTTGGCGTTGAAGTAGGAATAGGCCATGCCCGATGCCGGTTGGTCGACCCACTGACCGTGCACCAGCGTCTTGGGCGGTACGTTGTCGATCTGCTCGAAGGTCGACCAGATCCACTGCGGATAGCCGTTTACCTTGGTGATGATGTGCAGGCCCACCAGGCCCAGGTAGGCCTCGGTGACGCCGGTGCGTTGGCCCTGGTCATCGAACGTGGCGACGCGGGCGAGCTGGGTCAGGTAGCGGCTGGCATTGTCGCTGGTGGTCAGGATGCGCCAGCTCGACTTGATCTCGATGACGCCGTTGGGAAAGCTGATGTTATTGGCCTTGGAGACGACATCGGCGTTGTAGTACTGGTTGTTGACGATGTAGTCGTAGGAGTTCTCGTTGGCCGAAATATCGTAGTAGGTCGGGTTGCCGGCCTGGTCGATCAGCCAACCGCCGACGGCCTGGTCGACGGCGTTCACCTGGGTGCTGTTTTTCAATGCCGCAATGTTGATGATGCCCAGGCTCTTGGCTTTCTGCGGGGTATTCCAGGGGCCCGGATTCGCCCCCTGCGGCAGGAAGATTTCTTCCACGGTCTTGTAGGTTTGCCAGACGGTGTAGCCGGCGTCGCCTGGCTGTTTGCTGCAGTCGGGATCACCGCGCTGCCCGTTCTGGGCGGGCCAGTTCATGGCGATGAACATCTGCCAGCTGTACTGATCGAACAGGTCCTGGCTGGCGTTGGCGGCGGGCGCCGTGGTGGGGGGCTGACAGTTCAGGGTGCTGGCCTGTGTCGGTGTGCTCTGGTCGCGGGTCTGGTTCAAAGCCAGGGCCGGCAGACTGGCGATCCCCAGCAATATCAGGATGAACGTTTTCATGGCAATCCTTCGTCTTGAGTCGATTCACTGGCGGCGAGGAAGCTTGTTGTGGCAAGGGAGCAAGCGCCCTCGCCACAGTCTCCTTGCCGCATACCCCTTGCATATCCTTGTGAGTTTTCAGGGCTTGCGCTGCATCAGCTTGTTCCACTGAGCCTTCTGGCCGTTGCCCTGCGAAGCCGGAGGCTCGAACAACTGGCAGGGCGGTGGGTTCGACGGACACATCGCGGCCACCTGTGCCCAGGTCTGGGCCGGGTCGGGCTTGGCGATGCGGAAGTTGGTGTAGTTCTGGCTGACGATGGGCGCATTGGCGACGCTGGCGTCACCGGAGAAATAGAACGACTGCGGCGGCCGGTAGGGCGGATGCCCCGACATCTGCTTGTAAAAGGCGTAGCCGAACAGGATCGGCCCCTGCGGTGAGTCGAGGTCCAGGGCATAGGCCTGCACGCTGCCATTGAGGTTCTGGCTGCGCGCGGCGCTGTAGGGCAGGTGCTGGATGAAATCCTGCCGCGGCGGATGGTTCATCGGCGAGAACATGCAGCACGCCGGCATGTCCTTGGGGCGATCCTGCGGATAGGTCAGGAAGTACGCCTTGTTGCCCAGGGACACGAAGGAGCAGGTGTAGTTGTTGTTCTTGATCGGGAAGATCGGCAGGCAGTATTTCTCGTAGTGTTCCATCATCGCGCCGAAACCGTCGCCATCCGGCGGGATGTAGGTGGTGTCGTAGTAGCTGGTGCCCCGGGAGACGGTGTAGTCCGCCGGAACGAGGGTGGTGGGTGGGTTGCTGTAGGGCGGCGGGTTCTTCTCGTAGTTGTGCATCACCCGATACATGGTCCAGTCGCTGATCCAGAACGCCGGGAAAAACGGATCGGAAGGGTCGCCCGGTGCGCGTTTGGCGATGCAGTTGCCGTTCTGTTCGTTGCAGCCTTCGGTGTTATGCACCCCCATGGTGAAGTACACCGCGCCGCTGTCCTGGGCAAAAAGCCCCGGACTGAACAACAGGATCAGTAGCAACAGTCGGCTCAAAATGCTGGCTTTCATATCGACACTCCTGTGAAGTGCCGGGCGGCGGGCTCGCCACCCGGTGTTCCTGGGTGAAATTGTCAAAGGCCGTTGTAGTCACTCATGCTGAGAGTCTTGGGCGGAAAGTTGAGCTTCACCAGGCGCTTGGCCCACAGCTCGAGTACGGCGCGGCGGCTTTGTGACAGGTCGCGGGTGATGGGCATCGCCAGGGTGCTCTCATCCTGGTTCTCCTTGCTGATCAATATGATCAACTGATCGACGGCGCCCTCTACGCGCGTGCGGGAATCGAGCGGCATGTACTTGTTCATGATGGGGTACAGGTAATAGAAGGTTTGCAGGACCTTTGGAAAGATGAACGTGTTCCATATCTTTTCCGGGGCGTCCGTGGAGGTACACATGCCATTCCAGGCGCTGATGAAGTCCTCTTGCAACTTCATGTCCACGGGCAGGACCCGTATCGGCGCGAGGAAGTCGACGAAGGTCTGGGTGATCGGGAAGCTGAAGGGAATGACCGGATTTTTGCCGTTCTCCTGCACGAAGAAGCGCAGGGTGGGGAAGCCCGGCGCCACTGCCCGGTAGCCTATCTGGGCGATGCCTTGGGCGTTGGTGGTGATGACAGCGTAGGAGTAACTGATGCTGCTGGCCTTTTTGTCCTGCAGTGTACCGGTGCCAGTGCGACCCTTATCGAGAACCAGGCAGGGGCGCAGGTCGACGGCGACCGGTGTGCCGGAATGTTTGAGGAAGTCTTGATACAAGACCGGGCAGCCCACGGGGTCGGACACGTCTTGCAGATCGGTCAGCCGACGACCGCTGCCGGTGCTGCGATAGAGGTCGACCGTAGCCGCATCGGTGAACTGCGGCAGATTGGCCGTGTTCTTGCTGCGGTCCGTCGGGTTGTCGTAGAACAGGGTGAAGTCGGCTGCGTTGCTGAATGCAAGGTAATAGTTGCTGCTGGTGACCATGAAGGGATTGCCATACTCCGCCACATACAACGTGGTGTTGGCGGCTGGCTGACCATTTTTCTGCACCATGATGCTCATTATCTTGCGCTCACCGACGTTGATGAAGCTGCCGCTCTCGATCACTTCGGCGGTCCACTGTTGCTGATGAGCGGCCATTATCGAAGGGGTTGGGGCCGCGTTGCGCTGTTGCAGGAGCAGGGGGCCGGATTGCAGTACTCCCTTGGCATTGGAGCTGAGGACGAGGTCGAGGATGCCCGAACGTTTTTCGAAGGCCGATTGCTGGTATTGCTCGAAACCGAAGCCGGCCGCTGCGGTGAATCGCCCTTGCTGGCGGACGCCCAGCAGGTAGCTGCCGGAGTTGAATTTCTCTGGAACGAGGATGTCGGCGTCGGGGTTCACCGGATAGCATGGAAACGTGTTGCTCAGGTCCAGTGACAGGACGTTGCCGGTGAGCTGCGCCGAGATCACCCCCAGGCTCGCACTTTGATCATCCTGTCCCGGTTGAGTCATCGTCACTGGCTGGTTGGGCACCAGGCGCAGCCCGGCGGGGGCGGTGGGGTATTCGTTGGCGAACCACAGGCCCAGCACCGCCGAGGTGCGGCTGTAGGCGGGGTTGAAGAAAATCTGGTTGACGTTGTCCAAGCCCTTCTTGTACAGATCGCGCACATGCGCCATGACTTCCGGGTTGTTGGAACGGGTGTTGAGGCGCTGCGGGTAATCGTTGAATATCCCGTTCTTGTCGTAGCAGGTCAGGTAGGCGGAAAACCGGAACATCAGGCCCTGCGCCCCTTGCTGCTTCATCTGCTGTTGGAGGTTGTTCAGCAGGGATGAGTTGCCGATCAGCCATTCCAGATTCTCTTTGGGGAAGCAGGTCTGCCAGGTGGTGCTGACATTCACCAGCCCACCCAGGGCGCCCCAACTGAAGTTCAGGAAGCGGTCCATCATCCGGTACTTGCGGTTCAGCGTCAGGCCGCAGGACCCGTCCCCCAGCACCAGTTTGTCGAAATACAACGCCGTGAACGTGTTCTGCCATGGACTGATGTCCACGAAGCGCGCCGGAGTCGGGGCAGAGCTGCCCAGGGGGCTGCCGAGCAGTTGGTATGGCTTGCCGACCAGCGAATCATGGTCGATGTAGGTATTGGCCTGCAATTCGCCGCCGATGACGGTCGAGGTGGTTTTCCCGTAGTTCACCAGGCCGCAACCGTTGTCGCCGAACAGATCCCATTCGGCGGGCATGTAGGGGTCATGCTTTGGATTGATATTGCCGGGCACCTGCTGCACATAGGTCGGCATGTTAGCCATGTGCTGCGTCGAGAGGGTCCATGGCATCAGTGTGTCGGGGGCGTTGTTGTTGTCGATGCCGAAGTGCTGCATGAACGGCCAGTTGATGTCCATGTTTACTGCGTCATACAGCGGGAACATATCGTTGTTGTTGGCCGTCGGCGGATTCCAGAACATCTCGCCGTTGAGGTAGATGCGGGGGAAATTCAATACGCTCATGTCGTGCTCTCCTTAGCGTTTCCACTGGGCGCGTTTCAGCGACCAGACAAAATCCAGCTTGTTGTAGCCGTTGAAGGCTTTGTCCGGCAGCGGTGCAGTGGGGTAGGTGAGGCCCCCTGAGCTCGGGATGGCGAAATTGAAGTAGCCGTCGTTCTTCGAGTAGGCGGCGGTGCTGTGGCAGGCCAGGCAGGACGATGAGTCCTGGAATGCCGATTCCAGCTGCGAGTTCGCCAGGACCTGGGTAATCGGTTGGAATTCCACGCCGATCAGCTCGTACTTCGACAGCGGCGGGTTACTGGCCTGGAACCGGGCATTGACCGGTATGGCATCCGGTGTCGGCCCGGTGTGGTTTGTCATCGGCTTGGGTGGCTTGCCCTTGGTCACGGTGTACTTGTGGTTATTGATGTTTTCGAAGGTGGTCCAGACCCAGTTGGCGTCCAGCTTGTTGACGACATGCAAACCACTCAACGCCGCATAACCGACCTGATAACTGGAGCCCACGGCGTAGTAGGCCTGGGCCACGTAGTAGCCATCTTTTTCCAGCTGCGTCTTGTAGTTCGTGTCCGTGCCGATCCACAGCCAGGAGGCTTTCAACTCCCAGGCCGTGGCCGGAAAGTTCAGGTTGCTCGTCAGGGCCGCTTGACCATCCACGTTGTAGACGTTGTTTTTGACGATATAGTCGTAGGTGTCCTGGCCCATCAGCAGTTGAAAGCGCACGACGTGACCTTTTTGTGCCTCGGGCACGGCTTTACCGCCCATTTCCAGGCTCAGGCCGTCGACCTGTTGGACGGCGTTGAGGTTATGAAACAGACGACTCGAATTCAGCCCCAGGGCTCGGGCTTGCCTGATCACCTCATCCGGTAGTTTCATACGGCTGTCATATGAACCGGGGTTGGCGCCATTGGCCAGATAGACCTGATCGGAAGGTTTGAACAACTCCCACTGACGGTTGTAGCCGTTGGCGTCGGCCCGGTTCAAACAGACGAACCAGTTCCAGGCCATGGTTTCGGGACTGGTGTTGAACGCGGATCGGGTCTGGTCGACGTTCGTTCCGAACTGCAGGAATTTGTCGCAGTTGAAGGGGCCGGTGTTCTCGGCCTGGGCCAATCCGGCCAGGGCACTCAGAACTGTGATGGTAATGGCTCGCCGCATGGAAGCTCCTTGGCATTGGCCGTGTCGGTGTGAGGGCGCCCCAGGAAGTGTTCCAGGAGCAGTTGTTTCACCGCCGTGGCCGCAAGTTGCTGGGGCAATGGCAGATCACAATTGGTGATGAGCAGCGGGCCGGTCAGCTCGCTGTCGGGCAGGCGTCCATGGCTGCCGCGAACCAGTCCGGTGTCCAGTGGAATCAGGTCCATGTAGTAGCGAAAACCGAGCTTCTTCTGCAGCAGGCGCCGCGCCACTTTCAGTTTTGGGAAACGAATGGCCGGGTCGATGAACAGCTCCAGCGGGTCATAGCCCGGCTTGCGGTGGATGTCCACGGTGCGAGCAAAGTCAGGGGCCTTGCGGTCGTCGAACCAGTAGTAATAATCGAACCAATGCCCCGGCTCGGCCACGACCACCAGCTCACCGCTGCGCGGATGGTCCAGGTGCCAGATCCGTTGTTCGGCTTTATCCAGCACCTGCTCGATGCCGGGTTGGCGCAGCAGCAGCGCCTTGATCCGAGGAATGTCCTGCGCCTGTTTCACATAGACATGGGCGATCTGATGATCGGCGACGGCGAACGCGGCACTGGCGCCTGGGTCGAGCAGTTCCCAGCTCAGGGACTGACGCACTTGCAGCAAACCTTCCGAGCGCAACAGTCGGTTGATGGACACCGATTGGCGGACGGCCTCGATGCCGTATTCGGAGAGCAACATCACCGCTGCGCCTTGCGCCTGGGCAAAGTCCAGCAGGCGACCTACCTCACTGTCGATGGCACGCACTTCCCCGGCAATCGACGGATGATCAGGGCCCAGGCGTTGCAGGCTGTAGTCCAGGTGAGGCAGGTAGATCAACTGCAGGTCGGGACGGTTGATGGCGAATTCGGCGATGGCACAGTCGACGATCCAGCGGCTCGACGCGATGCCGGCGGCCGGTCCCCAGAAGGCTGGGAAGGGGAACTCGCCGATCTGCTGTTCGATACGTTCATGCAACGTGGGCGGTGCCGAATACAGGCCGAACTGCTTGCGACCATCGGCGGGGTAGTGCGGGCGTGGGGTGATGGCCGCGTCCACGTCTGCGTACATGTTGTACCACCAGAACAACTGGCTGCAGCGAAACCCCGGAAGCCGGCGCTTGAGCGTATGCCAGACCTTTTCACCCTGGATCAGAGCGTTGGGCTGCAGCCAGAAACGTACTTCGGCCTGGTCGTGAAAATACCAGCCGTTGCCGACGATGCCGTGTTCAGAGGGTGTCAGCCCGGTGAGGATCGAGGCTTGCACCGACGAGGTGACGGCCGGGAACACCGGTTGCAGGGTCGCCATCTTGGCCGTCTTCAGCAGCGCATTGATGTGCGGCGTCGACGCGCCCAGCAGCGCCGGGGTCAGCCCCACCACGTTGATCAGCAGCAGCGGTTGGCGCGGGCGCTCAGCGGGCATTGGCATACGCCTCCCGCGCTTGGGGTTGCAGCAGGTGCCGGTGGCGCAGTTGCTCTTCGACCCAGCGCAGTTCCCTGGCGATGCCCTGGAGTTGGGCATGGGCGCTGGTGGGACGCAGTTGCTCCGGCAGGACGCCCCAGCTATAGGTTTCCACTTCCAATACCGGGCGAAAGTCTTCGTGGTCGGCGAGGAAATCGAAGGTCTGTGCCAGGGCGATCTGGCTGCCGCTGAGTTCGGGCAACAGCAAGTGGTCGCTGAACAGCGGAATGTGGAAATGAATCCGCAACTCGGGGTGGTGCCCGGGGTTGTTCGCGCATTCGTCGAGGGCGGCGGGGAGGTCCGCCCAGGCCGCCAGGCGATCCTGCCCGTCGCGGGCTTTCACCTGATGCAGGTAGGTGGCCTCGGCAAAATCGCCCAGGGTCTTGAGGACCTGCTCGCGGCGCTCGACATCCTGGGGCAGTTGGCAGATCAAGGCGTTGGACAGCTGGATCTTACCTACGGGCACCCGGGCCTGGCGCAGCTTATCCAGGGACTGATAACAGTCCTCGAAGACCACGGCCTGGTGGCACACGTCAAAACACAGCGCCAGATGATCATGGTGCGGATCGCTGGCTTGCAGGCGGTGGAAGAAGGCGATGGCCTGGTCGGTGTGTTCCAGCACACAGTCCGGTTCCATCTCCAGGCAGAACACGATCTTCTTGCCGGTCTCCTGATGCAGCCTGTGCAGTGAGGCGGTGAGTTGGCGCAACTGATGCTCGGCGCGCCGGTGCAAGATTACATTCCAATGGGCGGCATAACCCAGTGGCACGGTGGAAATTACCCCTTGGTGGCAGTCCACCGGTAAGGCTTCGGCAAGGATTCTCGCCAGGTTCAGGCTGTACACCAGCCGCTTCGGATCGGCCCAACTGGGCAGGTAGACCTCGGCCTTCACCGCGCCCTGATGAAACTGGCCGTAGGGGAAACCATTGAGCGAGGTCAGGCGCAGCCCGCTGCATCGCAGCAGGTCGAGGAAGGCCGCGCGCGCCGAGGTTTGTTGCAGTTCGGCGGCGGCGAGGGCGCTGATCCACAGGCCGCTGTCCTGTTCGTCGAGCCTGCGCAACGTGCGCACACCCTTGAAATGCTGCTCGATGGAAGACCGCAGCCCGGCCAGGTCACGAGTCGGGTGCACGTTGCTGCAATAGCCGACCTGCGCGGCTTGCCAACCCGTGCCGGCGTTCATTTGATCACCGGTTCCTGGCCGCGCAAGGCGGAATTTTCCTGCCACTGCCGCCGCTGGTCGATGGGCAACGGGGTGCTGACCAGGGTCTTGTCCAATTGGCCGCTCTGGGCAAAGAAGTCCACCGGGTTGTGGAACAGCACCTGCTCGACCTGCGCTTCACTGAAGCCGGCCGCCAACATGGCCTGGCCGGTTTTCGGCACCTTGAGCGGGTCGCTGATGCCCCAGTCGGCGGCGCTGTTGACCACCATTTTCTCGGTGCCGTATTCCTGCAACAGGGCGACCATGCGCTGTTCCGACATCTTGGTATTGGGGTAGATGGAATGGCCGCGCCAGCAGTCGGTATCCAGCACCAGGGGCAGGGTCAATTCGTTGAGGTGGTCGATGATCACCAAGTGCTCGGCAATCCCGACTTCACGAATGACAGCCAGGGTTCGCTTGGTGCCGCCGATCTTGTCGCGGTGCGGGGTGTGCACCAGTACCGGCAGATTGAACTGCTTGGCCAGTTCCAGTTGCGCGGCGAGGAAACGATCTTCTTCCGGGGTGATGTCGTCGTAGCCGATTTCACCGACCGCGACCACGCCGTCTTTCATCAGGTAGCGCGGCAGGATCTCCAGTACTTCGTTGGCGATCGACAGGTCGTTGGCTTCCTTGGGGTTGAGGCCGATGGTGCAGAAGTGGTGAATGCCGAACATGCTGGCGCGAAACCGCTCCCAGCCCAGCAGGGTGTCGAAGTAGTCGATGAAACTGCCGACACTGGTCCTGGCCTGGCCCTGCCAGAAGGCCGGCTCGATGACCCCGGTGATGCCGGCGGCCGCCATGTTCTGGTAATCATCGGTGGTGCGGCTGACCATATGAATATGCGGATCGAAGTACTTGGGCATGGTGAGTCCTCATCAAGAAGGCAGGGAACCGTTGAGCATCAGTTCAGTGAGATTTGGGCCAGGTCGTCGTGCCATTCCGGTGGCAGGCGTTGCTGCTGGCCGAGGCCGACCAGGCGCTGGCGTTGCGCCGGACTGAGCAGGTCGAAATCGATGACCCGCGGCAACCCGGCGGACACCGTCCGTTCGGCGGCGAGCTGTTCGGCCAGCAGGTCGAGGGCCAATTGGTTGAGACTGACGCTGCGCCGTTGTGTCAGGCCGAGCAGGCGCCGCACATCGAGTCCCATGCCCAGGGCCTTCAACACCAGTTGATGGAAGGCCCGGTCGTCGTAGTGACGTGACGGATAGAAGGTGTCCAGCGCGAGAGCGGCAAACACCTGGCTGTTACTGGTGCGCCCGGCTTGCAAGGCAAGCTCCACGCATGCCCCCTGGCTGTCGAGCCAATCAAGGGCTTTCAAGAGCGCGATCTTTTCCTGGTCGTCGCCCCACAGGAACAACTGGCGGAGCAAGGGCAATTGCTCGGCGGCGGGCTGTTGCTCCAGCACCTGGACCAGCAACAATGCCCGTGTGAGCTGCACGGTGCTCCAGTCGGCCTTGCCGCGCAGTGCATGCTCCTTGATATGACGCTTGCACTGGCTGCTCAACAGCGCCGTGGTCGTCGCATCCGGGCGTTGGGCAAGCTGCTCCCGTGCCTGACTCCACCATTGCCGCTCGGCATCGTCGAGCTGTTGCGTGAGCAACTGGTGATGTTCGGCGAGGCAATCTTGACGCATTTCAAAGACCGTCGATGACGGCGCGGTAACGTCCGTGTTCATGTCGGTTTGACCCAGCGTTGGAAGTGTGGGAGCAGGAAAAACACCAGGACACAGGCCAGGCTGCCCAGTGGCTGGTCAGCCACCGCCAGAACCAGGGCATCGAACAGTGGCAGGGCCGCCAGCCCGGCACCGATAAACGCCCGTACCTGCCGTTGCTGTGGTTGCGCCAGGTGACGCCAGTAACTGCGGCCCAGCCATCCCAGCCAGAGCAGCATGACCGGCCAGAACCAGAGGCTATTGGAGTAGAACGCCAGCACCAACGGGCTCAGCATCAGCAGCAGGGGCAAACGGCTGAGCAACTGATTACGGTGTTCCTGGCGGGCCAGATAGGTCAGGCCGCTGATGTAGACGCCGAGCAGCATCGCGCACAGCCAGATCGGCCCCGGCGGAATCGCCAGGCTGGCCGCCGCGGTGAGGTAGAGCGCCGAACGGCAGGCGCCCATCAGCCAGACGCTGTGGGCGTACTTCTTGTGCAGCACGTTGTAGCCGAGGATACAGCCCACCAGCAGGGTGGCGCTGCCCAGCATCCAGTGCGGTTGATCGATCAGCCGGCTCAGGCCCAGCAGGGCGGCGGCAGCGAGCATCAGCAGCAATGCGGTAGCCAAGCGTACTTGCTGGCGGCTGACCAGGCCCAGGGTGATGGGGCGGGGGTTGTGGTGTTGTTGGTCCCAGTCGGCGTCCAGCAAGTCATTCAATAACATGCCGGCCAGGTACAGCAGCGACAGAGCGGCCAGCAGCAGGAGCCACACCAGGGACGACGGCGGCGCCAGGGCTCCGGCGCTGCTGGCGAGCAGGGCGGCGGCCAGGGTGTTGGTCCACACCGTGGGCAGGTTGGAGACCCGGCCCAGGGTCATCCAGGTCTTGATATTCAGCGGTGCCTGGCTCATTGCGCGCAGCCTTCGCTCAGGGCGAGCGCTGGATCACCGAGGGCGGACAACCGCTGCAATGCCTGCTCCATTCGAGCGGCATCGATCTCGTGCAGGTCCAGAGATTCGCCGATCCGATTGAGCATGGGGATAGAGAGTTGCCCGCCCAGGTGCTGGCGGAACTCTTCCAGCCCGAGCAACACTGACGAACGACCCTGTGCATCCTTGAGGTTCAACTCCGGTGGGTTGAGGCTGAAGCCGAGCTTGAGCAGCAGGCGCAGGATGCGCTCGCTGTCGGCATCGCTCAACAGTCCCAGGGTGTTGGCATACAGGCTGTCCAAGGCGATGCCTACCGCCACCGCTTCACCATGGCGCAGCCGGTGATGACTGAGATTTTCCAACTTGTGCGCCGCCCAGTGACCGTAGTCCAACGGGCGACCGTTGCCGCGCTCGAACGGGTCGCCGGCTCCGGTGATGTGCGCCAGGTGCAGCTCGGCGCAACGGCGGATGGCATAGCGGCTGGCGGCATGATCGAAGCGGGCGAGGGCGTCGGCCTGTTGCTCCATCCATTGGAAGAAAGCCTGGTCCTTGATCAGTGCAACTTTCACCGCTTCGGCCAACCCGGCGATCTGATCGCGATGGCTGAGGCTGATCAGCAGCTGGAAATCGTTGATCACCGCCGTGGCGGGGTAGAACGCACCGAGCAGATTCTTCTGGCCGAAGGCATTGATGCCGTTCTTCACGCCGATGCCCGCGTCGTTCTGGGCCAGCACGGTGCTAGGGATTCGGATCAGGCGCATGCCGCGATGGAACGTGGCGCAGGCATAGCCCACCGCATCCAGCACCGCACCACCGCCCAGGGCCAGCACATAGCAATGCCGGTCCAGGCCATGCTGCAGCATGTCGCTGTAGAGCTGCTGCAGCACTTGGGAATCCTTGCTCAGTTCGCCGGCCGGTACGGCAATCGGTGGCGCCTGCAAACGCAGGTCCGCTGAGTGGGCGGTGAAGTAGGCGTCGATCTGTTCCGGCAACGATGGGACGCTGTGTAGCAGTTGTTCATCGGCGAACACCAGGACCGTCACCGGGCCTCGTTGTCGGGTGGTGAGTTGGCGGTGAAGGCAGGGATTGAGCGGGTCGAACAGATGATCGGTGAATATCACCGGGTAGTCGTAACTGACCTCGAAACGCCCGCGCAGGGGCTGCTCGGTGTCGCGTTTGCGCAGGCTTTTGAACAGGCTGTACCCGGCGATGAACAACCCGGGCAAGACCATGCTGGCAAGCAGGGTCACCAGCAACGCATTCTGCTCGACGAGGAACGTGCCGATGGCGCTGTAGGCCAGCGCCAGGCCTGCGTTGGCCAGGACTGTCACCGGCACGAACGCACGCAGCGGGTAACGTTGCATCCCTGCCGCCACCACCGAGGTTTCCGCCAACACAGGCACGCCTCGCAGGCAGATCAACGACAGCGTGCCCAACCGATACCCCAGCTGGCCCGGCTGACGCTGATGAAGACCCAAGCGGCCGGACAGCAGTCGGAAATAACCGGCGCCCAAGGCATAACCCAGCCCGGCCCCCAGGCACAGCCCGAGGAAAATCACCAGGTAACCACCGACGCTGCCAAGCATCGCCACGGCCAGCAGCGCAACCATGCTCGACGGCACCGGCAACACCACGTCCAGCGTCAGCAGGGCAATCAGCAACAACGCCAGGTTGAGTTTCTGGGACGGTGTCGTAGGCAGGTACAGGTTGAGATGGGTCAGGAAGTCTTGGATCTGCTGTTCGAACAGCACGAAGCTGGCGATCACCAGGCCTGAGAAGCAGATCAGCGACAGCCAGAAAGGCGTGGCTGGACCTTTTTGCGAGAGTGCACGAAACCACCGGCTACGCTTCATCAAAGCATCCCTCTTTTATATTTTTGACTTATTCCGTGTCAGTAATCTAAAAGCAGCGTCTGGTGGTTTTCAGGTCGATAGAGGCTCTCGCTTGAGGGGCTGACCCAGGTGCGTTGGGTTGCGCTTGTGAAGACAGTTTTGAATCTAGTCGGGCATCGTCTTTTTGCAAGGCGATTTGATGGCAAATTGATTTTTCGCCGACAGGTGCCGCCGCCATCGCGGGCAAGCCCGGCTCCCACAGGGTTTGATGGTGTATGCAAAT
>NZ_JBMDKO010000008.1:0-162440 GCF_057809755.1 Pseudomonas sp. FG13
GCGTCGCGGTATAGGTGATCTGGCCGCCTTCGGTGATGGTTTCGCTGGCGCTCAGAGTCAGGCCAGTGTTATCCACCGAATCAGTGATCGTGGTAACCGCAGGTGTCGTGTCTGGAACCAGGTTTTCGAAGTTGCCGCCGGTGGCACCGGTGATGGTAGTGCTGACGGTACTGCCGTTGTTGTAGACGTCGTTGGCTAGTGTCTCGACATTGACGCTGCCGGTGGTTTCGCCCGCTGCGATGGTGATGACCGAGCCGTTGCTCAAGGTGACGGTCACTGGCGTTTGAGCCGCATTGGTCAGCGTTGCGGTGTAAACAATCGAACCACCTTCGGTGATGCCTTCGCTGGCGCTCAGGGTCAAACCAGTGGTGTCCACCGAGTCAGTAATGGTGGTAACCGCAGGCGTGGTGCTCGGCACCAGATTCTCGAAGTTGCCACCAGTCGCACCGGTAATGGTGGTGCTGATGGTGCTGCCGTTGTTGTAGACGTCGTTGGCTAGTGTCTCGACATTGACGCTGCCTGTGGTTTCGCCCGCTGCGATGGTGATGACCGAGCCGTTGCTCAAGGTCACGGTCACTGGCGTCTGCGCTGCGTTGGTCAGGGTCGCTGTGTAAACAATCGAACCGCCTTCAGTGATGTTCTCGCTGGCGCTCAAGGTCAGGCCAGTGGTGTCCACCGAGTCGGTAATGGTAGTGACGGCTGGCGTGGTGCTTGGCACCAGGTTTTCGAAGTTGCCGCCGGTTGCGCCGGTGATGGTGGTGCTGACGGTGCCGCCATTGTTGTAGACGTCGTTGGTTGGCGTCTCGACATTGACGGTACCCGTAGTTTGACCGGCAGCGATGGTGATAACCGAGCCATTGCTCAAGGTTACAGTGACTGGGGTCTGGGCCGGATTGGTCAGCGTGGCGGTATAGGTGATCTGGCCGCCTTCGGTGATGTTGTTGGTGGCGCTCAGGGTCAGGCCAGTGGTGTCTACCGAATCAGTGATCGTGGTGACCGCAGGCGCGGTGCTCGGCACCAGGTTTTCGAAGTTGCCACCGGTCGCACCGGTGATGGTGGTGCTGACGGTACTGCCGTTGTTGTAGACGTCGTTGGTCGGAGTGTCGACGGCAACGGTGCCGGAGGTCTGGCCCGCAGCGATGGTAATGACCGAGCCATTGCTCAAGGTCACGGTCACTGGGGTCTGTGCCGGGTTGGTCAATGTCGCGGTGTAGGTGATCTGCCCCCCTTCGGTCACCGTCTCGCCTGCGGTCAGGGTGACATTGGTGGTGTCGATGGTGTCGGTGATCTGGGTCACGGCTGGCGTGGTGGGCAGGGTCACGGCGATACCGCTGCCACCGGTGGTGCCGGTCACGGTCACGCTGATCTGGCTTGGGTCGTTGTAGACGGTGTCGTTCGGTGCCAGTGGGACGTTGACGCTGCCGGTGGTTTGTCCGGCGGAAATCACGATCACCGAGCCATTGGACAGGGTTACCGTCAGGTCGGTCAGGGGCGCCTGAGTAACGGTCGCGGTATAGACCAGCACGCCACCGGCCTCGGTCAGGGTCGGGGTGGCGCTCAGCGTCAGCGTTGAATTGATCAGGGTGTTGGCAGTGGTATTGGCGTTGGCATTGGTGGCCAGGCCGGTGATGTTGTTATTCGCGGCGTTGGTCGCGCCCAGGCCTTCAGTTGGGAAACCGACAGTCGGGTCGACGCTGCCGGCCGTGGCATCCAGCACGACAACGCTGTGGCCGCCACCGGCGGAACCACCGGTACTCGTTTCGCCCGCTCCGGCGGCGGTGGCTTCGAGGGCTGTAGTCGGGTCGACACCGGCTGCGATGGCCTGCTGCAGTTCTTCCACCGACGGCGCGGCCTGGGCAGTGGCCTGTTCGAGATCAGTGGATGAGTCTGGAGTGTTGGCGCTCCACTGGGTGTCTCGGCCCAGATCGAGGGTGCGGCCATCGGCCAGGTCCAACGTGACGGAGCCGGCAGGACCGGTGTCCAACTGATCGCCTGTAAACAGACGATCACCTTCAATGAGCACGCGCCGGATACCCTCCGGGGACACGGCGAAAACCTGACCGACAATGCTTTTGACGACGGCAATAACGCTGCTCATTGATGACTCTCCGGATGCCACGTTCAGTAAACTTCCATGGGCCCGCAAGCTGTGGATAGCGGCGGTCTGGACGTTTTGGCTTTACTTGATAAGGTTATTTGACGCTTTGATATGTCAATAATTTGGCTTAAATTCTTGGGATTTTTGTTTTCGCCAAACTATTGACCTTCCTCTGGGCATCCTAAACAATTGTATCGGTCATGTCACATTGATATTTAAGTGGCGGCTTGTTCTTTCGCTGCAAGATTCAGTACCTGCTTCGAACTTTCCGACATACGGTAATTCCGGTTGCCATCATACGATGCAGCGCCTCGTTTCGCTGTGATCCAAGACAAGCGTTTCAGGAAGAAAAAACACCATGCGTTCGCATTTGTTAATGGCTTTACCCTTCGCTCTCGCTGCCAGTTTCGTGCAGGCACAAACCTTGCCGCAGGCTATGCAACAGGCCCTGGACGTACATCCTGAAATCCAGGCTGGAGTGAACAGCCGCCTGGCAGCGGACTATCAACTCAAGGCGGCCAAGGGCGGTTACCTGCCCCGGGTAGACGTGGCGGCGGGGTATGGTCGCGAAGGCACCGACAGTGTCACGACCCGGTCGGGCAGTAACAATCATTGGGAAACCCTGAATCGCGGCGAGTCGAGCCTGCGTGTGACACAAATGGTTTTTGACGGTTTTGCGACGTCCAGTGAAGTGGGGCGTCAACAAGCCACCGTTAATGCCCGCGCCTATTCGCTGCTCGATACCTCCGAGCGCACCGGCCTGACCGTGGCCCAGGTTTATCTGGATGTGCTGACCCGGCGCGAGTTCGTACGCCTGGCCGAGGAGAACCTCAAGAGCCACGAGCGCATCTTCGATCAGATCAAACTGCGTACCGAGCGCGGCGTGGGCAACCGTGCCGACCACGATCAGGCCGAAGCACGCGTGGCCCAGGCCCGCAACAACCTGATCACCGAGCAGACCAATCTGGCCGACGCCGAGACCAACTACCTCAGTGCCGTGGGCCAGTTGCCTGACCAACTGGAACGCCCCGCCGATTTTATGGCGCTGCTGCCGGCCAACCTGACGGAAGCTCGTGCCCAGATGCTGGAAAACAGCCCGGTACTGCGTTCGGCCGAGGCGGACATCGTCGCTACCGAGAAACAGTACGAAGCCGCCAAGTCGAGCTTCTACCCACGCTTCGACGCCGAACTGGGTCGCACCGCTGACAACGACCTGGACGGCCAGGACGGTCACAACAACGAATGGCAGGCCATGCTGCGCATGCGTTTCAACCTGTATGCCGGCGGCAGCAACAAGGCGGATCTGGAGTCCAAGTCCTACCTGTCCAACCAGGCCCTGGACATCCGTAACAACGCCTTGCGTCAACTGACCGAAGAACTGGGCCTGGCCTGGAACGCTCTCAACAATGCCAATGCCCAAGTACCGATTGCCCAGCAATACGTGGACCGCAGCGCCAGCGTGCGTAACGCCTACCAGAAGCAGTTCAGCCTCGGCGAGCGGACCCTGCTCGACTTGCTCGATAGCGAAAACGAGCTGTTCAGTGCTTCCCGGCGGTTGGCGGAAATCAAGAACGTGCAGTTGTTCACTCAGTATCGGATCAAGGCAACCATGGGCGAGCTGCTCAAAAGTCAGGGGGTAGTCGCGCCGTTGGCATCCGTTGTGCAGAATGACGTGAAACCCAAGGTCCAGTTGCCTGGGATGAATTGAATCATCCATCCAGTTTGATCAGTAAAGAGTGCAGAGCGTGGAATCAGAAGTCAGTCGAGTCGAACTAGTCCATGACCCGCGCACGCTGCATGACGACCCGTTGCTGGACGGGTTGCTGGCGCTCTGCATGCTGCATCAGAAACCGGCCAGCGCGGCGATGCTCACCACCGGGCTGCCGCTGCCCAAGCAACGGCTGAGCGTCGAATTATTGTCGCGCGCTGCCGCCCGGGCCGGCTTGCAAGGCCGGGTGCTGCAACGCCGGCTCGAGCAGATCCCGACCATTGCCATGCCGGCCTTGTTGCTGCTCAAGGACGGTCGCAGTGCGGTGTTGCTGGGCTGGGTCGGTGACGATCAGGCGCGGCTGCTGCTCAGCGAAAGCGACGGCGGAGAAGTGACGGTCAGTCGTGAACTGCTGGCCGACGACTACAGCGGCAAGGTCTTCTTCGCCCAGCCCCAGCACAAATTCGATGTGAACCACGGCACGCTTATTCCCCGGGCGCGCTCGTGGTTTCGCGATACCCTCAAGCGTTCCCGTTGGCTGTACGCCGATGCGATTGCCGCGAGCCTGCTGATCAACATCATCGCCATGGCTGCGCCGCTGTTCGTGATGAACGTCTACGACCGAGTCGTGCCAAACCAGGCCGAGTCGACCTTGTGGGTATTGGCCATCGGCATCACCGGTGCCTATCTGTTCGACCTGATCCTGAAAATGTTGCGCAGCCTGTGCCTGGACCTGGCGGGCAAGAAAACCGACCTGATCATTTCCGCCACGCTGTTCGAGCGTATCGTCGGCATGGCGATGAAGTACCGTCCGGCGCGGGTCGGCAGCTTTGCCCAGAACATCCATGAATTCCAGAGCCTGCGAGACTTCCTCGCCTCGCTGACCCTTACCAGCCTGATCGACCTGCCGTTTACCTTGTTGATCTTCATGGTCATCGCGATTATCGGCGGACACCTGGTGTGGATTCCGGTGCTGGCGTTCCCGATCGCCCTGCTGATCGGCTACGCATTGCAGAAGCCCCTGGTGGCGACCATGGAGCGGACCATGGCCTTGGGCGCCGAGCGCCAGTCCAGCCTGATCGAGACCCTGGCCGGCCTGGATGCGGTGAAGGTCAATAACGCCGAGAGCGAGCGTCAATACCAGTGGGAGCAGACTATCGGCACCCTCAGCCGTCTCGAGCTGCGGGTAAAAATGCTGTCCGGGCTGGCGATGAACATCACCTTGCTGATCCAGCAACTGGCGGGCGTGATCATGATCGTCTTCGGTGTCTACCTGATCATCGCCGGTAACTTGAGTATGGGTGGGCTGGTTGCCTGCTACATGCTCAGTGGCCGTGCCCTCAGCCCGCTGGCGTCGCTGTCGGGCCTGCTGACCCGTTACCAGCAGGCGCGGGTGACCATGACCTCCGTCGATCAGATGATGGAGCTGCCCCAGGAGCGCAATTTCGAAGAGCGTCCGTTGAGCCGCAAGGTCCTGCAGGGTGCCATCGAATGCCGGCAATTGAATTTCACCTACCCGAACCAACAGAACCCCGCGCTGAAGAACATCAACCTGGTCATCAAGCCTGGTGAGAAAATCGGCATCATCGGCCGTAGTGGTTCGGGCAAGAGCTCCCTGGCGAAGTTGTTGGTGGGCCTTTACCAGCCGGACGATGGTGCCTTGTTGGTGGATGGCGTGGACATTCGTCAGATCGATGTCAGCGAGTTGCGCTACAACGTCGGTTACGTCCCCCAGGACATCCAACTGCTGGCCGGCACCCTGCGGGACAACCTGACCTCAGGCGCCCGTTATGTCGAAGACGAGTTGGTGCTCCAGGCCGCCGAACTGGCGGGTGTGCATGAGTTCGCGCGCCTGCATCCCCAGGGCTATGAATTGCAAGTCGGCGAGCGCGGGCAAAACTTGTCCGGCGGTCAGCGCCAGAACGTTGCCCTGGCCCGTGCGCTGCTGCTCAACCCACCGATCCTGCTGCTGGACGAACCCACCAGCGCCATGGACAACACCGGTGAGGAGCGCCTCAAGCAGCGCCTTGCCTCCGTGGTGGAAAACAAGACCGTGTTGCTGGTGACGCACCGGGCATCCTTGCTGTCGCTGGTGGATCGCCTGCTTGTGATCGACCGCGGGCAAGTCCTGGCCGACGGCCCGAAAGCTGCCGTGATGGAAGCGTTGAAGAAGGGGCAGATCAGTGTTGCTTAAGTCGGGTATCAAGGATTCCGTGGGCCGTTATTTCAAAGGCTCCGCTTCGCTTAGTGGACAACCCCTGCCGGAGGTGAACAAGGCCCTGATCGAAGACGCACCACGAGTGGTGCGCCTGACGATCTGGGGCATCATCGCGTTCTTTGTGTTCCTGGTGCTGTGGGCCAACTTCGCCGTGGTCGACGAAGTGACCAAGGGCGACGGCAAGGCGATTCCGTCGTCCAAGATCCAGAAGATCCAGAACCTGGAGGGCGGCATCGTCGCCGAGTTGTTCATCAAGGAAGGGCAGATTGTCGAGGCCGGTGCGCCTTTGATTCGGCTGGACGACACACGGTTCGTCTCAAATGTGGGGGAAACCGAGGCGGATCGCCTGTCCATGCTGTTGCGGGTCGAACGATTGAGTGCCGAGGTCGACGACCGGCCGCTGAACTTCCCGGCCGACGTGCTCAAGGCTGTGCCGGGCCAGGCCGCCAGTGAAGAGTCGCTGTACATCAGCCGTCGCCAGCAATTGCACGATGAAATCGGTGGGTTGCAGGAGCAACTGGTGCAGCGCCAGCAGGAGTTGCGCGAGTTCATTTCGAAGCAGGCGCAGTACCGTTCCGGCCTGGCGTTGCAACGCCAGGAAATCAACATGTCTGAACCGTTGGTGGCTCAGGGCGCGGTATCACCGGTGGAAGTGCTGCGGCTCAAGCGTGCTGAAGTCGAGACCCGCGGGCAACTGGATGCCACGACGCTGGCGATTCCTCGCGCCGAATCGGCGATCAAGGAAGTGCAACGCAAGATCGACGAGACCCGCGGCAAGTTCCGCAGCGAAGCGCTGACCCAGCTCAACGAGGCGCGCACCGACCTGAACAAGGCCCAGGCGACTGGCAAGGCTCTGGAAGACCGCGTAAGCCGCACGCTGGTAACGTCGCCCGTGCGGGGTATCGTCAACAAAATGCTGGTGAACACCATCGGTGGCGTGATCCAGCCTGGCAGTGACCTGGTGGAGATCGTGCCGCTGGACGATACCATCCTGGTGGAAGCGAAAATCCGTCCCCAGGACATCGCCTTCCTGCACCCTGGCCAGGACGCCACGGTGAAATTCACCGCGTATGACTACACCATCTACGGTGGGCTGAAGGCCAAGCTGGAACAGATCGGCGCCGACACCATCACCGACGAAGACAAGAAAACCACCTACTACATCATCAAGCTGCGCACCGAGCGCAGCCACCTGGGCACCGATGACAAACCGCTGCTGATCATCCCGGGCATGGTGGCCTCGGTGGACATCATCACCGGCAAGAAAACCGTGCTCAGCTACCTGCTCAAGCCCATCATCAAGGCCCGGGCCGAGGCGTTGCACGAGCGGTAGAGACGAGCAATCGAGGCCGCCCCGTCCCCTGTGGCGAGGGGATTTATCCCCGCTGGGCTGCGAAGCGGCCCCAAACCAAGCAACTCAATCTGCCTGATACGCCAGGGTGCATGGCTTCAGGGCTGCTGCGCAGCCCAGCGGGGATAAATCCCCTCGCCACAGGGACAGGTGAAAACTCCAGGCCATATCGTTATTCACTAACGGTATTTAAATTTAGATTCTTATACCGATAAAGTCATACCCCTGCGTACCTGCCGACCAATCGGCGCGCCGCACGACACGAACCCATACGGCCATGCCGTGAGTTTTTGATCGAGGCGCGCCCATGAAGCGCGCTGTGCGTAGGAGTGATGTATGCCAGCCGTTTCTTATTCCTCGGATTTTCCAAGCGTCGAGAATATCGCGCCGCAAAGCTTCGAAATTCGCCCGTTCAACGGCGCCGTTGGCGCCGAGATCATTGGCCTGGACCTGTCCCGACCGCTCAATGACCAGGATTTCGCCCGTATCCATCGGGCGCACTTGGACCATCACGTCGTGGTGTTCCGTGATCAACGCATTACCCCTGAACAGCACATCGCCTTCAGCCGCCGTTTTGGCGTGCTGCAGATTCATGTGCTCAAGCAGTTCCTGTTGGCCGGGCATCCCGAAATTCTCATCGTTTCCAACATCATCGAGAACGGCCAGTCCATCGGTCTGGGCGACGCCGGGAAGTTCTGGCATTCCGACCTTTCCTATAAACAACTGCCCAGCCTGGGGTCGATGCTCCACGCGCAGGAGTTGCCGAGCGAAGGTGGCGATACGCTGTTCGCTGACATGCACAAGGCCTGGGATGGCTTGCCCGGGGCGTTGCGCAAAGCCGTGGAAGGCCGTTCGGCGGCGCACTCCTATACCGCGCGCTACAGCGAAAGCAAATTCGAAGGCAACTGGCGACCGAAGCTGACACCGGAGCAACTGGCCCAGGTCGCCGAGGTGGTTCACCCGATCGTGCGCACCCATCCGGAAACCGGGCGCAAGGCGTTGTTCGTCAGTGAAGGCTTCACCACCCGCATCGTCGGTTTGCCGGAGGACGAAAGCAAAGCGCTGCTGGCCGAGTTGTACGCACACAGCGTGTTGCCCCGGAATATCTATCGCCATCAATGGCAGCCCCACGACCTGGTGTTCTGGGACAACCGCTCGCTGATCCATCTGGCCGCCGGTTGCCCGAGTCATCTGCGTCGCAAGCTGTACCGCACCACCATCCAGGGCGACGCCCCTTTCTGATTGGCTGCCCACGCGCATAGCGCCCGGAGAATCAACATGTCCAAACGCATTGCTTTTGCGCCGCTGGCCGCTGCCGTCGGCCTGGGATTCAGCCTGTTGGCCGGTAGCCTGGTGGCACCCTCCAGCGCCCGCGCCGAGGGTGAGATTCGTATCGCGGAGCAGTTCGGCATCGTGTACCTGCTGCTGAACGTGGTCCGTGACCAGCAGTTGATCGAGAAACACGGCAAGCAGGAAGGCATCGACATCAAGGTCGACTGGACCCAGTTGTCTGGCGGCGCGGCGGTCAACGATGCGTTACTGTCGGGCTCCATCGACATTGCTGGCGCCGGGGTCGGCCCATTGCTGACCATCTGGGACCGCACCCGCGGCAAGCAGAACGTCAAGGCGGTGGCTTCTCTGGGCAACTTTCCTTATTACCTGTTGAGCAACAACCCCAAGGTCAAGACCATCGCCGACTTCACCGAGCAGGATCGTATCGCGGTGCCGGCGGTAGGTGTTTCGGTGCAGTCACGTTTCCTGCAGTACGCCGCCGCGAAGCAATGGGGCGACAAGGAATTCAATCGCCTGGACAAGTACACCCTGGCCGTTCCACACCCGGACGCGACGGCGGCTTTGATCGCTGGCGGCACGGAGTTGACCGGACATTTCTCCAACCCGCCGTTCCAGGACCAGGCGCTGCAAACCCCGGGCGTTCATGTGGTGCTCAATTCCTATGATGTGTTGGGGCCGAACTCCCCCACAGTGTTGTTCGCCACCGAGAAGTTTCGCGATGAGAACCCGAAAACCTACAAGGCGTTCGTCGAGGCGCTGACCGAAGCGGCCGAGTTTGCCCAGAAGGACAAAGGCGCGGCGGCGGATACCTACCTGCGGGTGACCCAGGCCAAGATCGATCGGGCGACGCTGCTGAAGATCATCGATAACCCGCAGATCGAATTCACGGTCACGCCGAAGAACACCTACCCGCTGGCCGAATTCCTGTACCGCGTTGGCGCGATCAAGAACAAGCCGGCCTCCTGGGAGGATTATTTCTTCCAGGACGCCAAGCCATTGCAGGGGAGTTGATCGCCATGACCGCGCTATTGCAAGGCCACGCGGCCAGCAACCCCGCTCGCACCGATACCCCGTTGTTGTCAGTGGATAACGTCAGCCTGGAGTACCGCACCTCCCAACGCGTGGTGCGGGCCACCCATCGAGTCAGCTTCGACGTCGATCCGGCGGACCGCTTCGTGCTGCTCGGCCCGTCGGGTTGTGGCAAGTCCACATTGCTCAAGGCCATCGGCGGTTTCATCGCACCGCAGGAAGGCGAGATCCGCCTGCAAGGAGAAGCCGTCAACGCACCAGGGCCCGACCGGGTCGTGGTGTTCCAGGAATTCGATCAGTTGCCGCCCTGGAAAACCGTCAAGCAGAACGTAATGTTCGCACTCCTGGCCTCGCGCACCCTCAAGCGTGCCGAGGCCGAAGAGCGGGCGTTGCATTACCTGGACAAGGTCGGGTTGGGGGCCTTTGTCGATGCCTATCCGCACACGTTGTCGGGTGGCATGAAGGCCCGTGTCGCCATCGCCCGGGCACTCGCGATGCAACCGAAAATCCTCTTGATGGACGAGCCCTTCGCCGCCCTCGATGCCCTGACCCGACGCAAGATGCAGGAGGAACTGCTGCTGCTCTGGGAAGAGGTGCGCTTCACACTGCTGTTCGTCACTCACTCCATCGAAGAAGCGTTGGTGGTGGGCAATCGTATCCTGCTGCTCTCACCGCATCCGGGGCGGGTAAGGGCGGAGATCCACAGCCATCAATTCGACCTGCATAGCCTGGGTGGCGTGGCATTCCAGCAGACGGCCCGGCGGATTCATCGGTTGCTGTTCGAGCAAGGCTCAGGGCCCGACACCGAACGGGAACTGGATTTTGCCGACATTCGTATCGCGTATTGAGAGGGGCGACCCATGAGCCGTTTATCGCCTGTGCGCGAAGAATATGAAGTTGACCTGCAACCCCTGACCCACCTGCCGCTGGAACGGGAGTTACCCCTGGGCCAGCGTCTCTGGCAGCAGGGTTGGCTGCGCAAGAGCTTGATCCTCGTGCTGCTGGCGCTGTTATGGGAGGGGCTGGCCCGCTACCAGAACAATGACTTGTTGCTGCCGGGTTTCCTGCAAACCGCCAGTGCTTTGTACGAAGGGCTGCGCAGTGGCGAACTGTTGGGCAAGGTCTGGATTTCCCTGGCGGTGCTGCTCAAGGGATATCTGCTGGGCATCGCCCTGGCGTTTGGCCTGACGACCCTGGCGGTGTCGACGCGGTTGGGGCGGGACCTGCTCAGCACCCTCACGTCGATGTTCAATCCATTGCCAGCCATCGCCTTGCTGCCGCTGGCATTGTTGTGGTTCGGCCTGGGGCAGAACAGCCTGATCTTCGTGTTGGTGCATTCGGTGCTGTGGGCGTTGGCGCTGAATATGTACGCGGGCTTTCTCGGCGTGTCCGAAACCTTGCGCATGGCGGGGCGCAATTATGGGCTCAAGGGTCTGCGCTTCGTGCTGTTCATCCTGATTCCCGCAGCGCTGCCGTCGATCCTCGCGGGGTTGAAAATCGGCTGGGCCTTTGCCTGGCGTACGTTGATCGCCGCTGAACTGGTGTTCGGCGCCACCAGCGGTAAGGGCGGCCTGGGTTGGTACATCTTCCAGAACCGTAACGAGCTATACACCGACAAGGTCTTTGCCGGGTTGGCGGTGGTGATCCTGATCGGCTTGATGGTGGAGAACCTGGTGTTCGACAACCTGGAGCGGGTGACGGTGAAGCGTTGGGGGATGCAGCGTTGATGGAAGGGCTGTCATGATGTTCAGGTAAGCGGTTGTCTGGGCGGACGCCATCGCGAGCAGGCTCGCTCCCACACAGGGTCTGTGCTGGTCGTGACATTCGCGTCTGCGCCCATTTCCTGTGGGAGCGAGCCTGCTCGCGATGGCGGACTTCAACTCAGCCCAATTAGCCAGGTAAAGCCACTTTCTTTTCCTTTAGACTTGCGGCTCTCAAGCAAGTCTCAGGACACGGAATGCCAGCCCCTCCCAGCTCCCTTCGCAAAGCCCTGGTCGCTTGGCTATACGCCGCTGCCCTCATGCATCTGCTGGTCAGCCTCGTGCTGACCTGGGCAGGGCATGCGGGATTGCTCGACGGCTATCTGCAAACCATCGAACAGGCTTTCTGGTCCGGCGCCGCAGTGCCTTCGGCTGCCCGGGCGCAGCAGGTCTGGTGGCTGGCGCTGTTCGGCGCCACGTTGCAAAGTTATTCGCTGTACATGCTGGCCCTGGTCCATCTCGGTAATCGACTGAGAAGCGCGATGCCTTGGGGGTGGTTGATCGCCGGCATCCTGCTCTGGGCGCCCCAGGACATGCTGCTTTCGGCCCAGGCGCAGGTCTGGTCGCATTTGTGGTTCGACAGCCTTGCCCTGTTTGCATTGCTGCCTCCGCTGTTCTGGCTCTACCGTCACGATCGCCGCAGTCCCCTCGTCGACCACCTGCTAAGTGAGTCAAACCATGCCTGATTTTTCTCTCCTCGACTGGGCCATCGCGTTGTTGATCGCCCAGGCTGTCCTGGGCGCGCTGGATACCCTCTATCACCATGAACTGACCGTCGCGCTGCCCTATCGCCACAGCGCCCGGTTGGAGCTGTCGATCCACGCCCTGCGTTCGTGTTTCTACGGGATTCTGTTCCTGGGCATCGCCCACCTGACCTTCCAGGGAACGTGGGCGATTGTCATCGGGTTGCTGTTCGCCCTGGAGATCGGCCTGACGCTCTGGGATTTCGTGGTCGAGGACCGCAGCCGCAAGCTGCCGGCCATTGAGCGCATCATGCACACGGTGCTGGCGGTCAACGGCGGGGCGTTCTTCGCGCTGTACGGGGTGCAACTGGCGCAATGGGCGAGTTTGCCCACTGGCCTGGGCGCGCTCGATCTGGGCTGGCGCGGCTGGTTGCTGACGCTGTTTGCCGTCGGTGTCAGTGCCTCGGGTATCCGTGACGGGCTGGCGGCGCTGCGCATGCAGCGCCGGGGAAAATCTGGCAATCCGTTCGCGGGCGGTGTCCATCGGCGCGTGTTGGTGACCGGTGGCACCGGGTTTATCGGGGAGGCACTGGTCAATCAGTTGCTCGATGCCGGACACACCGTCAGCGTGTTGGCCCGGGATCCGTTGAAAGCGGCCTATCTGTTCGACGGCCGTGCCCGTTGCCTGCGCTCGCTGAGCAAGCTGGGCCATGACGAAATCTTCGACGTGGTGATCAATCTGGCGGGGGCGCCGGTGGCCGGTCCACGCTGGAGTCCCCGGCGCCAGGCGCAACTGATTGCCAGCCGGGTCCATACCACCGAAGCATTGATCAACTGGCTGAAGAACGCCCGGAACAAGCCGACGCTGTGGGTCCAGGCCTCGGCCATCGGCTTTTATGGCGTGCGTGATGCCAGTGAGAGCCTGGATGAGCGTGCCGCCAAGGGCGATGGTTTCATGGCCGAACTCTGTGCCCGCTGGGAAGCGTCGGCGTTGCCCGCCGTCGAATTGGGCCTGCGTCAGGTGGTGATGCGCCTGGGCGTGGTCTTTGGCCCGGGCGGGGCATTGCTGCCTTTGCTGATTCCATTTCGCCTGGGGTTCGGCGGGCGGATGGGCGATGGTCGGCAGATCATGAGTTGGATACACCGTGACGATGTGATCCAGGTCATCGCCCGGGCCTTCGACGACGAGAGCCTGAACGGCACTTACAACCTGGTAGCGCCGGAGACGGTCAGCCAAGGGGCGTTTGCCGAGCGCGTCGGTAAAGTTCTCAGGCGCCCGGTATGGTTTCACATCCCTGCCGCACCGGTGCGTGCCCTGGCAGGGGAGATGGCCCAGTTGTTTTTCGACGGCCAACGCGTGGTGCCGAGCCGTCTTGCCGAGGCCGGGTACCGGTTCCGTTATCCGACCCTCGACGCTGCCCTGCGCGATCTGGCCTGAGGACCGCTCATGAGCAAGCCTTTGATGTACCTGCTGGCCGGCAACGGCAGCGCCGCCGATTGGTGGGACGATGCATTGCCGCACTTCGAGCGCTACGAAGTGGTGCCACTGGAGCTGCCCGGCTTTGGCAATCATCCTCAAGCGCCGTGCGAAGACCTGGCCGCCTACGCCCAGGCTTTGCTGCAGATGACGGTCAAGGGCAGCGCGATCACGGCGGTAGGGGTGAATGCGTTGTTGGTGCTGCATGCCTTGCAGCGTCAACCAGGGCACTTCTGTCGCAGTGTATTGTTGGCGCCGGTTGGAGCTTTTTTATGGCAGCGCCGTCTGCCGGCATTGATGTCGCCTCTGCCGCTGCGCAAAACCATTCATTGGTTACTGGCAAACCAGCCGACGCTGTTTGCCCGCAAGTTTTCCAACCAGACCTGGACGCCTGCGCAGTACCAGCGCATGGGAGCCGGGTACGCCCGCTGTCGTGCCTTTGTGCCGCACTGGGATCTGGTGCGCGCGGACACCGCGCTGCCACTGCTGGAGTGGATCACCGACCCGGTCGAACTGGTCTGGGGCGACCAGGACAATGTGCTGGGCATCGAGCAGGCCGCGGCGTGGTCAGCGATTCTCGCCCGCGCCGATCTGACCATCAGCCTGAAGCCCGGCTGGGGTCACTATCCCTGGATTGACGCGCCGAGGGAATTCGTCGCGTGGCTGGAGTCAGGCGAGCGAGGGTTCGTCGCCCATACCAAGGGTGGGCGCTTGCGCCTGGCGGCTCTGGCCGGGCAAGCGGTGCCTGCGGCGCTGTCGCTCAACGACTGCCACGATCCGCGCCTGCCGGCGTTCCTCGACAGCCAATCGGACGCTCTCTGGGCGGTGCGCTCCTCCAGTTATGGCGAAGACCAGGCTGATGCGGCGAACGCGGGCCTGAGTACCACCTTCTTGCGAGTATCGACACAGGACGTGCCGGGGCGCGTTGCCGAGTTGAGTGCGACAGGGGTCGAGGAAGTGGTGGTGCAGCGGTTCATCACGCCGCGGCTGTCCGGGATCGCCTTCGTCCGTCACTTGGCCGTCGAACTGGAGTGGGTCGAAGGTCATCTCGAATCGTTGGCCGACGGCCAGGCGAGCCCCGAGCGCGCGATCATTTCGCGCCTGGGGGACGCGTGGAATAGCGACACGTTCAAGCCATCCCACGGCCTGACCGCCGATCAGCTATGGCGCTTCCTGCAAAGCGTGCTGCGGGTTTTCCACTACGTGCCCGGTGACGTTGAGTGGGCTTGGGACGGCAGCCAACTCTGGTTGCTGCAGTACCGGCCGATCAGCGACTACGGCTGGCGTCGACACCTGACTGCCGCCAACATCGCCGAGATCCTGCCGCCGCAACCCAGTGTTCTGGTGGAATACGCCCAGCGCCGTGCTGCGGCGAGCATTCCCGCGATCATGGCGCGCTGGGACTCGCGGATATTGCAGGACAACGAGCCCTTTACCGCGGTGTTTGGCGGTGCTTCATACATCAATAACGACCTGTTTCTCGCGCGCCTGGCGGACTGGGGCATCAGCGCCAGCAACTACGCGGGTGAGGTCGGCGGCGCTACGCCCCATCTGCCTTGGCGACCGCTACGCCTGATCCGTTCGCTGCTGTTGTTCCTGCGCATGCAGCGCATCGCTCGTGGGCATTTGCCAACGTTGGAAAGGGGGTTGCGGCGCTTCGATCGGGAGCTGCTCGAACTGACCGGACAGGGCGTCGACGGGCAGCGATTGGCGGACTGGTTCACCCGTTTCTATGTATTCGTGGTCCAGGGCAACCTGTGCATCGCCACTGCGTTGGCCAGCAGCGGTGGCGACTGGCTGGGACGACCCCCAACCGCCTATGACAACCTGGAGTGCGCCCCGCATCGACTGCCTTGGGAAACCGACCCGGCTACGCCGCGTCCGGCACTGACCGAGTTGCCGTTGCAGGCGTTCCCCCAATGGCCCTTGGCGGTTCGTCTGGCCCATTCGGGCGGTTTGCCAGGGCTGCGCGGCTACTACCTGCAAGTGCGCGAGTGGTACCGCGATAACCTGATGCGGATTTTCTTTCGCCTGCATCACGCCATGCCGGCGTCCGAAAGGGCCCATTGGTTCGCGCCGCATCCGGACATTCGCAGCCGCGAGGGCAGCTTCTGGCAGGATGGTCGCGAGGGCACCGAGCAAGCGAGCGGGTTCCTGATCTACCCGGGACAGGTGCAAGGCATTCTGGGCGACGACATTCTGCTTGAAGAGACCCTGGACCCAGGCCGCCATGCACACTATCAGAACGCCCGGGCGGTGATTGCGCGCATGGGCGGACGCTTGTCCCATGGGTCGACCCTGCTGCGCGAACTGCGCAAACCCTCGGCGGTGCTGCCGCAGGTGAATGCGGCCTGGCTGGGGCGCGAGGTGCTGTATCGGGATGGGGAGTTGACGTTAGTGGAGTAGAAGGGGGCGGGGTGTGACTACCAGTAATCCGGTTTGATGGCGGGGGCCTTGCGGGTGGGCACCCGGTTGGGGAATTGGTGGGCTTGGAGCTCGTCACAAGTGACAACGCGGCGCATCCAGTGAGCGTGCTCTTTTAGGGAGCCGGGAGCAAGGCGCTTGGAGCCGGTTCGGTAGGGGAGCACTACGCCGATCCTGAGGTGAGGAAAGTCTTCTCGAACGGCTCTCAAAGCTGGAGCCATATCGGTGTCGCCGGAAACGAGCACAAGCTGCTCGATACGTCTTCCCCATGGCAACGCCTCTTGTTTGGAGGCTAAGCGATACATGCTGACTGCAATGTGGACGTCCGTTTCCTTTTCTTCAAGTTTCCAGATGGCAACCGTATCCTGGCGTGAGGCACTGATCTTTTTACTGATAAAACGAGGGGCATTGGCGCGTTCGAGCTGATGGCGTCCATAGTGAACAGTAACTTGGCTGGCCTTCAAGGCTCGCACATAAGAGTCCTGAGCTTCTTTGGAAACTATTCCGCGCGTTGCCAGTTCCGGTTTGACGGAGGACGTGAAGTAATCAACGGAAGCCAGTGAGCTCTGAGGATTCTCGACCCGGGCTATGTGTGTCAAAAGCTGCGTCAGGTTCAACCATTTATAAGGCGTGCCGGCGAGCAATCCATAAAAAACGTTATAGCCATCAACGAAAAAAGCGGTACGCACAAACTCAATCCCCAGAGACGAAAAAACCGGCCGAAGCCGGTGTTTTCACCCCAACTGCCAGAGAACCTAATCTCTGCGTACGAGGTTGAGCAGTGGGCAAATCGTAATCCTGGGATGATCCTGCGTCAACCGTGGATGGATAAGCTCCGGCACCGGCACGATTGAGTGTTGCTCGTCTTTATTGTGTGGAGGCAAGGTGTTTCTGAGCCGATTGGTCAAAAGTGTATTTCAGTGGTTTTCCATAAGTATGACGCCGCTTGGAGGTCTGGATAATCCATCACCTATTGCTGATGAGAGTGAGTGGATCTGCCTAAGCTCTTGTGGGATTTGATACCGACCAACGTAAGCAAAAAACCAAGTGCCTTTTGACCTTCTCCCAACCTTTTTGAAACAAGAGATTTCCCAAACCTGACCGCATCTCCCTTGACGCTCCTCACCGCTGTCGTAGACTCCGACCATCCGTCAGGGAGTAGCGGTCATGCAGCGTTTTCGTAGTTGGGTTATGGGATTGGCCTTTGTAACGTGCGCAGCCCAGGCGCAGACGCCTGTGGCAGACGATCCGTTGCTCGAGAGCAATGTGACGGCTGGGGCGGCAGGCGGTAACGAGGCGCGGGGAATACTTAGGGCGCGGGATCAGGCGGTGTTGGCCAGTGAGTTGGCCGGACGTATCGTCGAATTGCCGTTCAGTGAGGGCGAGTCGTTCAAGAAGGGCGATACCCTCGCGCGTTTCGATTGTTCGGCTTATCAGGCCCAGCTCAATGCAGCCCAGGCAGCGAGTCGGGGCGCCAATGAGGAGTTGGCGCATAACCGACAACTGGAAGCATTGAAATCCGTCGGGCGTTTCGAAGTCTCACGGGCCGAGGCTCGGCTCAGCGAAACCCAGGCGCAATCCCAGGTGTATCAGGTCCAGGTCAAGCGCTGCAGTGTGATCGCACCGTTCGATGGGCAGGTGGTGGCGCGCAAGGTCCAGCGTTATGAGAGCGTCGCGGCCGGTGCGCCGTTGCTGGATGTGGTCGACAACCGCACCCTGGAGATCCATCTGCTGGTGCCGTCGCGCTGGATGAGCAGGCTCAAGCCCGGACAGTCCTTTACGTTCACCCCCGACGAAACCGGCCGGCCGCTGCAAGCGACGGTCAAGCGTCTCGGCGCGCGTATTGATGAAGGCAGCCAGACCTTGCTGCTGGTCGCGAGCCTGCCCGACGCCAGTGGCTTGCTGTCCGGCATGAGCGGCACGGCCCGTTTCGCGGAGTCCAAGTGAACGCGCCGGTCATGGGCAGCGTCGAGCAGGTATTTGCGCGCTTTCTCGATCTGGAGCGTCAGACGCGGGCCGCGCGTAACCCGGCGCAACTGAGCTACAGCCTGGTCAATGATGGTCAGGCCCTGTTCGGGTTTCGCCACGCCGCGCTGCTGATCGCCGGCAAGGTGCAGGCGGTGACTGGCGTCAGTGCCGTGGAGCCGAATGCGCCTTTCGTGGCGTTTGTCGAGCAGGCGGTGGCGCAATTGTTCAAGCAAGGCGTGCTGAACCAGGCCCGGGTGATTGCCGCCAATGGGGTGAGCGAAGCCGTACAGGCGGACTGGCGAAGCCTGTCGGCCGCGCAGGTATTCTGGCTGCCGTTGATCGATCACAAGGGGCTGGTCTTCGGTGGCCTGTGGCTGGCCCGCGACCAGCCCTGGACGCCGGCCGAGCAAGTGCTGCTGTCGCAACTGGGCGACACCTACAGCCATGCGTGGCTGGCGTTGCAACCACGCAAACCATGGCGCCTGCGCTGGACGCGCAAGCGCCAGGTCGCACTGGTGGCGGTGCTGTTGCTGGGCTTGCTGGTGCCGGTGCGCCAGTCGGTGCTGGCCCCGGCCGAAGTGGTGCCGCTGGGTGGCCAGGTGGTGGCGGCGCCGCTGGACGGCGTGATCGCCGAATTCATGGTCAAGCCCAATCAGGCCGTCAAGAGCGGTGACCTGTTGCTGCGCTTCGAAAGCACCAGCCTCAAGGCCCAGGCTGACGTGGCCGAGCGCGCGTTGGATGTGGCCGAGGCGGAGCTCAAGGCCAACTCCCAGCGCTCGTTTGCCGACGCCGAGTCGAGTTCCAAGATCGACCTCCTGGCCGCTCGCGTCGAACAGAAACGTGCCGAGCGCAACTATGCCCTCGAGTTGCTCAAGCGCAGTGAAGTCCGTGCCGAACGGGATGGCATCGCGGTGTTTGCCGATGTCGAGCGCTGGCTCGGCAAGCCGGTGCAGACCGGTGAGCGATTGATGGAAATTGCCGACCCCAGCCAGGCTGAGCTGCGCATCGAACTGGCGGTCGGCGATGCGATAACCCTGGCCCCCGGTGCGCAAGTCGCATTGTTTCTCGACAGCGATCCGTTGCAGCGGCATGTGGCCTGGCTCGAGCGTTCGGCCTATGAGGCGCAACCCACCGCCGCCGGACAGCTTGCTTATCGATTGGATGCGCGCTTCGACGCCGCGGCACCGCGCATCGGTTTGCGCGGCACGGCGAAAATATTCGGAGATCGTGCGCCGCTGGCGCTGTACCTGTTGCGTCGGCCACTGGCAGGTCTGCGCCAGAGCGTAGGTCTGTAGCATGGCGCTGCCGAGTCTGCGGCCGGACCTGCAGCTGTCCCCTGCGGCGCCGGACCCTGATGGTTCGCCTCAGTGGACCCTGGCCGATCCGGTGCGCGGGCGTTACTTCAAGCTTGGCGCGGCGGCGATGCGCATGCTGCGACATTGGTCCCTGGGCGACCCGGAACGGGTGCTGCAAGCCGCGAACCGTGAACCGGGCCTGCCCCTCAATGGCGAGTCCCTGGAGCAGTTGCTGGGCTTTCTGCGTGGCCACGATCTGATCAGCGCAATGGACCCGCAACAGCGCGACAGCTATCAATTCAAGACGGCCGCCCGGCGCCAGAGCCTGTGGCAGATCCTGTTGCATCAATACTTGTTTTTCCGGATCCCGCTGTGGCGTCCGGACGCCTTTCTCAACCGCGCCTGGCCCTGGCTGGCACGGTTCGGGCCCAAGATCCTGCGCTATGGACTGCCGCTGACCCTGGGTTCGGGGATTTTCCTGGCGTCACGGGATTGGCAGCGGTTCCTGGCGACTTTTCCACACCTGTTCAGCCTGGGCGGTGCGCTTGCGTTCGGGGTGGCGTTGTTTTTCGCCAAGCTGTGCCATGAGTTCGGCCATGCCTTCATGGCCAAGCGCGCCGGTTGCCGGGTGCAAAGCATGGGCGTGGCGTTCATGGTGCTGTTGCCGATGTTTTATACCGATGTCAGCGACGCCTGGCGGATCAATGATCGGCGGGCCCGGTTGCTGATTGGCGCCGGCGGCGTGCTGGCGGAACTGCTACTGGCGTGCATCGCCCTGCTGGCCTGGTCGTTGTTGTCCGATGGGCCCGCCCGCACCGCCGCATTCATGCTGGCCAGCGCCACCTGGATCACCACGCTGATCATCAACCTGAATCCCTTCATGCGCTTTGACGGGTATTTCCTGCTCAGCGACTTCTGGGCAGTGGATAACCTTCAAGGCCGTGCGTTTGCCCTGTGTCGCTGGCGTTTGCGCGAAGCTTTGTTCGGCTATGGCGTGGCAGCGCCGGAGCCCTGGTCGCCGAAAATGCGTCGCCGCTTGCTCATATGGGGATATGGCTCGTGGTTGTGGCGCGCGGCATTGTTCTTTGGCATCGCCCTGGCGGTCTATCACCTGTTCTTCAAGGTGCTGGGCATTTTCCTGATGATGGTGGAATTGGTCTGGTTCATTTTCATGCCTATCGTGAATGAGTGGCGACAATGGTGGCAGCGTCGCGAGCAGGCCCATGGGCCGCGGGTGCTGCTGACTGGATTGGTCTTGCTGGCGCTGATCCTGGCCTTGCTCTTGCCCTGGCGCAGCGCCGTGGAAGTGCCGGCGATGCTTGAGGCCGGACGTGCCAGTGCCTTGTACGCGCCGGTGGCGGCACGGGTCAGACAGGTGAATGTGCACGATGGGCAGGTGGTGGCCCAGGGCGACGTGTTGATTGAATTGGAGTCGCCGGACATGGCGTCACGCCTGAGCATCGTGCGCCGGGAAATCGAGATCCAGCAATTGCAGATGCGCCGCCGGGCCGGCCGTAGCGAAACCGCCGCCGACGCGGGCATCGTCGAGCAGCAACTGGCCGAAGCCGTCGCCGAGTACCGCGGCCTGGTCGCCCAACGTGAGCGCCTGTTGCTGCGTGCGCCCCATGCCGGCCAGGTGCGTGATCTGCTGCCGCAATTGGCGGTGGGCCGCTGGTTGTCACCCACGCAACCGCTGGTGCGGGTGGTGCAGGCCGATTCCCGCTTGCGCGGCTACCTTACCGAGGCCGAGCTTTGGCGGGTCGGGCCCGGTGCCACGGGGCGATTCATCGCCGATGATCCGATGCACCCTTCGATTGCCGTGCAACTGAATGAAGTCGACACCAATGGCGCCGCCTGGGTTGAGCAGCAGGCGTTGACGTCCGATCACCATGGGCCGATTGCCGTGCGCCGCGATTCGCAACAGCGGGCCGAGCCTGTGCAGGCGCAATATGGCGTGCGCCTGAGCGCCATCGATGACGAAGCTGCGCCGCCGCAACCGCTGCGGGGTGTCGTGGTGTTGCAAGGGCAGGGCGAATCGATATTGGGAGCGGCCTGGCGTCGGTTGGCGGCGCTGGGTGTGAGGGAAAGTGGGTTCTAAGGAGTGCACATGGAGTCAGTAGCGGCAGAGGGACTGGTGGTGCGGCCGTCGCGGGTCAGTGACGGTCCATTCTTGCAGAGTCTTTATCAGGCGGCGCGACCGGATCTGCAATGGATCGATGGCGAGCACGAGCAGGTGCAGCAGGTGATCGCCCAGCAGTTTCAGGTGCAGGAGCAGGGGCTGGGGGACAACTTTCCCAATGCCATGCATTACGTCGTGGAAAAACTGGGTACCGCCATCGGCGCCTTGAGCACCGATTTCGGTCCTAATGAAATTCGCGTGCTGTACCTGGCCTTCATTCCCCAGGCCCGTGGACAGGGTTATGGCCGAACGGTGTTGCAAGGCGTGCAGAAAGCCGCGCAGCAGATCCGCTGCCCGGTGGCGACCGTGGTCTGGACCAGCAACCCTCACGCACGTCGGCATTACCTGGCACTGGGCTTCGAAGTCCAGGAGCGCAACCCGGCGGCAGAGCGGTTGGTCTGGTATCCGAAAGGCGACTGACAGCTCAATATTCCTTAGTGTGTGGGAGGCGTTTGTGTGGGAGCAAAGCTTGCTCGCGATAGCGGCAGACCAGTCAATATTGTTGCTGCCTGACTTGTCGCAGTCGCGAGCAAGCTTTGCTCCCACAGGGCCGCCGCCCTGCGATTGAAAAATCAGTTACGGGATGGGAACAGACCGTTCAGGGCAATGCTGAAGTTGATGACCAGGAACGGGTTCATGATTGCCATCGGCAGGCCGTTGCCCGTAGGGGCTACCGTGCCGCTGACCGTGGTGGTCACGCCTTTCAGCGGTACTGGCGACGCACCTAGCTGGTCGGAATAGATATTCGCCGCACCCGGTCCGGTGCCTGAAGTGCCGATGAAGGAGTTGGTGGCCGTTGGCGCGTTCAGTGGATTGCTGGCCGGGTTCGCCAATTGCAGGGTGGTTGCGGCCGTAATACCCGTAAGGGTGTGGGTGTGATTGGGCAGGTTGTTCAATGTCGCCGTAACGTTTTCGGTACCTGAAGTCTCGCCGATGACACGCGGGGTCAGGCCCAGGCCGTTGCCCTGGCCCAAGGTCTGTCGGCCTTGCAGGTTGGGGAGCATGAAGTTGGTCTGGCCATTGCCTCCGTAGTAGGTGCCGATCAGTGAAAACAGCGCCTGGTATTGCGAAATGCCAAGTGTCTGCCCGCTGCACAGCGCCCAGCCGCTGGGTGCGAAATTAAAGGCAAACGACTGGATAGTGCCCATGAATACTTCCATAGATTCCTCGTCCTTCAGGTTATCGTTCTGGTATCGCCAGGGGGAAAATTGCGTTCAGTTCGACTCCGTCCCTGGTCTGGTTACGCACGGCTGAGCTTAGACGCGGTTGCCGTGCTCTGCCGGGTGGGATTCGTGGATCGGCCACTAGGCCTGTGTGCACCACAAATCCCTTGTGGGAGGGAGCCTGCTCGCGAAAGCGGTGGGTCAGTCGCATTCTTGTCGAATGTGCCGCCACCATCGCGAGCGGGCTCGCTCCCACAGGGTCACTCGGATGGCTCACGCTAGTTGAATGCAATGTAGAAATATCCCACCGTCGGATCCCGTCCCATGGGGGGTATCCGCGACACGAATACGTCTTCGAGTCTGCCCAGCTCGGGCACTTCCAATGAGCACAAGCCGTCCACGAAATCAGTGGCCTGCAAACTATTGAATTCGACGCTGAAGGGCATGCGCTCTGCGTTGGGCATTTTCGCCCGAGGCGCTTGTTCGAGGGTTTCGATCCGCACGGGTAAGCAACTGCCGTCGGGCAGGATCAGGCTGCTGGTCAGGCCCAGCAGTGGTTGGAAATGGTGGCTATGAACTTCTTGCAACATGTCGATACTCCAACGGACCGGAGGACCGTAGTCCTCCGGTGGATCATCAGTTACGGGATGGGAAGTAGCCTTGCAGGGCAATGCTGAAGTTGATCGCCAGGAATGGGTTCATGATTGCCATCGGCAGTCCATTGCCGGTAGGGGCGACCGTACCGCTGACCGTCGTGGTCACACCCTGCAGCGGTACCGGCGAAGCACCTAACTGGTCGGAATAGATATTCGCCGCACCCGGCCCTGTGCCCGAGGTGCCGATGAAGGAGTTGGTGGCCGTTGGCGTATTCACCGGGTTGCTGGCCGGGTTCGCCAGTTGCAGGGTGGTTGCGGCGGTTATACCGGTCAGGGCGTGTGTGTGGTTGGGCAGGTTGTTCAGCGTCGCCGTGACGTTTTCGGTGCCGGAGACGGTGCCGATCACCCGAGGGGTCAGCCCCAGGCCGTTGCCCTGGCCCATGGGCATCCGCCCCTGCAAATTGGGGAGCAGAAAAGTGGTCTGGCCGTCGCCGCCGTACGTCACGCCGATCAGGGCAAACAAGGTCTGGTATTGGGCAAGACTGAGCGTTTGCCCGTTGCACAAGGCCCAGTCCCTGGGGGCAAAGTTGAAAGCGAACGGCTGGATAGTACCGATGAATACTTCCATAGAATCCTCATCCTTCAGGTTGTTGGTCTGTGGTATCTGGCGGATACAACGGGAAAGCTGTGATCACCTGGCCTGGTCACGCACGGCTGAGCGTAGACGGGGTTATTTCGTTCTGCCCAAGGACTGAAAATGGCTGACGCTTGGCTTAATCGATTCAGGTTGAGGGAGGACCTATACCGTCCATCTTTTTTACAGGCTCAGATGTATTTGATATCAAAGTAGTACTAGTCGAGGTTTGTTTCCTCGTCTACTCTTCGGACACAAACGGACTACAAACGGTGATAGGGATTGTCAAAGTTTCACTTTATTTCCGGTCTGCCGCGCTCAGGTTCGACCCTGCTTTCTGCAATTCTTTTGCAGAACCCGCGCTTTCACGCCGGCATGACCAGCCCCGTCGGTACGCTGTTCAGCAGCGTGTTGCAGCAATGCAGTGCCGGCAGCGAATTCGGTTCGGTGATCGACACCGACTTGCGCCGTCGCCTGCTGCGCGGGTTGTTCGACTCCTACTATGCCGACAAGGCCGACAAGCCCGTCATCTTCGACACCAACCGCCAGTGGTGCGCACGTTTGCCCGCGCTGCAGGATCTGTTCCCCCAAGCCAAGACCATCGCCTGCGTGCGCAACGTCGCCTGGGTGCTCGACAGTCTTGAGCGGCTCTACCGCGCCAACCCGTTCGAGAACACCAAGCTGTTCAACGATGATGACGAGCGCAACACCGTCTACAGCCGCTGCGAAACCCTGGCCCAGCGCAACCGTCTCGTGGGGTATGCGTGGACAGCGCTCAAGGAAGCCTATTACGGCGAAAACGCCGAGTCATTGCTGATCGTCGACTATGACCTGTTGAGCCAGGCACCCGAGCGGGTGATGCGGCTGATCTACGAGTTCATCGACGAGCCCTGGTTCGAACACGACTTCAATCATTTGACCTACGACGCACCGGCCTTCGATCTGGCCCTGGGCGTTGCCGGCCTGCACAAGGTCAAACCCAGGGTCGCGCCGCAAGCGCGACGGACCCTGCTGCCGCCGGATCTGTTCGAAAAGTATGCCGAGTTGTCGTTCTGGCGCGATGGGTCTGCCAGCGCCGCCAATGTCATTCGTATGAAAACCGACGCCGCGCTCAGTTGAGCGCGGTTTATTTCATTTGCGTGTTCAAGCAGTTCGAGTCCGGGTGAACGTCATGTGGTGGAGCAAAGGTAAATCGCGGGTAATCGAGGGTGCACAGGCCCTGGCATCGCCAATGATCATGTCTCTGGAGCCGCGGATGCTGTTCGACGGCGCTGTCGCCGCGACCGTGGCCGATGCCGCGCAGCCGGACGCCCATCCGACCGCCGACGCGGCCAAGACGCCCACGGCCGATCAGGCCACCGATACCCACGCGGCCCAGGGCCAGACCGATGCCACCGAGGCCGCCGTTCCGGGCAAGTCGGTGGTATTCGTCGATTCCCGGGTCAAGGATGCCGCCAGCCTGCTCGAAGGTGTGGCGCCCGGTACCCAGGTCGTGCAACTGGACGCCACCAAGGACGGCCTGCAACAGATCGCCGATTACCTGGATACCCACCAGGGAGTCAGCTCGGTGCAGATCATCGCCCACGGCAACGCCGGTGATCTGTGGTTGGGCAACGCCTATCTGTCGGCGGAAAACGTCCAGGCCCGCAGCGAGGTGCTGGCGCAGATCGGCAAGGACATGAACGCTGGTGGCGATATTCTGATCTACGGCTGCTACACCGCCCAAGGTGATCGTGGCCTGGAACTGGTCGATTCGCTGGCGCAGTTGACCGGCCGCGATGTGGCCGCGTCCAACGACCGTACCGGCCTGGGGGGCGACTGGGACCTGGAAATCGCCACCGGCAACATCGAAAGCGCCAATGTGCTGTCTGCCAGTGCAATGAGCGACTATCAATGGGGTCTCGCCACCTGGACAGCCACCAATAACGCCAACACCGGCGTCGGCTCATTGCGTGCGGCCCTGGCCTCTGCGCAGAACGGCGACATCGTGACCTTCAGCAGCGGCATGACCGTCGCGCTGACCCAGGTGCTGGTGGTCAACAAGAACGTGACCATCGATGGCGACCTCAATAACGACAACGTCGCCGATGTCACCCTCGATGGGCAATTCCGCACCCAGGTCCTCAACGTGACGTCCGGTACGACGGCGACCCTCGATGGTTTGGTGATCACCCGTGGCATGGTGGCGGGTGACGGCGGCAATGGTGGCGTCGATGCTGCGGTCGCCAAGGCCGGCGGTATCTACAACGCCGGCACCTTGACCCTGAAGAACGTCACGATCACCGCGAACGCCGCATCGGGCGGTGGTGGCGGTGGTGGCGTGACGCCGCAATATGCCGGCGGCGGTGGTGGTGGCGGCGGCGCGGTCGGCAGCGGTACGGGCGGCCGGGGCGGCGACACGATCAATGCCACGGGCTCCGTCGGTTCGACGGGCCAGGGCGGTGCCGGCGGTGGTTTCTTCAACATGGGCGGGCGGGGTGGTAACTCCACGGGCGGCGCCGGCGGTGCCGCTTACCCGGGCTATAGCACTGGATCGGCCGGCGGCACGGCGGCCAGTGCCGGCTTGTCCATCGGCGGTGGTGGTGGCGGTGACGGCTACAACGCGGTCGGCGGTGCCGGTGGCGGCGCGGTCGGCGGTATCTACAACGACACTGGCGCGACCCTGCGCATCATTGGCAACTCGGTGATTTCCAACAACATCGGCGCCGGTGGTGGCGGTGGCGGCGGCGGTGCTGGCGGTGGCTACACCCACACCGGCGGTGCGGGCGGCGTCGGCGTTGGCGCCATCTGGAACAAGGGGACGATCCTGATCACCGCCGCCAACTTCGCGGCCCTGTCAGGTAACGTCGGCGGCAGCGGTACCGGGGGCGGCAGTGCGGGCACCTCGGGCACCTCGCCGGCCTCTGTCGCCAACGTCTACGGTGACGGCGGGACCATCAACACCAACTATGTGCCGGACTTGACCCCGCCTACCGCGACTGTCGTGGTGGCCAATACCAGTCTGAACTCCGGCGGCACATCCCTGGTGACTGTCACCTTCTCCGAAGCCGTGACGGGGTTTACCTCAGCCGACCTGACGGTGCAGAACGGCACCGTGGGTGCCTTCAGCAGCGCTGATGGCGGTATCACTTGGACCGGCACGCTGACGGCGGCCAGCAACATCGCCGACACCACCAACGTCATCACCCTGGACAACACCGGCGTTGTCGACCTGGCGGGCAACGCTGGCGTGGGCACCACCGATTCGAACAACTACGTGGTCAACGACACCGTGGCGCCGACGGCGACCATTGTGGTGGCCGATACCGCACTCAAAAGCGGTGAAACCTCGGCCGTCACCATCACGTTCTCCGAAGCGGTGACCGGCTTCACCACCGCCGACCTGACGGTGGCCAACGGTACCCTCACCGGGTTGAGCAGCAGCGACGGCGGCATCACCTGGACCGCTACCCTGACCCCGGATGCCGATGTGACCGACACCACCAACCTGGTGGTCCTGGACAAGACTGGCGTCGCAGACCTGTCCGGCAACGCCGGGGTGGGCACCACCAACTCGAACAACTACGCCATCGATACCCTGCGCCCGACCGCTACCATCGTGGTAGCCGACACCGCGCTGAGCGTTGGCGAAACTTCCCTGGTGACCATCACCTTCAACGAGGCGGTGACCGGCTTCACCACCGCCGACCTGACGGTGGCCAACGGTACCGTCACCGGGCTGAGCAGCAGCGATGGCGGCATCACCTGGACCGGGACGCTCACCCCGACCGCGAGCATCAGTGACACCTCGAACCTGATCACACTGGCCAACAGCGGCGTTGCCGATCTGTCTGGCAACGCCGGCACGGGCACCACCGACTCGAATAACTATGCCATCGACACGCTGCGCCCCACCGCCACGATCGTAGTGGCCGACACCGCGCTGAGCGCGGGTGAAACCTCACTGGTGACCATCACGTTCAGCGAGGCCGTCAGCGGGTTCACCCTGGCCGACCTGACGGTCGCCAACGGCTCCTTGAGCGGGTTGAGCAGTGCGGATGGCGGTATCACCTGGACCGCGACGCTTACCCCAAGCGCCAGTGTCACTGACGCCACCAATCTGATCGTCCTGGCCAATACCGGGGTGAGCGATGCGGCGGGCAACGCCGGCAGCGGCACCACCAGCTCCAACAACTACGCCATCGACACGCAGCGCCCCACCGCCAGCATCGTCGTTGCCGACCCCACGTTGAGTGTTGGCGAAACCTCGTTGGTGACCATTACATTCAACGAGGCGGTCACCGGTTTCACCACCGCCGACCTGACGGTGGCCAACGGTACCGTCACCGGGTTGAGCAGCGGCGACGGCGGCATTACCTGGACCGGAACATTCACTCCGAGTGCCAGCACCACCGACGCGACCAATCTCATTACCCTGGACAACACCGGGGTAAGCGATGCGGCGGGTAACGCCGGCAGTGGCACCACCGACTCCAACAACTACGCCATCGACAATGTACGTCCTACCGCCACCGTGGTGATTGCCGATACGGCACTTGCCGCTGGCGAAACCTCACTGGTGACCATCACCTTCAGTGAGGCGGTGACCGGTTTCACCCTGGCCGACCTGACCGCTGCCAATGGTAGCCTGAGCGGGCTGAGCACCAGCGACAACATTACCTACACCGCCACTTTCACTCCGAGCGTCGGCATCAGCGACACCAGCAATCTGATCACCCTCGACAACACCGGTGTCGTGGACGGTGTGGGCAATGCCGGCACCGGCACCACCGATTCCAACAACTACATTGTCGATACTCAACGTCCGACCGCCACCATCGTCGTGGCCGATAACGCGTTGAGCGTCGGCGAAACCTCGCTGGTGACCATTACGTTCAGCGAGGCGGTCAGCGGCTTCGACAACTCGGACCTGAGCGTAGCCAACGGCACGCTGAGCGCCGTCAGCAGCAGCGACGGCGGCATCACCTGGACCGCTACCCTCACGCCGAACCTCGGGGTCGTCGATACCACGAACGTCATCACGCTGACCAATACCGGTTTCAGTGATGCGGCGGGCAACACGGGTACCGGCACGACCAGTTCGAACAACTACCAGGTCGACACCAACGTGCCGACAGCCACCATCGTGGTCGCCGATTCGTCGTTGAGTATCGGTGAAACTTCGACGGTGACCATTACCTTCAACGAAGCGGTGAACGGGTTCGACAACAGTGACCTGACCGTCAGCAACGGCACCCTGACCAGTGTCAGCAGCAGCGATGGTGGCGTGACCTGGACGGCCACCTTTACCCCGAGCGTCGGTATTTCCGATACCAGCAACGTGATCACCCTGGACAACACCGGCGTGCGCAACGGTGCGAGCAACGCCGGGGTCGGCACCACCGACTCCAACAATTATGCCGTCGATACCGTGCGCCCCACCGCGACCGTCGTCGTGGCCGATACCGCCATCGGTGCTGGCCAGACCTCGCTGGTGACCATCACCTTCAGCGAGGCGGTGACCGCTTTCACCACGGCCGACCTGACGGTCGCCAACGGTACGGTCACCGGGTTGAGCAGCAGTGACGGAGGTATCACCTGGACCGCGACGTTTACGCCGAGTGCCGGCATCAACGACACCAGCAACGTCATCACCCTCACCAACGGCGGTATCGCCGACCTGGCGGGCAACATCGGCACCGGCACCACTGATTCCAACAACTATGCCATCGACACCCAGCGTCCGACCGCCACCATTGTGCTGAACGATTCAACGCTGCGGCCGGGCGAGACCGCCCAGGTGACCATTACCTTCTCCGAGGCCGTGACCGGCTTCACCAACGCTGACCTGAGTGTTGCCAATGGCAGCCTGAGCGCGGTCAGCAGCAGCGATGGTGGCCTGACCTGGACCGCCACGTTCACGCCGACCGTAGGTGTGAGCGATGCCACCAACCTCATCGTCCTGGACAACACCGGCGTAAGCGATGCGGCCGGCAACGCCGGGACAGGGACCACCAACTCGGCCAATTATGCGATCGAGACACAGGTGCCGACCGCCACTGTCGTGGTAGCGGACAGCTCACTCACGGTGGGGGAAACCTCGCAGGTGACCATTACCTTCTCGGAAGCGGTCAGCGGCTTCGACAATTCGGACCTGAGCGTGAATAACGGCACGTTGAGCAATGTGTCGTCCTCCGACGGTGGCGTGACCTGGACGGCAACATTCACCCCGAGCGCCGGAATTTCCGACACCAGCAACCTGATTAGCCTGGACACCAGCGGCGTGGTCAACGTTTCCGGCAACAGCGGCGTCGGCGTGGTGAACTCCAACAACTATGCCGTCGACACGGTGCGCCCGGGCGCCACCATCGTGGTGGGCGATACCAGCCTGGGCATCGGCCAGACCACCACCGTGACCATCAGCTTCACCGAGGCGGTGACCGGTTTCGACCTGTCGGACCTCAGTGTCGCCAACGGTGTGCTGTCCAACCTGGCCAGCAGTGACGGCGGCCTGACCTGGACGGCGACGCTGACGCCTTCGGCGGGTGTCAACGACGCCACCAACCTGATTCTGCTCGACGCCAGCACCGTGCAGGACATGGCCGGCAACGCCGGCGCGGGTATCGCGATCTCCAGCAACTACGTACTCGATGCTACCCGGCCGACCGCGACCATCGTGGTCGCCGATTCAAACCTGACTGTGGGTGAGACGACCCAGGTGACCATCACCTTCAGCGAAGCCGTGGCCGGTTTCGATCTGTCGGACCTGAGCGTCACCAACGGTGAACTGACCAATCTGACCAGCAGCGATGGTGGCAAGACCTGGACAGCGACCTTCACTCCCACGGTGAATCTCACCGACCCGAGCAACTTCATCGCCCTGGACACCAGTAACGTCAGCGACGTGGCGGGCAACGCCGGGGCAAGCGTGGCGGTGTCCAACAATTACGCAATCGACACGGTGGTGCCCAACGACGTGAAGCCACCGCCGGAGTTCCTGACGTCGGATCCCGTCACGGTCATTCCGCCATCCGATGTGCCGTTGCAACCGATCGTCTTCACGCCACCGACGGGCGACCTGGGTTCGCCGTTGGGCTTCCCACCGCTGTTCGAACAGCGTGATGTGGGCGGCGGTCTGCGGCCTATAGGCGATATTTTCATCAACCGTGGCGAGCTGGCGCCAAGCTATATCGCCCAGGTATTCAGTACTGATGCCGCCGGCGATGGCTCGGGTCAAGGGTTCCTCGGTTTTGGGGGCGGCGATGGCGGGGTGTTCGGCAGCAGCACCATTTCGACCTTGTTCAACCATGATTCCGGCACCGATAACGAGTCGATGAATGCCTTCGGCAACGCGTCGATGCAGGGGGGGGATGTTTCCCAAGGTATGCGCGGGATGTTCGGCGCACCGACCTTGGGCCAGCAATTGCAACACATCAAGGACACTGAGCAACGTCAAGTCGACAGTCTGGCCATGGCGCTACAACAGGTAGGCGTCAGCCAGGCACAGGCCTGAAGCATTCAATAAGAAAATTGTGCGGCAACCAGGGGCATTCCAGGGAATGAATAGAAGTCAGAAGTTATTCGGTATGAGTCTGCTGGCCGTGATGGTCAGTGGGTGTGCAGTCACCAGTGAGCCGATCGATCGCAGCGTCAGCGAACAGCGCGCCCAAACCGATCTGCAGAACATGTACAAGGGCCAGGAGCCCCTCAGCGGCCCGTTGACGCTGCACCAGGCCATGGCCCGGGCAGTGAAATACAACCTGGAAGGGCGCCTGAAAATCATGGAAGAGGCCCTGGCCAAGCGGCAGTTGGACCTGGCCAGTTTCGACATGCTGCCACGCATGGCGTTGGATGCCGGTTACGTGGGCCGCAACAACGTCAACGCCTCCAGCAGCCAGAGCGTGGAGACCGGCACCCAGTCCCTCGAACCGTCGACGTCCCAGGACCGTGATCGTGAAGTGGCCGACCTCACCATGGTCTGGAACGTGCTCGATTTCGGCGTGAGCTACATCAGCGCCAAGCAGGCCGGTGACCAGCGGTTGATCGTCCAGGAACGCCGGCGCAAGGTGATCAACACCATCGTCCAGGATGTGCGTTCGGCCTATTGGCGAGCCATGGCTGCCGAACGCCTGCTCAAGCAGATCGACAGCCTGATGGCCCGGGTCGAGGCGGCACGCAACAACAGCCAGAGCATGAGCGAACAACGCATCGGTGACCCGGTGCAGGCTCTGGGTTACCAGCGCTCGTTGATCCAGGCCACCCGCCAGCTCGAAGAGCAGCGGCGCGCGTTGTCCCTGGCCAAGACCGAACTGGCCACCCTGATCAACCTGCCCTTGGGCACTGAGTTGACCCTTGCGACCCCGGATGAGTACGAGATCCCGGAACTCAAGGTCGACATGGCCCGTCTCGAGCACGAAGCCCTGGCCAGCCGTCCGGAACTGCGCGAGCAGGATTACCAGACACGCATCACGGCCGCCGAAACCCGCAAGGCCATGCTCCGCCTGCTGCCAGGGCTGGAGTTTTCCGCCGGCGGGCACTACGACAGCAACTCGTTCCTGGTGGAGCAGGGCTGGGCGGACTATGGCGTGAAGGTCACCTGGAACCTGTTCAACGTGATCTCCGCTCCGGCGGCCATCGACGTGGCCAAGGCCGGTGAAGAAGTGGCGGCGGCGCGGCGTCAGGCAATGTCGATTGCCGTGCTGGCGCAGTTGTACGTCGCCAACGCCAACTACCGCGATGCGCTGCGCCAGTTCAAGACCAACCAGCAACTGTCGGACATCGATGGCCAAATCGTCGGCCAGTTGCGCAGCCGTCATCAGGCCGCCGGCATCGGTGAGCTGGACCTGATCCAGGGCGAGCTCAATACCTTGCAGGCTGACCTGCGACGGGATCTGTCCTATGCCGACCTGCGCAATGCCTATGGTCAGATCTTCGCCAGCGCCGGTCTCGACCCGATGCCCGATGAAGTGCAATCGACCCAGGTGCAGTCGATCGCCACGGCACTGGCCAGCCGCGAAGCGGCCTGGGCCCAGGGCGACATCACGGTGCCGAAGGCGGCGGTGAAGCCATAACCGGGCGTGGGCATGACGCGTCCGGCGTTTTCCCGGCTACCGGTGACGGTGGATCTGCCCCTGCTGTTGCAAGCACTGGCAGCCATTGAGGAGGATCGCTGGCAGGGGCATTTCAACAGCGCCTATTACCACGGCGACTGGAGCGGCGTGGCGCTGATTTCGGCGGCCGACGCGCTGACCGAATTGTCGCCCGGCCAAGGGCAGCCGTTGCGCCGGCCGCCCTGGTCAAACGATGATCGCTGGCACCAGGCGTTGCGCGACTGGTCCGTGGAGATCGTTTCGGCCCGGCTGCTGCGGCTCGGCCCCGGCGGCCGGATCCACGAACACCGTGACTATGACCTGGGCGGACCGGACGCCGACCTGCGCCTGCACGTGCCACTGCTCAGCCCGCCCGAAGTGGATTTCTGGCTGGAGGGGCAGCGCATCCCGATGAAGGCGGGTGAGTGTTGGTTTCTCGACTTGTCACGGCCCCATCGTGTCGACAATCGGGACCGGTTGCCACGGGTTCATCTGGTGCTCGACTGTCGCCCCGGCCCCTGGCTGGAGCAACAGATTGTCGATGGGCTGCCCACCACCCCAGCTGTCCGCGACGAACTCGGCGACTTCCTGCGCTTTCAAGAGCAGGTGGCAAGCGATCCGCAACTCGCCCGGACCCTGCAGAGCCTGGCAGACCCGGACGCCTTCATCGAATGCGCCCTGACGCTGGCTGCCCGGCAAGGGCTGCAGGTGCGCCGGGAGGAATTGCGGGCGGCCATGCGCAACGGTCGTCGGCAGTGGAGCGACCAATGGAAGGCCTGAACCTGCAAGGCTGGCTGCCGATCCGCGTGTGGCAAGAGGCGGGGCAATGGCGGGTCGATTGGTGCTGGTTCGGCGAGAAGCCCTTGTCGCAACCCTTCTTCGGTGATGCCGTGGAAGACGCTTTGCGCCTGCCCTTCAATCAGGCGTTCCGGCGCCAGACTCCCTTGGACGCGCTCGCCCAGTGGCAGTGCCAGAGCCCTGGCCTTGCGCCCAGTGCATTCATCTTCCATGCCTCGCGCTGTGGCTCGACACTGATCAGCCAGATGCTGGCGCAACTGGACGACCACATCGTCGTATCCGAACCGCCGCCACTGGATCGGCTACTGCGCAGTGATCTTCCCGCCGCCGAACGCTGTGCGGCGCTCAAAGGGTTGCTGTCGGCCTATGGGCAGCCTCGTCGAGGCGTGGAGCGGCGATTGGTGATCAAGCTCGATGCCTGGAACATCGGTGAGCTGTCACGGCTGCGTGAGTGTTTTCCCGATACGCCTTGGCTGTTCGTGTACCGCGACCCGCTGGAAATTGCCGTGTCTCATCTGCGCCGCCCCGGCATGCACATGGTGCCGGGGATGATTGGTCCGAGCATCCTGGACGACGGGCTGCCTTTCGGCGGCCCGGAAGACTTCATTGCGCGTAGGGTCGGGCGATTGCTGCAGGCCGGGTTGGAGCAATGCCAGGCATCCGCCGCACAGACGGTTGACTATCGCGAGCTGCCCGACGCCATGGCAGGCAGGCTGGCGGTCTTTTTCCAGCTTGATGAGGTGCAGCGCAGGCAGGCGTTCGCCAGCGTGAAGCGGCACGCCAAGCAGCCGGCGCAGGGTTTTACCGGCGACAGCGAGGAGAAGCGCCGGGAGGCGTCGCCCTTGTTGCGCGAGCGGGTACAGGCGTGGGCGCAAGGGCCGTATGAAGCCCTGAAGTCCCTGCCAAGGTAATCAGTTCTATGGCCTGTTTAGGCTCGGCGGCGCTCCATCAGGGCTTGTTCGGCGACAACTCCGCCATCCCCTTGAGCAACTCGATCGGCAGGGGAAAGACAATGGTGGAGGACTTGTCCCCGGCAATCGACCCCAACGTCTGCATGTAGCGCAGTTGCATGGCGCCCGGCTGGCGCCCGAGCATCTCGGCGGCCTGCATGAGTTTTTCCGACGCCTGCAGCTCGCCTTCGGCGTGGATCACCTTGGCCCGCCGCTCCCGCTCGGCCTCGGCTTGCCGGGCGATGGCGCGAATCATCGATTCGTTGAGGTCCACATGCTTGATCTCGACGTTCGCCACTTTGATGCCCCAGACGTCGGTCTGGGCGTCCAGTACCTGCTGGATATCGCCATTCAATTGCTCGCGCTCGGCCAGCAGTTGGTCCAGGTCATGTTTACCAAGCACGGCGCGCAAGGTGGTCTGGGCCAGTTGGCTGGTCGCCATGAGGAAATTCTCGACCTGGATGATTGCCTTCTGCGGGTCGAGGACGCGGAAATACAGCACCGCATTGACCTTCACCGAGACGTTGTCGCGGGTGATCACGTCCTGCGGCGGTACATCGAGCACTATGGTGCGCAGGTCGACGCGGATCATTTGCTGCACCACCGGAATCAGCAGGATCAGCCCGGGTCCCTTGACCTGCCAGAACCGGCCGAGCTGGAACACCACCGCACGCTCGTACTCGCGCAGGATCCGGAAGGTCGAAGCGGCCAGTGCGATCAACAGCAACAGCAGCATCATAAAACCGATTTGCATACCCATCTCATGCTCCTTGTGAGTCAGCGGGGACCACTTCCAGCATCAGGCCCTTGCGTGCGACGACGCGCACCGCTTGTCCAGCCCGTAGCGACGTCGCGCACGCCACTTGCCAGCGTTCGCCTTCCAACTGCACCCAGCCATGGTGATGATTGCCGACCTGCAGGGTGGTAATCACGGTGACGCTTCCCAATAACGCGGCATCGCCGCTGACGGGATGACGCGGCCGGGTTTTCAACGCGCGGAACAACAGAAAAATCAGCAGCAAGGCACTGACCAGGCCCAGCCCGACCATCAAGGGAACAGGCACATCGGCATCGGTCAGGATAATCGCGCCGACGACACACAAAGTGATGCCGCCCAGCCCGGCCACACCATAGTTGGGCAAGGCCACCTCGGCGATCAGTAATGCCACCCCCAGGGCAATCAGCCAGAAACCCAGGGAGTTGGCGACCATTAACGCAGGGCCATCGGCTGCCAGCGTCGGCCCGCTCACGGCCAACAGCGCAAGCATCAAGCAGCGAATATTCACCGGATCCTCCGCAACGCCCGTGCGTGACGTTTATCCACAGTCGTTACTTACAGTCTAGTCGAACCGTGGGTTGATCGAATTTTGAGCAGTCTGGCGATGCTCCAGAGGCTAGACTGCTGGGAGAGAAGCCGCATCCAGCCATGTCAGGAGTTCCCATGGAAACCCCAATCCACAGCCTCCCCGCCCTGTTCAAGCAACTGGGGCTGCCCGACGACGCCATCAGCATCGATCAGTTCATTGCCAGCCATTCACCCCTCAAGCCCGAACTGCACCTGGCTGACGCGTTCTTCTGGAGCAAGAGTCAGCAGCAATTGTTACGCGACGAAATCCTCGAGGATGCCGATTGGGCGGTGGTGGTGGATCAGTTGGACGTGTTGTTGAGGAAAGGGCGCAGTGACTGATGCAAATGCAGCACCTGTGGGAGCGAGCCTGCTCGCGATAGCGGTCTCACATTCAACGCAGAGCTGACGGATATATCGCTATCGCGAGCAGGCTCGCTCCCATAAAGCTGATATTCAGTTTGATTATTAACAAATAGCTTCTTATTCCTTAAACAATATATCTCTCCTCCCTATACTCGTCCTAGAACAGACACGCAGGAGAGCACCCATGCGCAACGAATCGACTCGCTACCTGATTGTGCCGGGCTGGCAAGGATCGCCGGAAAATCATTGGCAGACCTATTGGCAGAACAGTCTGCCCAACAGCGCCCGGGTCGAGCAGGACGACTGGCTGACGCCCCGGCGTGAAGACTGGGTGGCTGCGCTGGCCGAAGCCATTGCCGCCGACAACACCCCGGTGATTCTCATTGCCCACAGCCTGGGCTGCATCACGGTTGCCCATTGGGCCGCCACGGCGCCGCTGCAACTGTTGCGGCAGGTTCGCGGGGCGTTGCTGGTCGCGCCGGCGGATGTCGAGCGGCCGGCTTGTGTGCCTGCGCTGCGCAATTTCGCACCGATTCCCACCGATCCGTTGCCCTTTCCCAGCCACGTGGTCAGTTCCGACAACGACGCCGCAGTGAGTGCGCCGCGTGCGCTGGAGTTGGCGCGTAGCTGGGGGGCCGAAGCCGGGATTCTGGCCGGGGCGGGGCACATCAACGTGCAGTCCGGCCATCAGCGCTGGGAGCAGGGTTTCGCCTATCTCTATCGTCTGCAAAACCGCATGGAGCATCACGCCCTGCGTCGCGCCTGAATTTTTTGACGCCCTTCCGTTACCCGGCGGTGTGGGGCGGGAGTCTGCCATGAGTTTGCATGAAACCTTCGGTCAGCCGTTGCTGACCTTTCCCGATGCGGAAAAAAGCCCCCTGAGCATCCGCGCCAAGGCACTGGTGTTCGTTGATCCACGTTCGCGCCAGTTGCGCCAGGCTCTGGAGCAACTGGCGCCACGCGCAATCCCGGTGTTGATTCGCGGCGAAACCGGCACGGGCAAGGAATTGCTCGCCCGGCACATCCACCGTGAAAGCGATCGTGGCGGGTTGTTCGTCTCGGTCAATTGCGGCGCCATCAGTCCGACTTACGCCGACGCCGAATTGTTCGGCTATGCGGCCGGCAGCTACAGCGGTTCGGCCAGCAGTCGCGCCGGCTGGTTCGGTTCGGCCAACGGCGGCACGCTGTACCTGGATGAAATCGGTGATCTGCCGCTGCCGATCCAAGTCAAACTGCTGGCGGCCCTGGAAAACCACGAGGTCACCCGCGTTGGCGCTCATCAGCCCAGCCCCGTGGACGTGCGGCTGGTGGCGGCCACCAGCATCGACCTGGCGCAAGCGGTAGCCGCCGGCAAATTTCACCAACGGCTTTACCACTACCTCAGCGAAGGCCGTCTCGAACTACCGGCCCTGCGCGAGCGGGTGGGCGATATCCTGCCCCTGGCCGAATACTTCCTGGGCATCTACACCCAGCGCCTCGGCCTGACCATGCCGCTGATCAGCGAGGCGGCCCAGCAGGCGCTTGAGCGGCATAGTTGGCCGGGCAATACCCGCGAACTGGAGAACGTCATTCATTTCGCGTTGCTGGTGAGCACGGAAGAGGAAATCTTGCCGGAGCATTTGAACCTGCCATCCCTGCCCTCGGTACTCGACGCCATCGAGCAGGCAGCAAAGACCCTCGCAAGCGCAACGGCTGCCGAGCGTGCGGCATTCAAGGCGCTGCTTACCCGTCTGGAGCCGCTCTTCTAAAGCCTTGCCGAGAGCATGTTTTATATATGAGAAAAATGAATATGAATTTGAATAAAAGATATTGTTAAGGAATAAAAAATATCGGTATCGTCCGCTTCACGCGAGCGATAGCACTTCGCTTGCACCTCACCCTTTGGCCGTCGTCCATGACGACCGTGATTTTTCGATAAGGACACTGCATGAAAAAGGTTCTGTTGTTCACCGCATTGGCGGCAGCGTTGGCTTCGGGTCTGGCCCAGGCCGCGGAGAAACTGGTGGTAGCGGCGACTCCGGTTCCCCACGCTGAAATCCTCGAGCTGATCAAGCCGGCCCTGGCAAAAGAAGGTGTGGACCTGCAGATCAAGGTCTTCACCGATTACGTGCAGCCCAACGTACAGGTGGATCAGAAGCGTCTGGACGCCAACTACTTCCAGACCCTGCCGTACCTCAAGAACTTCAACGAGGGCAAAGGCACGAATCTGGTTACTGTGATCGGTGTGCACGTCGAGCCGTTTGGTGGCTACTCGAAGAAAGTCAAAAGCCTGGCCGAGCTGAAAGATGGCGCGACCATCGCCATCCCCAACGAAGGCAGCAACAGCGGTCGCGCCTTGATCCTGTTGCAGAAGGCTGGCCTGATCGAACTCAAGGATCCGAAAAACGCCGTGGCGACGCCGAAAGACATCGCCAAGAACCCGCATAACTTCAAGTTCAAGGAACTGGAATCGGCCATGCTGCCGCGGGTGCTGGATCAGGTCGACCTGGACATGATCAACACCAACTACGCTTTGGAAGCGGGTCTCAACCCGGCCAAGGATGCGCTGGTGATCGAGGGTTCGGATTCGCCTTACGTCAACTTCCTGGTGGCCCGTCCGGACAACAAGGACAGCCCGGCCATCCAGAAACTGGCCAAGGCCCTGACCAGTCCTGAAGTGAAGGCATTCATCGAGAAGAAATACAGCGGCGCGGTATTGCCGGCGTTCTGATCGACCCCGCCCTATAAAAAACTGATGTGGCGAGGGAGCAAGCTCCCTCGCCACAAATGGATTGCGGATCTATGCCGCCCTGTTCTTCAGTGCCCGGCGCAGGGCCACGAGCAGTTTGACCATGTCTTGCGGGTCGAGTTGTTGCGGGGCTTTCACGTCGGCCATGTCAATCCTCCTTGTGCGTATCGCCAGCAAGCCTGGCCTTGAGCTGCGGTTCCTTGGCGGCTGTCATCAGACCCGTCCTGCAGCGCTAGGAAAATAGACCGCCTGCAAGGCTTCTGCAAATACCACGGATCAATCCGGCCAGTTCCACGCCGGCGCATCCAGCATTCTCTGGCCGACAATCCCTGTCTGGCCCAGGTCCTTTTCCAGCACGATGCAATTGCAGTCGCCATCCTTTTGCAAGGCCGTGATCAAGCGTCGGGCGTGGGAAACCACCCAGACCTGACAATGCTCCGAAGCCCGGATGATCAAGCGTGCCAGGGCCGGCAACAAGTCCGGGTGCAGGCTGGTCTCCGGTTCGTTGAGCACCATCAACGAAGGAGGTCGCGGGGTGAGCAGTGCGGCGATCAGCAGCAGGTAGCGCAGAGTCCCGTCTGACAATTCGGCGGCGGACAACGGGCGCAGCAAGCCATGCTGGTGAAGCTCGATGCCGAAACGCCCGCCTGGCAGTTTATCGATGTGCAGCCGGGCGCCGGGGAACGCATCGCTGATGGATGCGTGCAGGGCTTGATCGTCTCCGATTTCAAGAATGGTTTGCAGGGCTGCCGCCAGGTCACGTCCGTCGTGGTGCAGCACTGGTGTGCGGGTACCCAGTTGCGGTTGGCGCGCCGGGGCATCGGCGTCGCTGCGAAAATGGTCGTAGAAGCGCCAGCGCCGAATGAACTCGCGCATCTGCAACACCTCCGGCGAGGTGCGCAGGCTGCCGACCTGGTCGAACAGGCTGTCGAAGGTGGGCGTGTGCTGGGCCAGGACGTCCCACGCGCGGCCATCACGGGCACGGATCATGGGGCCGTTGCGATCCACCAATAGGCTGGCCGGACGGAATGTGGGACCGGCCCAGATGCATTCGCGCTTGATTTGAGGGTCCAGGGAAAACGCGGACGAACTCGGTTCCGGCAGGCCGAGGGAAATCGAATAGCTGAAGTCTTCCGCGGCGAATCCCAGGCGCAGGCGTTTGGTATTTATCCGGACCGTAGCGCCGATGGGCACCTCGCCGCTGCGCATGCGCCGGCTGATCACTTCCGGTCCGGCCCAGAACGTCGAGTCCAATCCACCTTCACGGGCCAGGGCATTGACCACTCCACCCTGTGCCGTCTCCGCCAACAGGCGCAGGGCGCGGTACAGGTTGGATTTGCCACTGCCATTGGGGCCGGTGATCAGGTTCAGCCGCCCCAGGGGGACCACCAATGTGTTGATGGATCGGTAGTTGGCCACCGCGAGGGTTTTGAGCATGAGCGATTTCCTGCTGCCTGGTTAGCGTCTGTGCATCCGTGGAACCCTGTTCTAAGCTCACAGTCGTATCGTCACTGGCACATTCGTGCAATGCAAGGAGTCTGCATGGCTGGTCCCCGAAACAAACTGGTTGTTTGCTTGGGTTTGTGTGCGTTGTTGGCGGGATGCGGTGACGAAAAAGTCGGTGAAAAAGCCCTGCCGCGGGTTTTCGTACAGCAAGCCGTGCCTACCGAGTACGCAGCCTCGGTGACCTTGACCGGGGATGTCCAGGCTCGGGTGCAGACCGATCTGTCGTTTCGTGTGGGTGGCAAGATCATCGAGCGCAAGGTCGATGTCGGTGACCGTGTCTCGGCCCGGCAAGTGCTGGCCCGGCTCGACCCCCGGGACTTGCAGACCAACGCTGATTCCGCCGAGGCCCAGGTGGCCGCCGAACAGGCGCGGGTCAAGCAAAGCGCGGCAGCCTTCCTGCGTCAGCAGAAACTCTTGCCCAAGGGCTACACCAGCCAGAGCGAATACGACGCGGCCCAGGCGCAATTGCGCAGCAGCCAGAGCGCACTGGCGGCCGCCCAGGCCCAGTTGGCCAACGCGCGGGAACAACTGAGCTACACCGCGCTGATCGCCGAGGCGCCAGGCATCATCACGGCGCGCCAGGCCGAGGTCGGCCAAGTGGTGCAGGCCACGGAGCCGATCTTCAGCCTGGCCCGGGACGGCGAGCGCGACGCGGTGTTCAATATCTACGAATCGCTGCTGAGCGAACCACCCTCGGATCCGGCCATTGTCATCAGCCTGCTGGATAACCCGACCATCCAGACCACCGGCAAGGTGCGCGAGATCACTCCGGCGGTGTCCGCCGAGACCGGCACCGTACAGGTCAAGGTGACCCTCGACGATTTGCCCGAAGGCATGCGCCTGGGTTCGGTGGTCAGCGCCACCGCCAAGTCCGCAGGCAAGACCGCTGTGGAGTTGCCCTGGTCGGCACTGACCAAGGACCTCAGCGAGCCCGCCGTGTGGCTGGTAGATGGCGAAGGCCGCGCGCAATTGCGTACCGTCACCGTAGGCCGGTACCTGACTGGGAAAGTCATCATCAGCGACGGGCTCAAGGGCGGCGAGACTGTCGTTACGGCCGGTGGGCAATTGCTGCATCCTGGCGTGCGCGTCGAGATCGCTGAAAACACCCGTGACAAACCGCCGGCAGGAGCTCAGCCATGAAGCGCTTGTGGATGGTCCTGGCGAGCCTGGTCCTGGCTGCCTGCTCGAAGGAAGACGCGCCGCCCGAGCCGGTACGTCCGGTGTTGTCCATTGAGGTCCGCGCGCTTGACCAGCAGGCCCTCGGACGCTTCGCCGGGAATATCCAGGCGCGTTACGAGAGCAATGTGGGTTTCCGGGTACCGGGGCGAATTGCCCGCCGTAATGTCGATGTCGGCGCCGAAGTGAAAAAAGGCGACCTGCTGGCGACCCTTGATCCCACCGATCAACAGAACCGGTTGCGTGCCGCCGAGGGCGACCTTGCGCGGATCGAGGCGCAGTACATCAATGCCCAGGCCAATGCCCGTCGCCAGCAACAGTTATTCGATCGGGGTGTCGGTGCCCAGGCGCAACTGGACGTCGCCCAGACCGACCTGAAAACCACCGGCGCTTCCCTCGAACAGGCCCGGGCGGCGGTGGAGCAGGCCCGTGACCAGCTCAACTACAGCGAGCTGCGCACCGACCACGACGCCGTTGTCACGGCTTGGACAGCAGAGGCCGGGCAGGTGGTGACCGCCGGCCAAAAAGTGGTGACCCTGGCCCGCCCGGACATCAAGGAGGCGGTGATCGACCTGCCGGCCGGGCTGGTCGAACGTCTGCCCGAGGGCGTGGTGTTCGAAGTCGCAGCGCAACTGGACCCGAGCATCCGCACCACCGCCACCGTGCGCGAGATCGAGCCCCAGGCCCAGAGTGCCACGCGCACCCGCCGCGCGCGCCTGACCTTGACCGACACCCCGTCCGGCCTGCGCCTGGGCACGGCCATCAGCGTGACGCTGAGCTCGGCCATCGAGCCTCGCATCGAGTTGCCGCTCAGTGCGTTGCAGGAGGTCGATGGCAAGGCGCGGATCTGGCTCGTCGACCCGCAGACCCAGACCGTCTCCCCTCGTGAAGTGAAAATACTCGAACGTTCGGCCGACTCGGTGCTGGTGGCCAACGGTATCAAGTCCGGCGATCGCGTGGTCAGCGCCGGCGTCAACAGCCTCCAGCCAGGGCAGAAAGTGAAACTCGACGAGGACGCGCGATGAAAGGGCCTTTCAACCTATCCGAATGGGCTCTGCGGCATCAGTCGTTCGTCTGGTACCTGATGTTCGTTGCGTTGCTGATGGGGGTATTTTCCTACGTGAACCTGGGTCGCGAAGAAGACCCGTCGTTCACCATCAAGACCATGATCATCCAGACCCGGTGGCCGGGCGCGACCCAGGAGGAGACCCTCAAGCAGGTCACCGACCGTATCGAGAAAAAACTCGAAGAGCTCGATTCCCTCGACTACGTCAAAAGCTACACCCGGCCGGGCGAGTCGACGGTATTCGTGTATCTGCGCGACACCACCAGCGCCAAGGACATCCCCGAGATCTGGTACCAGGTGCGCAAGAAGATCAACGATATTCGTGGCGACTTCCCCGAGGGCTTGCAGGGGCCGGGTTTCAACGACGAGTTCGGCGACGTGTACGGTTCGGTGTATGCCTTTACCGGCGACGGCCTGTCGATGCGCCAGTTGCGTGACTACGTGGAACAGGTACGGGCCGAGATCCGCGACGTGCCCGGCCTGGGCAAGGTGGAAATGCTCGGCGAGCAGAATGAAGTGCTGTACCTGAATTTCTCCACGCGCAAACTCGCTGCATTGGGCATCGACCAGCGCCAGGTGGTGCAGAGCCTGCAATCCCAGAACGCGGTGACGCCCGCCGGGGTGATCGATGCCGGCCCGGAGCGGATTTCCGTGCGCACGTCCGGGCAGTTCCAGTCGGAGAAGGACCTGGCCAACGTCAACCTGCGACTCAATGACCGGTTCTATCGACTGGCCGACATTGCCGAGATCAGCCGTGGCTACGTCGATCCGGCTACGCCGCTGTTCCGTTTCAACGGTACGCCGGCCATCGGCCTGGCCATCGCCATGAAAAAGGGCGGCAACATCCAGGAATTCGGCAAGGCGCTGCATGCCCGCATGACCGAATTGACCGCCGACCTGCCGGTGGGCATCGGCGTGCATACGGTGTCGGACCAGGCCGAAGTGGTACAGGAAGCGGTCGGCGGCTTTACCAGCGCCTTGTTCGAGGCGGTGGTGATTGTGCTGGTGGTCAGCTTTATCAGTCTGGGCATACGCGCCGGCCTGGTGGTGGCCTGCTCGATTCCCCTGGTGCTGGCGATGGTTTTTGTGTTCATGGAATACAGCGGCATCACCATGCAGCGGATCTCCCTCGGCGCCTTGATCATCGCCCTCGGTCTGCTGGTGGATGACGCGATGATCACCGTGGAAATGATGGTCACGCGCCTGGAAAAAGGTGAAACCAAGGAGCAGGCCGCGACCTTCGCCTACACCTCGACCGCGTTCCCGATGCTCACCGGCACCCTCGTCACCGTTGCCGGTTTTGTGCCCATCGGCCTGAACGCCAGTTCTGCCGGCGAGTACACCTTTACCCTGTTCGCGGTGATCGCCGTGGCGATGCTGGTGTCCTGGATCGTCGCGGTGCTGTTCGCCCCGGTGATCGGCGTGCACATCCTCAGCACCAACGTGAAACCCCACGATGCCGAGCCGGGGCGCATCGGCCGGGCGTTCAATGGCGGCCTGCTGTGGGCGATGCGCAATCGCTGGTGGGCCATCGGCATCACCGTGCTGCTGTTCGTGCTGGCGGTGTTCTGCATGCGCTTCGTGCAGAACCAGTTTTTCCCGTCTTCGGACCGGCCGGAGATCCTGGTGGACCTCAACCTGCCACAGAACGCTTCGATGGACGAGACGCGCAAGGCCGTCGACCGTCTGGAGGCGACCCTCAAGGGCGATCCGGACATCGAGCGTTGGAGCACCTACATCGGCGAAGGCGCGATTCGTTTCTACCTGCCGCTGGACCAGCAACTGCAGAACCCCTACTACGCGCAACTGGTGATCGTCAGCAAGGGCCTGGAGTCGCGCACGGCTCTCACCGAGCGCCTGCAAAAACGCCTGCGCGAGGACTTCGTCGGCATTGGCAGCTACGTGCAGGCCCTGGAAATGGGGCCGCCGGTAGGACGACCGATCCAGTACCGGGTCAGCGGCAAGGACATCGACCAGGTGCGCAAGCATGCCATCGAACTGGCCACCGAGCTGGACAAGAACGAGCACATCGGCGAAATCATTTACGACTGGAACGAGCCGGGCAAGGTCCTGCGCATCGACATCGCCCAGGACAAGGCGCGGCAACTGGGCTTGTCTTCGGACGATATAGCGCGACTGATGAACAGCATCGTCAGCGGATCGCCGGTCACCCAGGTCGACGATGACATCTACCTGATCAACGTGGTCGGGCGTGCCGTAGACAGTGAACGGGGTTCGCCGGAAACCTTGCAGAACCTGCAGATCGTCACGCCGGGCGGCACGTCGATTCCGTTGCTGGCGTTCGCCACGGTGCGCTATGAACTGGAGCAGCCACTGGTGTGGCGTCGCGACCGCAAGCCCACGATCACCATCAAGGCTGCGGTGCGCGATGCAATCCAGCCCACCGACCTGGTGAAACAGTTGCAGCCGGACATCGACAAGTTCGCCGCCGGCTTGCCCGTGGGCTACAAGGTCGCCACCGGGGGGACGGTGGAGGAGAGCGGCAAGGCCCAGGGGCCGATTGCCAGTGTCGTGCCGCTGATGCTGTTCCTGATGGCGACGTTCCTGATGATCCAGCTGCACAGCGTGCAGAAGCTGTTTCTGGTAGCCAGCGTCGCGCCCCTCGGATTGATTGGCGTGGTTCTGGCGCTGGTCCCGACCGGCACGCCCATGGGCTTTGTGGCGATCCTGGGAATCCTTGCGCTGATTGGCATCATTATCCGCAACTCGGTGATTCTGGTCACCCAGATCGATGAGTACGAGCGTGACGGATATGAGCCCTGGGATGCGGTGGTGGAAGCCACCCAACACCGGCGGCGACCGATCCTGCTCACGGCGGCTGCGGCGAGCCTGGGGATGATCCCGATTGCCCGGGAAGTGTTCTGGGGACCGATGGCCTACGCGATGATCGGCGGGATCATCATCGCCACGCTGCTGACTTTGCTGTTCCTGCCGGCGTTGTATGTGGCCTGGTACAAGATTCGCGAGCCGCGCAAGTCATAGGGCTGCTGTGCAGCCCATCGCGAGCAGGCTCGCTCCCACAGTGACTTGTGATCCACTGTGGGAGCGAGCCTGCTCGCGATGGGGCCTGTCCGATCACCCGGAATTCTTCATTTGCGCAACAACCGCAACCCATTGAACACCACCAGCAAACTCACCCCCATGTCGGCAAACACCGCCATCCACATGGTGGCGAATCCGGCAAAGGTGACGCCGAGGAAGATCGCCTTGATGACCAGCGCCAGGGCGATGTTCTGTTTCAGGATGCTTGAGGTTTGCCGCGACAGGCGGATGAAGGCCGGGATCTTGCGCAGGTCATCGTCCATCAAGGCGACATCGGCGGTCTCGATAGCCGTATCGGTGCCGGCCGCCGCCATGGCGAAGCCGATTTCCGCTCGGGCCAGGGCGGGGGCGTCGTTGATGCCGTCGCCCACCATGCCGACCCGGTGACCCTGGGCGTACAGGTTTTCGATGGCCTGCAGCTTGTCCCCCGGCAGCAGGTCGCCTCGCGCCTGATCCATGCCGACCTGGCCGGCAATCGCTTCGGCGGTGTGGGCGTTGTCGCCGGTGAGCATCAGGGTCTTGATGCCCAGTTCATGCAACTGCCGGATGGCTTCACGGCTGGAGTCCTTCACTGTGTCGGCCACGGCGAACAGCGCCAGGGGGCCCGAGCCGTCGAGCAGCAGCACCACGGACTTGCCTTGTTTTTCCAGGGCGAAGAGTTTCTCCTCCAGTTCCGGGGAGCACAGACCCAGGTCTTCCACCAGGCGATGATTACCCAAGTGGTAGGTCTGGCCATTGATATCGCCGCGAACCCCACGACCCGGGAGGGCTTCGAAGTTATCCACAGGCTGCGGCGTCGATTGCTTATCCACAGCGGCGATGGCTCGGGACACCGGGTGGTCGGAACGGGCGGCGAGGCTGGCGGCCAGGGCCGGGGCGGTGGTTTCCACGGTCGGGTCCAGCGCCATGTAGTCGGTCTGTATCGGTTTGCCGTGGGTGATCGTGCCGGTCTTGTCCAGGGCCAGGTAGTCGAGCTTGTAGCCGCCCTCCAGGTACACGCCGCCCTTGACCAGGATGCCTTTGCGCGCGGCCGCGGCAAGACCGCTGACGATAGTCACCGGGGTGGAGATCACCAGCGCACAGGGGCAGGCCACCACCAACAGCACCAGGGCCCGATAGATCCAGTCGAACCACGCCGCACCCATGAACAGTGGCGGGATGACGGTTACCGCCAGCGCCAGGGCAAACACCGCCGGGGTATAGATTTTCGAGAATCGATCGACGAAGCGTTGGGTCGGCGCGCGGGAGCCCTGGGCCTGCTCTACGGCGTGGATGATCCGTGCCAGGGTGGAGTGGTCGGCCGCCGCGGTCACGCGGTATTCCAGCTCGCCGGCCTGGTTGATGGTGCCGGCGAACACTTTATCGCCCACGGTTTTTTCCACCGGCAGGCTTTCACCGGTGATCGGCGCCTGGTCGATGGTCGAACGACCGGCCACCACTTCACCGTCCAGCCCGACGCGCTCGCCGGGGCGAATCCGTACCCGGGCGCCGAGGACGATGGCCTTGACCTCTTGCACCTGCCACGTGCCATCGGCCTGTTGTACCGTGGCCTGTTCCGGGGCCATCTGCATCAAGCCGCTGATGGCATTGCGCGCCCGGTCGAGGGACTTGGCTTCGATCAGCTCCGCCACGGTGAACAGGAACATCACCATCGCCGCTTCCGGCCATTGGCCGATCAGCACTGCGCCGGTCACGGCGATGCTCATCAATGCATTGATGTTCAGGTTGAGGTTCTTCAGGGCGATCCAGCCCTTCTTGTAGGTGCCCAGGCCGCCGCTGAGGATCGACACCAGTGCTACCACGGCGACCACCCAACCTGGCGCGGCATTGGTGAAGTGGATCAGTTCGGCACCCAGGGCCGTGACGCCGGACAGCGCCAGTGGCCACCAGGGTTTGGTCGGGGCCGGCAAATTGCTGGTCTGTTGCTCCTGGCCCGGCTTCAGCGGTTCGGCCTGCATGCCGAGGGACTGGATTGCACTGATGATCGGCCCATCGTCGGGCAGGTCATGTGTCACACCCAATACGCGATTGATCAGGTTGAATTCCAGCTGCTGCACGCCTTCGAGTTTGCCGAGCTTGTTCTGGATCAGTGTCTGTTCGGTGGGGCAGTCCATCGCTTCAATGCGAAAACTGCTCAGCCGGGCACCGTCCGTCGGCGCTTTACCGAGGTTGACCACGGACGGCGCTGCTTTCGAAGCGCAGCAGGAATGCCCGTGGTCATGGCCGTGAACGGGCTTGTGGATGTGAAGGGAATCGCTCATTGGGTGACGTCCATGAAAAGTGCTTGTTGCACAGTAAAGACCCTGTAGCCACTATAGGGTCAAGCACCTGTTCAGGAGGCAATGCCATGAAAATCGGCGAGCTGGCGAAAATCACTGACTGCCAAGTCGAAACCATCCGTTATTACGAGCGCGAAGGTCTGCTGCCGGAGCCGGCCCGCAGCGACGGCAATTACCGCGTCTACACCCAGGCCCACGCCGAGCGGCTGACGTTTATCCGCAACTGCCGCACCCTGGACATGACCCTGGAAGAAATCCGTAGCTTGCTGGCCCTGCGCGACAGTCCCCAGGACCAGTGCGAGAGCGTCAACGCGCTGGTCGACGAACATATTCTTCACGTCAAGGCTCGCATCGATGGCCTGCTGGCCTTGCAGGCACAACTGATCGACCTGCGCCGTCGTTGCGGCGAAGGGCCGGATCCGGACCAATGCGGGATCTTGCAGCGCCTGGAAGTGAGCGGAGCGGTGGCGCCGGAGGTGGAACATTCACATGTGGGGCGCAGTCACGGGCATTGAGCCCTTGCCGCCAATCCGAATACACAGAGGCCTATGGGCCGGGCCTGTGGGAGCAAAGCTTGCTCGCGATGAAAACACCTCGATCCGTCAGTAGATCGCGCATCGTTCGTCGCGAGCAAGCTTTGCTCCCACAGACTCGCACACAGGGATAGTGGTGCTTTAGACCGCCATCGGCGCGGTCATCGGCGCATGGTGCTGGTAGCCTTCAAGGGAGAAGTCGCTCGGCTCCACCTGTTCCAGCCACTCGGGCTGGTACACGCCCGTCTTGGCGAACTCCGGTACCCGCTCGGAAATCACCAGCCTTGGCATCGGGAACGGCTCGCGGGTGAGTTGTTCCTTGAGCATGTCCAAGTGGTTTTCGTAGACGTGGGCGTCACCGATGAAATAGGTGAACCAGCGCGGCGTGTAGCCGGTCAGGCGGCCGATCAGGCTCAGCAGGGCGGCGCCTTCGGTGAGGTTGAACGGCGTGCCCAGCCCCAGGTCGTTGGAGCGGATGTAGAGGGTCAGGGAAATTTCCTTCGTCTCGACATTCGGGTGGAACTGATACAGCAGATGGCACGGCGGCAGGGCCATTTCATCGAGCTGGGCGCAGTTCCAGCCGTGGAACAGGATGCGGCGGCTGCCCGGGTCCTTGATGATGGTGTCGACACACTGGCGAACCTGGTCGATAGCCTTGTACAGCACCACGTAGGCCTGGCCGTTTTCCTCGCCTTCGGCAATCTGCCGGTAACCCTGGGCCAGGGTCTGCTCGATGGCCGCCGGATTGCTCACGGGGATCTGCTTGTAGGCCGGCCATTTGCGCCACTGCACGCCGTAGATCTCGCCCAGGTCGTCTTCGCCCTGGCGGAACGGGTTGGCCAGCCACTGGGCGTTTTCGTTGGCGTTCTGGTCCCAGACCTTGCAGCCCAGGGCACGGAATTCGGCAGCGTTGTTGACTCCACGGAGAAAACCGCACATCTCGCCGATAGCCGATTTGAATGCCATCTTGCGGGTGGTGATGGCGGGGAAACCGTCCTTCAAGTCATAGCGCAGCATCGCACCAGGAAAGCTGATGGTGTTCACGCCCGTGCGGTTGGCCTGCTTGGTGCCGTTCTTGATGACATGGGCCACCAGATCGAGATATTGCTTCATGGATTACCTGTGTCCTTGAACCCGAGGCCAGCGCCTCGGGGTCCGAATTTTTTAAGCCTTGGCCGCCGCAGCCGGCGCACGATGATAAGCCAGCCAGATCAGTACCAGGCCACCGACGATCATCGGCAGGCACAGTACCTGGCCCATGGTCAGCCAGTTCCACGCCAGATAGCCAAGCTGGGCGTCCGGTACGCGGACGAACTCGACGATGAAGCGGAAGATCCCGTAGAACAGCGCGAACATGCCTGACACCGCCATGGTCGGCCGTGGCTTGCGCGAGAACAGCCAGAGAATCAGGAACAGGGCTACGCCTTCAAGGGCGAACTGGTACAGCTGCGACGGATGGCGCGGCAACTGCGCGGGGTCGCTGAACGGCGGGAAGATCATTGCCCACGGCACGTCGGTCGGCTTGCCCCACAATTCGGCGTTGATGAAGTTGCCGATGCGTCCGGCGCCCAGGCCGATCGGCACCATTGGCGCGACGAAGTCCATCAGTTCGAAGAACGACTTGTTGTTGCGCTTGCCGAACCACACCGCCGCCAGCATCACACCGATGAAGCCACCGTGGAACGACATGCCGCCCTTCCAGACCTCGAAGATCAGCGTTGGGTTCGCCAGGTAGGCGCTCAGATCATAGAACAGCACATAGCCCAGGCGTCCGCCGACGATCACTCCCATGGAGAGCCAGAACACCAGGTCGGAGAGCTTTTCCTTGTTCCAGGTCGGGTCGAAACGGTTGAGCCGTCGCGACGCCAGCAGCCAGGCACCGCCGATGCCGACCAGGTACATCAGGCCGTACCAGTGGATTTTCAGCGGGCCGATGGCCAGGGCCACCGGATCGATCTGCGGGTAAGGCAGCATTGATATTCCTCGTAAACGTCAAAAATATGCGGGTGACCCTGTCACCCCGGGATTAAGCCAGGATTGCGTCAGAGCAGGAAACTCAGGCCCACGCAGAACAGCAAAGCCGCGAACAGCCGCTTGAGCAAGCGCGGCGACAGGCGATGGGCCAGTCGCGCGCCGAAGCGGGCGAAGACCATGCTCGTCAGGGCAATGCCCAGCAGCGCCGGCAAATACACAAAACCGAGACTATGGGCCGGCAACAGTGGATCGTGCCAGCCCAGAATCATGAAACTTAACGCACTGACCAGGGCGATCGGCAAGCCGCAGGCCGAGGAGGTGGCCACCGCCTGCTGCATGGGCACGCTGCGCCAGGTCAGGAACGGCACGGTCAGCGAGCCGCCACCAATGCCGAAAATCGCCGAGGCCCAGCCGACGGCCGTGCCGGCCAGGGTCAATCCGGCCTTGCCAGGTACCGTGCGGCTGGCCTTGGGTTTGAAATCCAGGGCCAGTTGCGCGGCGACGATCATGGCGAACACGCCGATGATCTTTTGCAGGTGCGGGCCGGAAATCGCTTCGGCGGTGACAGCACCGAAACCGGCCCCGATCAGGATCCCGACGGTCATCCAGGCGAAGATCGGCCAGCGTACCGCGCCTTTGCGCTGGTGTTCGCGCACGGCATTGACCGAGGTGAAGATGATCGAGGCCAGGGACGTACCGACGGCCAGGTGGGTCAATACCTGCGGGTCGAAACCCTGCAAGGTGAAGCTGAACACCAGCACCGGGACGATGATCATCCCGCCACCCACGCCGAACAACCCGGCCAGCACCCCGGCGCAGGCACCGAGCAGCAGATAGATCACGAATTCCACCAGCGTCCCCCACCCATCCCCGAAACAAGAGCGGCATGGTAACGGATCCATGCCCTTGGGCTCTACTGAAGGCGATGGATGCGCGGGCGATGTGTCGGTTAGAGTGGAAGTTGATCCGACACAAACCCTGTGGCGAGGGATTTATCTGTGGCGAGGGGATTTATGCCCGCTGGGGCGCGAAGCGGCCCTAAAATCGGACACCCCGGTGTGCCAGATAAATTGCTTTGGGGCTGCTGTGCAGCCCAGCGGGGATAAATCCCCTCGCCACAGGGATTGTGTTCGGCATTGTTGAGTGGGGGACATACCTGATGTGCCTGATCGTATTTGCCTGGCGACCTGGTCACGCCCAACCGCTGATCGTGGCGGCCAATCGTGACGAGTTCTACGCACGCCCGACCCTGCCCCTGGCCCAGTGGCCCGATGCTTCCCATGTCTACGCCGGTCGCGACCTGGAAGCCGGCGGCACCTGGCTCGGTATCGGCGCCGACGGTCGCTTTGCGGCCCTGACGAATATCCGTGACCCAGGCCAATTGCCGGCGTTCAAGTCTCGGGGCGAACTGGTGGCCCGGTTTCTGACCGGAACTCTGCCGATCACCGACTACTTGAGTGAAATCGTGCCTCGTGCCGGCGAGTATGGCGGGTTCAACCTGTTGCTCGGTGACGGCAGCGAACTGTGGCACTACAACGCCCGCGATGTCCGGCCGCAGCGACTGGCCGAAGGTGTCTACGGGTTGTCGAACGCCGGCTTGAACACGCCTTGGCCCAAGCTGCTCAAGGCCAGGGCGGCACTGGTCGAGGTGCTTGCCGATCCGCAGCCCCAGGATTTGCTGGCGCTACTGAACGACCCGCAACCGGCACCCGTGGCGGAACTGCCGGATACCGGCGTGGGGTTGGCGACCGAGATGCTGCTGTCGAGTGTGTTCATCGCCAGCCCGGCGTATGGGACGCGGGCCAGTACGGCGTTGATTGTCCAGGCCGATGGGAAGCAGCACATGGTCGAGCGCAGCTTCGGGCCCCATGGGGGGCACTTGGGGGAGGTCGAGGTCAGGGTTTAGTGTTGTGGTGACTGCGCTGGCCTCATCGCGAGCAGGCTCGCTCCCACACTGAGTCTCCAGCGAACACCGAGTTTGTGTCCGACCGAGAACCACTGTGGGAGCGAGCCTGCTCGCGATGGGGGGCCAACGGTTAGAGTGTTTTGTTCGAAGCCGGATTGATCATCCGCGCCAGCCCAAGGTTCTTCAGCGCCAGTTGCAACGAGCTATGGATGACCTGCGGATTATCGATGGTCATCACCTCCGCCAGCAGTTCCTGGGCCTTGCTGAGGTTGATCTGGCGCAGCATCCATTTCACTTTCGGCAGGTTGGTGGCGTTCATCGACAAGCTGTCGAAGCCCATCGCCATCAACAGGACCGCCGCTGCCGGATCGCCGGCCATTTCACCGCAGATACTCACCGGCTTGCCTTCGGCATGGGCGTCGCGCACCACGGTCTGCAAGGCTTGCAGCACGGCAGGGTGCAGGTAGTCGTACAGGTCGGCCACCCGTGGGTTGTTGCGGTCCACGGCCAGCAGGTACTGCGTCAGGTCGTTGGAGCCGACCGAGAGGAAGTCCACCTGCCGCGCCAGTTCCTTGGTCTGGTACACCGCTGCCGGGATCTCGATCATGACGCCAACCGGCGGCATCGGCACGTCGGTACCTTCGTCGCGCACTTCGCCCCAGGCCCGGTGGATCAGGTGCAGGGCTTCTTCCAGCTCATGGGTGCCGGAGATCATCGGCAACAGGATGCGCAGGTTGTTCAGCCCTTCGCTGGCCTTGAGCATGGCTCGGGCCTGGACCAGGAAGATTTCCGGATGGTCGAGCGTCACGCGAATCCCGCGCCAGCCGAGGAAGGGGTTTTCTTCCTTGATCGGGAAATAGGACAAGGCCTTGTCGCCGCCGATGTCCAGGCTGCGCATGGTCACCGGTTGCGGATGGAACGCGGCCAGTTGCTCGCGGTAGATCGCCAGTTGTTCCTTTTCGCTGGGGAAGCGCTGGTTGATCATGAACGGCACTTCGGTGCGGTACAGGCCCACACCCTCGGCGCCGCGCTTCTGCGCCCGGGCCACGTCGGCCAGCAGGCCGGTGTTGACCCACAGCGGCATGCGATGGCCGTCGGGCGTCACGCAGGGCAGATCCCTCAGCGCATCCAGGCCCAGGGACAGTTGTTTCTCTTCCTCCACCACATCGGCGAACTGCTTGCGCAACACGTCGCTGGGGTTGGTATAGACCTCGCCATGGTAGCCGTCGACGATCATCTGGATGCCGTCGACCTTGGAGTACGGCAGGTCCACCAGGCCCATCACCGTGGGAATGCCCATGGCCCGGGCGAGGATCGCGACGTGGGAGTTGCCCGAACCCAGTACCGAGACCAGCCCCGCCAGCTTGCCCTCGGGCACCTCGCCGAGCATGGCCGGGGTCAGCTCCTCGCTGACCAGGATGGTGTTGTCGGGGTAGACCAGGGTCTGCTGGCGCTCCTGCTGCAAGTAGGCCAGCAGGCGACGGCCAAGGTCCTTGACGTCCGAGGCACGCTCGCGCAGGTAAGCGTCATCCATCAGTTCGAAACGGTTGACGTGGTCGGTCACCACCTGGCGCAACGCGCCCTGGGCCCATTGGCCAGTTTTGATGACCGTGGTCACTTCGCTGCCCAGGGAGGCGTCGTCGAGCATCATCAGGTAGACGTCGAACAGCGCGCGTTCTTCGGGGCGCAGCTGCGTCGCCAGTTTGGCCGACAGGGCCCGCATGTCGGCGCGCACCCCTTCGATGGCGGTCTTGAACAGCTTCAGCTCGGCATCGATGTCGCTGATGGCCTTGTCCGGCACCACATCCAGGTCGGCGGGCGGCAACATGACCACCGCCGTGCCCACGGCCGCGCCCGGAGAACCCGGCACGCCGACGAACTTGGCTTCCTGGATGCCCTTGCCCTGGCGGCCCAGGCCGCTGATCGAGCCGGTGGCCTCGGCGTGGGCGATCACCCCGGCCAGTTGCGCGCTCATGGTCACGAGGAAGGCTTCTTCACCCTCGTCGAACTGGCGACGCTCCTTTTGCTGTATGACCAACACGCCGACGACGCGGCGGTGGTGGATGATCGGTGCGCCGAGGAACGAGGCATAGCGCTCCTCGCCGGTTTCGGCGAAGTAGCGGTAGCGCGGGTGGTCCGCGGCGTTTTCGAGGTTCAGGGGCTCTTCGCGCGTGCCGACCAGGCCGACCAGACCTTCATTGGGTGCCATGCTGACCTTGCCGATCGAGCGCTTGTTCAAGCCCTCGGTGGCCATCAGCACGAAACGGTTGGTCTCGGGGTCCAGCAGGTAGACCGAGCAGACCTGGCTGCCCATGGCCTCTTTGACGCGCAACACAATAATCCCCAACGCCGCCTTGAGATCCTTGGCGGCGTTAACTTCCTGGACGATCTTGCGCAGCGTATTGAGCATGGCTCGGGGTCGAACTCCGTCGTCAGTCGCGCGTCAGCAGGCGCGGGGCAAGCTCTTTGAGAGCGCGTCGATACACCTCGCGCTTGAATGTCACCACCTGGCCCAGCGGATACCAATAGCTGACCCAGCGCCAGCCATCGAACTCCGGTTTACCGGTCAAATCCATCCGCACCCGCTGCTCGTTGGAGATCAGGCGCAGGAGAAACCATTTCTGCTTCTGGCCGATGCACAGCGGCTGGCTGTGCGTCCTGACCAGGCGTTGCGGCAAACGATAGCGCAACCAGCCTCGGGTGCAGGCGAGTATTTCAACATCTTCGCGCTCCAGCCCCACTTCTTCGTTCAACTCGCGGTACAAAGCCTCTTCCGGCGTCTCCTGGGGGTTGATCCCGCCTTGAGGAAACTGCCAGGCGTCTTGATTGATACGGCGAGCCCATAGCACCTGACCGGCATCATTCGTAAGAATGATCCCCACATTGGGTCGGAAACCATCGGGATCGATCACGGCAACAACCTCGCAAGCGCATGTCGCCGCATTGTTCCACAAAGGTTGTGAAAGCAGCAACGAGCCCGCCCAGGTTATGTGCACTCTTGTGAAAAGTCCGTATTCTGAGCACCTTTCTTCAGAAATTTCAGCGAGTAACTGCAATGCGGCTGGCCTTATTCGACCTGGACAACACACTGTTGGGTGGCGACAGCGATCACGCCTGGGGCGATTACCTGTGTGAGCGTGGCTTCCTGGACGCCGTCACGTACAAGGCGCGCAACGACGAGTTCTACCAGGATTACCTGGCCGGCAAGCTCGACAATGCCGAATACCTGAACTTTTGCCTGGAAATCCTCGGTCGTACCGAAATGGAAGTGCTGGCCCAATGGCATCGGGACTACATGCGCGATTGCATCGAGCCTATTGTGTTGCCCCAGGCCATCGAACTGTTGAAAAAGCACCGTGACGCCGGCGACAAACTGGTGATCATTACCGCCACCAACCGCTTCGTCACCGCCCCGATTGCCGAGCGCCTGGGGGTCGAAACCCTGATCGCCACCGAGTGCGAGGTGATCGATGGGCGCTACAGTGGGCGCAGCACCGACATTCCCTGCTTCCGCGAAGGCAAGGTGGCTCGCCTGAATCGCTGGCTGGAAGAAACCGGGTATTCCCTCGACGGCAGCTATTTCTACAGCGATTCGATGAACGACTTGCCGTTGCTGGAGGTGGTTTCGCGCCCGGTCGCCGTGGATCCGGACCCGAACCTGCGGGCTGAAGCCGAGAAACGCGGTTGGCCGGTGATCAGCCTGCGCGACTGACATCGCCATCGCGAGCAGGCTCGCTCCCACATTGGAATGCGTTTCCCCTGTGGGAGCGAGCCTGCTCGCGATGAAGCCGACTCGGTTCCGAGCCCTAAACCGGCTTGGCCCCCATCAACCCGGCAATGGCAATCAGGCAGACAAAACTGAACAGCGCCAAGGCCAAGGTAAAGGTGCCGTTGCCCGCCGTCGGCAGCTTGCGCCGCTTGTTCAGTCGCACCAACAGCCAGAACCCGGTCAGCGCCGCCAGGGTGTAGAGGATGCTGGAAGCCAGCAGCCAGGTCTGTCCCAATGGCCAGCCGACCTGGTGAACCATCCACCAGCCCGTGAAAGGCAGGCTCGCCAGGGAAAGCCCCATCACCAGCCAGACGAACACCCGCGGGCGTTGCAATACGCGGGCAGATGCCGTGGCGTCACCGTTGCGGCGTGTTCGCCAAACCCAGATGGCCAGCCCCACGGCGCCCACCAGCAGCAGGGCCGTGGCCAGGACGTGAGCGATCTTCAGCGCAGTCAACGTTTCCATTGTTCGATTTCCTTGAGCCGTGCCCAACAGCCTAGCTTGGCTTTGTTAACCCAGGAACAACTGGTATGCCGGGTTATCGCTTTCATCCCAATACGGGTAGCCGATCTCCTCCAGGGCTGCCGGCACCAGGTGGCGCTCGTCGTGGGGCACCTGCAAGCCGGCGACCACACGGCCGTCCGCCGCGCCATGGTTGCGATAGTGGAACATCGAAATATTCCAGCGTCCGCCCAGCTTGTTGAGAAAGTTGAACAGCGCGCCCGGACGCTCAGGGAATTCGAAGCGAAGCACCACCTCGTCGATGACGTGGGCCGCATGCCCGCCGACCATGTGGCGGATATGCAGCTTGGCCAGTTCGTTGTCAGTCAGGTCCAGTACCGGAAAACCTTGCTCGGTCAGGCTGGCGATCAGCGTGCTGCGTGGGTCGTTCTCCGGGTGCGTCTGCACGCCCACGAAGATGTGCGCCTCGCTGCCGGTGTTGTAGCGGTAGTTGAATTCGGTGATCTGACGCTTGCCCACGGCTTCGCAGAAGGCCTTGAAGCTGCCTGGTTGCTCGGGAATGGTCACCGCGATGATTGCTTCGCGGCCTTCGCCCAGTTCGGCGCGCTCGGCCACGTGGCGCAGGCGGTCGAAGTTGACGTTGGCACCGGAGTCGATGGCGACCAGGGTCTGGCCGCTGATGCCGCGTGACTCGACGTATTTCTTGATCCCGGCTACGCCCAGCGCGCCTGCAGGTTCGGTGATCGAGCGGGTATCGTCGTAGATATCCTTGATTGCCGCGCAGATCTCGTCGGTGCTGACGGTGATGACTTCATCCACGTGATGCTTGCAGATATCAAAGGTATGCTGGCCGATCTGCGCCACGGCGACGCCGTCGGCAAACAGGCCGACGGTCGGCAACACCACCCGCTCGCCAGCGGCCATGGCGGCCTGCAGGCAGTTGGAGTCGTCGGGTTCGACACCGATGACCTTGATTTCGGGGCGCAGGTATTTCACGTAGGCCGCGATCCCGGCAATCAGCCCGCCACCGCCCACCGGAACGAAAATCGCGTCCAGGCGCCCCGGATGTTGACGCAGGATTTCCATCGCCACCGTGCCCTGCCCGGCAATGGTGTGGGGATCGTCGTAGGGATGGATATAGACGTAACCCTTTTCGTCGACCAGTTTCAGCGAGTAGGCCAGGGCCTCGGGGAACGAGTCGCCGTGCAACACCACTTTGCCGCCACGGGAGCGCACGCCTTCAACCTTGATTTCCGGGGTGGTCTTGGGCATCACGATGGTGGCTTTCACACCCAGGACCTTGGCGGCCAGGGCCAGGCCCTGGGCATGGTTGCCCGCCGACGCCGTGACCACACCGCGTGAACGCTCTTCATCGCTGAGCTGGGTCAGCTTGTTGTAGGCCCCGCGAATCTTGAACGAGAACACCGGCTGCAAGTCTTCGCGCTTGAGCCAGATGCTGTTGCCCAGTCGCTCCGAAAGCTGGCGAGCGTTCTGCAGCGGGGTTTCTACGGCGACGTCGTAGACGCGCGAGGTGAGGATCTTTTTGACGTACTGTTCAAGCATCGGAAAGCATCACTGGGCGGGTTGGGCAGGGTCAAGGAGTCTAACCCGGCTTTTGGCCGGGCGACCACACGAATCCCGAGGTTTTGTTGGGTTATACTCGCGCCCCTCTTTACTCCCTGCCCGTTTTCGGAGCCCGCATGACCCAGGATCAACTCAAACAGGCCGTGGCCCAGGCCGCCGTCGACCTCATCCTCCCGAAACTGGATGACAAGAGCATCGTCGGGGTCGGCACCGGCTCCACGGCCAACTGCTTCATCGACGCGCTGGCGCAGCACAAGGGCGCCTTCGACGGGGCGGTTGCCAGCTCCGAAGCCACTGCTGCGCGGCTCAAGGGCCATGGGATCCCGGTGTATGAGCTCAACACCGTGAGCGACCTGGAGTTCTACATCGACGGCGCCGACGAAAGCGACGCGCACCTGAACCTGATCAAGGGCGGCGGCGCGGCCCTGACCCGCGAGAAGATCGTCGCGGCGGTGGCCAAGACCTTCATCTGCATCGCCGACGCCAGCAAACTGGTGCCGGTGCTTGGTGCGTTCCCGCTCCCGGTCGAGGTTATTCCGATGGCTCGCAGCCACGTGGCCCGCCAGTTGGTGAAGCTGGGCGGCGATCCGGTGTATCGCGAGGGTGTGCTGACCGATAACGGCAACATCATCCTGGATGTGCATAACCTGCAGATCACCAATCCGGCGGAGCTGGAAAGCCAGATCAACGCCATCGTTGGCGTGGTCACCAATGGTTTGTTCGCTGCCCGTCCGGCGGATGTGCTGCTGCTGGGCACGGCGGAAGGGGTGAAGACCCTGCGGGCCGAGTAAACAGGGAAAAAGCCCGGTCTTCTGATCGAAGCCGGGCCCCTGTGGGAGCGAGCCTGCTCGCGATAGCGGTTTCACATTCAACGCTGATGTGACGGGTGAATCGCTATCGCGAGCAGGCTCGCTCCCACATGGATTCATGGCAGGCCTGGTTCAAGGCTGCGCTTTCTTGAACACGTAGAACAGGTTCGGCTCGCTCACCAGGTACAGAGTGCCGTCATCGTCCATGGCGATGCCTTCGGCCTGGGGGACATTTTTTTGCAATCCCTGACGGCCTTTGCTCAAGGACAGTGTGCTCAGGGGCTTCCCGTCGATACCCAGCTCGATGATCAGTCGCGACTCATCGGACAGCGCCAGTAAATGGCCGCTGCGCTCATCGTATTGCAGGCTCGACAGGTCCCGCACGAACAGTCCTGCATCGCGCTTGGGGTTGTTGATGACGTGGACTGTGTAAGACTTTTCCGAATTGTGATGGGGAAAGCCCTGCACTTCATAAATCAGCATCGGATCGCGTTCCTTTGCTACGAACAGCCGCTTGCCTACTGAGTCGTAGGCCAGCCCTTCGAACCCTTTGTTCTTGCTCATGTGCACGCCGAGGGTCATTTGTTCGGCGTCGGCCGCGTCGAGGAACCGGGTGTCTTCGTCCAGGTGAATCTTGATCAGCCGCTGCTGGCGCTCGTCGCTGATGACGTAGATGTCCTCGCTGATGAACTCAACCGCTTCCGGATCACCGAAACCGATCAAGGCCACGCGGCGCAGGATCTTGCCGTCCAGTGACACTTCGATCAGTTCGGCATTCTTGTTGGTGACGGTGAACAGGCTCTTGCGTACTGGATCGAACGTCAGCGCCGACACGTCGTCGAGACCTTCGATTACCTGGGCCTCCATCGTGACCCGGTACTGGTCCAGGGCGATGGCCTGCTCGTTGGTGGGTTGCCAGAGGGTATTGAGGTTGAACCAGGCCCGTTCGAACAGGCGCAGGTACTGACCCGCCGCGATCAGCACGATCAGAGCGGTTGCCAGTAGCATCAGGATCAAGGGTTTGGGGCGGGCAAGTCGACGCATGGGTGGGCTCGGGTAAGAACAGGTGGTTGGAAATACCACGACTGCCTGAACTGAAGCTTAATGGCCGTGTGCCACACCCTACAGCGAAGGAGGAACTGCCTTACAGAGTTGCTCTGTCAGCGTTGTTTCTCGAAACGATAGAACAGGTTCGGCTCGCTGACCATGTACACGTTGCCAGCTTCATCCATGGTGACGCCTTCGGCGCGCGGGATGGTGTTCTTCAGCCCGTTGAAGTCGCCCAGTAAGGTCATGAAACTGACTTGCTGGCCTTTTTCATCAAGCTCCAGCAAAAGATGAGAATCGGCCGAAAGTACCAGCATGTGACCGGTTCGGGGGTCGATCGCCAGGGCCGAGAGGTTGCGCAGGTCCAGTTCATCGCTGGTATGGATCTGTTTGTCACCCTTGAGCACCGGGGTGCCGTCGCTTTTCCAGGTGAACAATGCTGGCGGCCGTTCCTCGCCCAGTACCAGTTGCTGGTTGCGTGGGTCCCAGACAACCGCTTCGAACCCCTTGTTCTGGTTCTTTGAAGGGCCAAGGTCGTAGTGAGGGAAATCGCTCTCTTTCAATTCTCGGGTATCGGCATCGACGTGGACAATCGACAGTGTGTGGCTTCGCTCATCGGTGATGGCCAGGAGACCGTTCTCCATGAAGGAGACGCCTTCAGGGTTACTCCAGCCCACCAAAGGTATCTTGCGAAGCACATCACCCTGTAACGTCAGCTCCACCAGGAACGGATTCTTTCCCATGACGGCAAACAAGGTCTTGGTCTGTGGGTTGTAGGTCACATCGGACGCTTCATCCTTCTCCATGCCAGGGAGCGGCTTGGCGTCGATCACAGCGGTGTAATCGGGTAGCCAGACGCTTTCCTGACGTTGAGCCGGGCTTTGAAAATGCTCCTTGACCCAAAGCAGACCCCGGTCGTCCCAATGCATCGCAAACGCCAATCCATAAGCGGCAGCCAGCGCCAACAGCGACCAGACATACCAGGGCAGGGCAAAGCGGGAGCGGCGGACGGAGGCGGCGTGGGGCAATGCTGGGGTCTTGGCCATCGATGATTGCGTTCCAGGAATTCGGGCAGGGGAATGGCTGGTTCAGATGCCACATTCGCCGGGATTATCCGGATGGCATGTGAAAAAAACGGTAAATCGTGGGGTGGATGCCTTCAAACCCTTGTGGGAGCGAGCCTGCTCGCGATCGCGGTGTGTCAGGCAACATCAATGTTGCAGGCAGACCGCGATCGCGAGCAGGCTCGCTCCCACAGAAAGGAGATGACGCAGCTGTCAGCAAACGGTGCTTTCGAAACGGCTCGCGCCCGGCAGCTCCAGCACCAGCTCATCCCCCACATTCAGCGGCCCGACGCCCGCCGGGGTGCCGGTGAGGATCACGTCGCCGGCCTGTAGCGAGAAGCAGCCGGCCATGTATTGGATCATCGGCACGATGGGGTTGAGCATCAGGCTGCTGTTGCCGTCCTGGCGCACTTCACCGTTGATGGTCAGGCGAACGGGGATATCGGCCAGATCGGTAAAGGTGGCGTTCGATACGAAGGGCGCAATCACGGCCGCGCCGTCGAATGACTTGGCAATTTCCCATGGCAGGCCCTTGGCCTTGAGCTCGGCCTGCTTGTCCCGAAGGGTCAGGTCCAGGGCCGGGGCGAAGCCGGAAATGGCATCGAGCACTTCTTCGACGCTTGGCCGGGTCGACAGCGGCTTGCCGATCAGTACGGCGATTTCCGCTTCGTAATGCACCGAGCCCCGCTCCACGGGAATGCTGAAACTGCCTTCCAGCGGTACCACGCAACTGCCGGGCTTGATGAACAGCAAGGGTTCGGTGGGCACCGGGTTATCCAGTTCCTTTGCATGTTCGGCGTAGTTACGCCCAATGCACACCACTTTTCCGACCGGGAAGTGGATGCGGGTACCGTCGACATACTGGTGCTGATAGCTCATTACCGACTCCTGTTTTCTGAAACTCATCGGGTGTTTTGCATCACACCGCGAAAATTTTGCCTGGGTTCATGATGCCGTTCGGGTCGAATGTGGCCTTGATGGCTTTCATGTATTCGATTTCCACCGGTGAGCGACTATAGGTCAAGTAGTCGCGCTTGGTCATGCCCACGCCGTGTTCCGCCGAAATCGAGCCGTTGTACTTCTCGACGATTTCGAAAACCCATTTGTTCACGGTCGCACATTTAGCGAAGAACTCATCCTTGCCCAGGTTGTCCGGCTTGAGGATATTCAGGTGCAAGTTGCCATCGCCGATGTGGCCGTACCAGACCACTTCGAAGTCCGGGTAGTGTTTGCCGACGATCGCGTCGATTTCCTTGAGAAACTCCGGGACTTTCGAGACGGTTACCGAGATGTCGTTCTTGTACGGCGTCCAGTGGGAGATGGTTTCGGAGATGTACTCACGCAGTTTCCACAGATTCTGCAGCTGGGTTTCGCTCTGGCTCATCACGCCATCCAATACCCAGCCTTGGTCCACGCAATGCTCGAAGGTTTCCAGGGCCTGATTGGCGACTGCTTCGGTGGTGGCTTCGAATTCCAGCAGGGCGTAGAACGGGCAGTCGGTTTCGAAGGGCGCGGGTACATCGCCACGGCCTATGATCTTGGCCAAGGCCTTGTCGGAGAAAAACTCGAAGGCCGTCAGGTCGAGTTTTCCCTGGAAGGCGTGGAGCACTGGCATGATCGAATCGAAGTCCGGCGTGCCGAGCACCATCGCCGTGAGGTTTTTCGGCGCCCGATCCAGGCGCATGGTGGCCTCGACCACGAAACCGAGGGTGCCTTCGGCGCCGATGAACAGTTGCCGCAGGTCATAGCCGGTGGCGTTCTTGATCAGGTCCTTGTTCAGTTCCAGCAGGTCGCCCTTACCGGTGACGACTTTCATCCCGGCTACCCAGTTACGGGTCATGCCATAGCGAATCACCTTGATCCCGCCGGCATTGGTGCCGATATTGCCGCCAATCTGGCTGGAACCGGCCGAAGCGAAGTCCACCGGGTAGTACAGCCCATGCTCTGCGGCCTTGTTCTGTAGCTGCTCGGTGATCACGCCCGGCTGGCAGACGGCGGTGCGGTCGGTGAGGTTCACCTCGAGAATCCGGTTCATGTAGTCGAATGACACGACCACTTCGCCGTTGGCCGCCACGGCTGCGGCGGAAAGCCCGGTGCGCCCGCCCGATGGCACCAGGGCAACCCTGCGTTCATTGGCCCAGCGCACGATGGCCTGGACCTGTTCGATGGTCTTTGGGAAGACGATGGCGCTCGGCGCCGGGGCGAAGTGTCGCGTCCAATCCCTGCCATAGGCTTGCAGGGAGTCGGCATCGGTCAGGACCTTGCCAGGCTCGACGAGGGTCTTGAGCTCTTCTATCAGGGCAGAATGGGTCATCGACAAAACTCTCGAACAATTCATGGTCACCCTGAGAACGCTTCATGTCGCAGAATGAGTGTTTGCAGGTCGCATATGCTAGCATACCGCCCCCGTAGAACAGTGCCGAAGGTCGTTCTGCGGCGACGGCCATCACGCCGGTCGGGCCAGCATGCGCGGTCCGATTCCCTGCCATTTTTTCCGGGACACAGGTTTACGCAGATGAGCAAGACTTCTCTCGATAAGAGCAAGATCAGGTTCCTTCTCCTCGAAGGCGTCCACCAATCGGCTGTCGACGTCCTCAAGTCGGCGGGCTATACCAGTATCGAGTACATCACCAGTTCTCTGCCGGAAGCCCAGCTCAAGGAAAAGATCGCCGATGCTCATTTCATCGGCATTCGCTCCCGCACTCAATTGACCGAAGAGATCTTTGACCACGCCAAGAAACTGGTGGCGGTCGGCTGTTTCTGCATCGGCACCAACCAGGTTGACCTCGACGCGGCTCGCGAGCGCGGTATCGCGGTGTTCAACGCGCCGTACTCCAACACCCGTTCCGTTGCCGAACTGGTGCTGGCCGAAGCCATCCTGCTGTTGCGCGGCATCCCCGAGAAAAACGCTTCCTGCCACCGTGGCGGCTGGATCAAGAGCGCGGCCAACTCCTTCGAAATCCGTGGCAAGAAGCTGGGTATCGTCGGTTATGGCTCGATCGGCACCCAGTTGTCGGTCCTGGCCGAAGGCTTGGGGATGCAGGTGTTCTTCTACGACACCGTGACCAAGCTGCCACTGGGCAACGCCACCCAGGTCAACGATCTGCATGAGTTGCTGGGCATGTCCGACATCGTGACCCTGCACGTGCCGGAAACCGCAGCGACCCAGTGGATGATCGGCGAGAAAGAAATCCGCGCCATCAAGAAGGGCGGGATCCTGATCAACGCCGCCCGCGGTACGGTGGTCAAGCTCGACGCCCTGGCCGACGCGATCAAGGACAAGCACCTGATCGGCGCTGCCATCGACGTGTTCCCGGTGGAGCCGCGCTCCAACGACGATATCTTCGAAAGCCCGCTGCGTGGCCTGGACAACGTGATCCTGACCCCGCACATCGGCGGTTCCACGGCTGAAGCCCAGGCCAACATCGGCCTGGAAGTGGCGGAAAAGCTGGTCAAGTACAGCGACAACGGTACTTCGGTATCGTCCGTGAACTTCCCGGAAGTGGCCTTGCCGGCGCACCCTGGCAAACACCGCCTGCTGCACATCCACGAAAACATCCCGGGTGTGATGAGCGAGATCAACAAGGTCTTCGCGGAAAACGGCATCAACATTTCCGGTCAGTTCCTGCAGACCAACGAGAAAGTCGGCTACGTCGTGATCGACGTCGACGCCGAATACTCGGACCTGGCGCAAGAGAAGCTGCAGCACATCAAGGGCACCATCCGGTCCCGCGTGTTGTTCTAAAGAGCAGTGGCGAGCTGTTAGCTTCAAGTGGCATGTAATGAAAAAACGGGAGTCCATAAGGACTCCCGTTTTTTATGGCTGACATAAACCTGTGGGAGCGAGCCTGCTCGCGAAGGCGTTGGATCAGCGACATCTGCGCACACTGATGCGCCGCCTTCGCGAGCAGGCTCGCTCCCACAGAGGTTATTTACTGTCAGCCAATCACGTTTATTTCACGTTTACGGTGATCTTTTCGGAGACAATCGGCGGATCGAACGGTACATGGCTGAAGTCGCCCAGCTCCAGCTGCAAGGTGTGCTTGCCGGGCGCCAGCTTGATGGTGGCTTCGGTCTGCGCCTTGCCGAAGTGCATGTGGTTGGCATCGACCGGTATCGCCGTACCGGCGTCAGGCAGTTTGTCGACGTCGATCAGCAGGTGGTGATGTCCGGTGTTTTTTGTCGTATTACCCACCGGCGCCAGCGCAATGCCCTCGACGCCGAACCTGACCTTGAATTCCTGGGAGACGGTGGCGCCATCGGCTGGGGACACGATAAATACTTTTGCGCCTTCAGGCGCAGGCGTTGCTGCCGCCAGCATCGACGTTCCCAGCAACAGGCCTGCTAAAAATACACGTGACATAAAGCTTTTCATTTTTTTCTCCAGTTTTTCCGCGAAATCCTATTGGTCGTGACAACTTCATGACCAATCGTTGTCGAAGCCTGCAACAACCATAGCAAAGCGAGCCTGAAACGAGCGTCGCTTGTACAAATACCAAGGAGTGACCATGCGTTTCCTGCCTGGCCTGATCTGCCTGCTACCCCTCTTGAGCCCTTTGGCCCATGCCGAACTGATCGACGACATCAACGACCGTGGCGAACTGCGCATCGCCCTCGAAGCCAATGCCGCCCCCTTCAACTTCAAGGAAGACGGCAAGCTCACCGGCTTCGAAGTGGAACTGGGCCAGATGCTGGCCAATGAACTCGATGTGCGCGCCGACTTTGTGGTCACCGATGCCGCGGATCTGCTGAGCGGCGTGGAAAGCGGCAAGTACGATGTCGCCATCAACCACATAGCAATGACCCCGGAACTGGCGGAACGTTTCGACACCAGTGCCGCTTACAGCCACCCGGATGCGCAATTGTTGGCGAAGAAGGAGGACACACCGCGCCCGCTCATGATGGCGCAGTCTTTCCAACCGGAAGAAAAGAGCGGTCCGGCACCGAGCCTGGTGATTCCGTTCCAGAAGGGCAACCCGGCGTTCAAGGCCAGCGTGGACAACGCCCTGGCGCGTATCAAGGATGATGGGAGGCTGGAGCAGTTGTCGCAGAAGTGGTTGGGTAAGCAGCAGTGACAGGTTATTAAAGAGTCAGGCGCGGTCTTTGTGGCGAGGGGATTTATCCCCGCTGGGGTGCGAAGCGCCCCCCATACTACCGAAACCGATCAACCTGACAGTTCGAGGCATTAGCTTTTAGGGCTGCTTCGCACCCCAGCGGGGATAAATCCTCTCGCCACAGGGGGGCTGTGGGCCTTAAGACTTGCGCCAGACACTCGCCAGCCATGGCTGCTGCTCCCGGGGCAGTCCCGTCGGCCGATAGTAGTGTTCCAGCTCCACAAAACCGGCTGCGATGAGCTGCGTGCGCCAGGCCTCGAGGTCGTGGTAGGCGCCGAAGCGCTGGCCGCTCCAGCCTTCCTGGTTCTCGCCCCGGGGATTGGAGCTGAACAGCACGCCACCAGGCTTGAGGGTGGCGTGCAGTTGCTTGAGCACCCGCGGCAATTCCTGGGTCGGGATATGAAACAGCACGGCGTTGGCGAAGATCCCGTCGAAACGCTCGCTTGGCAGGTCCAGTCGCAGGAAATCCTGTTGCCAGACTTCGCAGCCGCTGTCCTGGCGAGCCATCCGGGCGAATTCCTGTGAGCCATCGAGCCCCACCGCAATGTGCCCCATGCGGGTGAAGGTCTGCAGATCCCTTCCCGGGCCGCAACCGAAATCGAGAATGTGAAGCGGTGCCGGGCCGTGGATATGCCGCAACAGCGCATCGATGTTCTGGCTGACGTCGTGATCACGAGTGCCGTCGCGAAAGCTCTCGGCGACCGAGTCGTAATGGCCCAGGGTCGTGGTGGTGATGGCGTTGAGGTCGTCGGAGGAGTGTTTCATGGCGAGGCTTGAGTGGGGAGCGAAGGCCGACTATACCCCATCGTCACAGCATCCACTCAACGCCTGTTCAGCCCTCGCGCCAACCGGTCACCGCCCAATTGAATCAGCGCCACCAGTGCCACCAGCAGCACGATCACGGTGAGCATGATCTGGCTGTCGAAGCGCTGGTAACCATAACGATAAGCAATGTCCCCCAGGCCGCCGGCGCCGATGGCTCCGGCCATGGCTGAGGAATTGATCATGGTCACCAACGTGATGGTAAAACCACCCACGATACCCGGCAGCGCTTCTGGCAACAGCACGTGCCAGACGATATGCCAGCGTCGGCAACCCATGGCCTGGGCGGCTTCGATCAAGCCGTGGTCGACTTCTCGCAGGCTGACTTCGGCGATGCGGGCGAAGAACGGTGTGGCAGCGATGGTCAACGGCACCACGGCTGCCCACACGCCGTAGGTGGTACCGACGATCAGTCGCGTGAACGGGATCAGCGCCACCATGAGGATCAGGAACGGTATCGAACGGAACAGATTCACGAACGCGCCCAGGGCGCGGTTCAGCGTGGGCGCTTCGTAGATCCCGCCCTTGCCGCTGGTGACCAGAATCACCGCCAGCGCGATGCCGGTTGGTAACGCGATCAGCGACGACACGCCCACCATCAGCAGTGTGTCGATGAAACCCTGCAGCAACCGATCAAACCACATAGCCCAGTACCTCCACCTGTTGCGCCCAATTTCCGGCGCGCTGTCGCAGTTCCTCGACGCCCCAGGACGAGCCGCTGACCGCCAGCAACAATTGTCCCAGTCCATGACCCTGAATCCGTTCGATGCCTCCATGCAGCAGTCGTACCCGTCCGCCCAAGGCACTGAATAACGCCGCGAGATCCGGCTCCTCCCGCCCCGTACCAGTGAATTGCAAGCGCAGCACCGCGGCTGCATCCGCCGATGGTGGCTGTGCCTGCAAACGGCTTTGCAATTCCTCCGGCAAGGCCTGTTGCAACGGCGCCAACAATGTCCGGCTGACCTCATGCCGCGGATTGCCGAACACCTCCCAGACCGGCCCCTGTTCAACGATCCGCCCTTGTTCGAGCACCACCACGCGGTCGCAGACTTCACGGATCACCGCCATTTCATGAGTGATCAGCACGATGGTCAGGCCCAGCTGCTGATTGATCTGGCGCAGCAGGCCGAGAATCGATTGGGTGGTCTCCGGGTCCAGGGCCGAGGTGGCCTCGTCGCACAGCAAGATCTGTGGGTCGTGCACCAGCGCCCGGGCGATCCCGACGCGTTGCTTCTGGCCACCCGAGAGCTGCGCCGGATAAGCCTTGTGCTTGTCTTGCAGGCCGACCAGTTCCAGCAGTTCGCGGACTTTGCGCTGGCGCTGTGCCTTGGGTACGCCGGCGACCTTCAGCGGTAATTCGACGTTTTGCCATACGGTCTTGGCCGACATCAGGTTGAAATGCTGGAAGATCATGCCGATGCGTCGGCGCAATTCCACCAGGCGATCTTCATCGAATCCGCCGATGTCGACCTGATCGATCAGCACCCGTCCGCTGCTGGGTTGTTCCAGGCGGTTGATGGTACGGATCAATGATGACTTGCCGGCGCCGCTGCGGCCGATGATGCCGAACACTTCGCCATGCTGGATCGCCAGGTCGATGCCCTGCAGAGCCGCTACCCGGGCGCCGTTGTAGGTCTTGCCCACGCCGATGAAACGTACGTGGGCGCGGTTGAACTCTGGATGCAGCTCGGTGTGCGTGGCGCTGAGGGGCAAGGAGGCTTCTGGTCTGGGAAGGGCATTGGCGACGCTCATGGTCAGCCCTCCCAACCGGCCTGATAGAGCTTGCCATGGGCCTTGTCCAGGGCTGCCCGCACCGCAGGAGAGTGTTGATAGATGTCGACGAACTTGATCAGCCGCGGGTCATTCTTGCTCTTGGGCTGGATCACGAACTGGATGACGTATTCCTTGTGATCGAGGCCGTCGAACAGCAACGCGGAGGTGGCGTCGAAGGTGTTCGCCAGGCGAATGTAGGCGGGGTATCCCTGCACCAGGTCGGCGTCTTCATAGGCGCGCACCAGTTGCACGGCTTCGACCTGCAGGATCCGCAGCTTCTTCGGGTTGGCGACGATGTCATCCTCGGTGGCCTTGTAGCCCACTCCCGGCTTGAGCGTGATCAACCCGGCCTTGGCCAGCAGTTGCAAGCCGCGCCCGCTGTTGATCGGATCATTGGCAATGGCGACGCTAGCACCCTCGGGCAGTTCGTCGAAGCTTTTGTATTTCTTCGAGTAGAGGCCGACGTTGTTGATGATTCCCGGTGCGAACGGCACCAGGTCGAACCCGGCGGCGGCCTTGGCATTTTCCAGGAACGGGATGTGCTGGAAATAATTCACGTCGATATCGCCGGAGGCGAGGCTGACGTTCGGTGCGATCCAGTCGCTGAACTCCACCAACTCGACCTTCAGGCCTTGTTTGGACGCTTCGTCCACGGCGGCCTCCAGGGGGATGGCGAATGCGGCGGTGGTACCGATTTTCAGCGGCGCGTCGGCGGCAAACAGTGTCGAGCTGAACAGACTGAGAAGCAGGGCCAGTGTTTTGACTGGCAGGGTCAGGCGTTGCTTTGTCATGTAGGTATTCCAGTCATTGATGAAGAATCGCAAGTCCTTGTGGTGAAGGGAACAAGCTCCCTCGCCACAAGGTTTGCCTTGGTCTGGCAGGTCAGTGTCGGTAGTGCGAGCCGGTGTGTCGTTCGGGCAAATGGGCTCCTGCATGGAACAGCTTTTCCCGCAGGGTGCCGCTGTCGTATTCCGTCTTGTACGACCCGCGTCGCTGCAGTTCGGGGATCACCAGGTCGATGAAGTCCACATAGCTTTGCGGCGTGACGATGCGGGTCAGGTTGAAACCGTCGAGACCGGTTTCGGCCATCCACGATTCCAGCTCGTCGGCCACCTGCTCGGCCGAGCCGACCAACGTGATGTAGCGGCCGCCCAGGGCGTGTTGTTCCAGTAGCCTGCGCCGGGTCCAGTCGTTGTTCTGCAGAATCCGGGTGGCGGACTGGATGGCATTGTTCTTCACGTACTGGATCGGCTCGTCCAGTGTGTACTCGGAAAAATCGATGCCCGTCGACGCGGAGAAATGTGCGACCCCGGCCTCGGCGCTGGCGTAGCTCAGGTACTCGGCGTGCTTGGCCCAGGCGGCTGCTTCGGTCGCGCCGACAATCACGTTCAAGCCCATGAACACCTTGATGTCCTCGGGCTTGCGTCCGTCCTGGATAGCGCTGGCGCGAACCTTGTCCACCTGGCTCCTGGTCGCCGCCTTGCTCTGGCCGCTGATGAATACACATTCGGCATGACGCCCGGCGAACAGCAGGCCGCGCTCCGAGCTGCCGGCCTGGAACAGCACCGGTGTGCGCTGGGGGGACGGTTCGCAGAGGTGGTAGCCCTCGACCTGATAGAACTCGCCCTGGTGTCGGACCTTATGGACTTTTTCCGGCTGGGCGTAGATCCGCTGCTGGCGGTCGTTGAGCACCGCATCGTCTTCCCAACTGCCTTCCCACAGTTTGTAGAGCACTTGCAGGTATTCGTCGGCCTGGTCGTAGCGGCGGTCATGCTCGACCTGCGCAGTCAGGCCCATCGCCTTGGCAGCGCTTTCCAGGTAGCCGGTGACAATGTTCCAGCCGACCCGGCCACGGCTCAGATGGTCGAGGGTGCTCATGCGGCGGGCGAACAGGTAGGGCGGCTCGTAGGTCAGGTTGGCGGTGAGGCCGAAGCCCAGGTTTTTCGTAACGGCGGCCATCGCGCTGACCAACAGCAACGGATCGTTGACCGGTAGCTGAATCGACTCCTTCAGCGTGACGTCCGCCGATTGTTGATACACGTCGTAGACCCCGACGATATCGGCGATGAACAACCCGTCGAACAGCCCGCGTTCCAGCAGTTGCGCCAGTCCGGTCCAGTATTCGAGGGTGTTGTACTGGGTAGAGGTGTCCTGGGGATGCGTCCACAGTCCGTGATTGATGTGCCCGATGCAGTTCATGTTGAACGCATTGAGCAGGATTTTTTTCTTGCCGGGTGCCATCAGATGGTCCCCCGCAGCGGCGGCTTCTCGTCGTTGAGATAGAAGTTGCCCACCGCGTGGTATTTCCAGCGCACCGGGTCATGCAGCGTATGCACCCGTGCGTTGCGCCAATGGCGGTCCAGGCCATGCTCGGCCAGGGTCGCCTGACTACCGGCCAGCTCGAACAGCGTGCTGCCGGTGGCCAGGGAAATTTCGGTGCTGATGGCGCGGGCTTCGGCCACGGCAATCGACGCGGCGGCGACCGTTTCGGCGTTGGTGTCGGCCTGGGCCCGGTCGAGAAATTCCCCGGCCCTTTCCAGTAGCGCTTCGGCGGCATGCAGGCGGCTGCTCAGTTGGCCAAAACTCTTGAGCGTGTGGGGGTCTTCGGTGGCGACGTCATGGGTGGCGTCGATCCATGGCCGGGTTTTGCTCCGGACAAACTGCAGGGCATCTTCATAGGCTGCGCGGGCAATACCGGTGTCGATGGCGGCATGAAGAATCTGCGCCAGTGGCCCTACCGGCGTCGGCCGCTCGAAGGCACTCTGCAGGGGCAGGACGTCTTCGGCCGAGACATACACGTTTTCGAACACCACCGAACCGCTGCCGGTGGTGCGCTGTCCGAAGCCGCTCCAATCGTCGATCACCGTCAGACCTTCGCTGTTGCGCGGGACGAAGGCCAGTTGCTGGACACCGTTTTCATCCACCACTGACGTGGGGATGCGCTGGGCATAGAGCGCACCGGTGGCGTAGAACTTGCGACCGTTGATGCGATAGCCGTCGCCGTCGCGGCGCAGTTGGGTGGTGCGGTGATGGGCGGTCTTGGTGCCCAGTTCCGCCAAGGCATTGCCAAACCGCTGGCCGGCCAGGACCTCGCCATACAGGCGTTGCTTCTGTGCATCGCTGCCATTGACCCGTAGCACCTCCAGGGCATGGAAATGATTTTGCGGAATCTGCCCGAGAGAGCCGTCGGCCTCGGCAATCAATGCAATGACTTTGGCCAGCGTGACGTTGGAAACGCCCGCGCCGCCATAGGCCTTGGGCACGCTGATGCCCCACAGGCCGGAGCGGGAAAAGGCTTCTAGCTCCGGGTGCGGCAGGCGACGTTCGAGGTCGCGCAGGGCGCTGTCGCGTTTGAAGTCATCGGCCAGGTCGCTGGCGACAATCAGGGCTTGTTCGTCGCTGGTGATCACCGCGACGTGTTGGGAAAGCGTCATGTGCTGCTCCAGAAGTCGGGTGGTCAGATCCAGGAATGCCGGGCCGGCAAAGTGCCGTTCAAGTAATAGGCGCCCACTGCGTGATACTTCCAGCGCACCGGGTCGTGCAGGGTATGGACGCGTGCATTGCGCCAATGACGGTCGAGGTTGAATTCGGCGAGGGTCGCGCGGCTGCCGGCCAGCTCGAACAGTTTTTCGCTGGCTTGCAGGGCAATTTCGGTGCTCAGCACCTTGGCCTCGGCCACGGCGATCGAAGCCCGGGCGGCGGATTGCGCGGTAATTGGCGCGGCATTGACCTGGTCCAGCACCTGGCCGGCCTTGCGCAACAGTGCTTCGGTGGCGTGCAGGTCGATTTTCAGTCTGCCGATATCGGCGATGACGTACGGGTCATCGCTGGCCCGCTCGACCTTGGCATCGATCCAGGGCCGGGAACGTTCGCGGACGAATGCAATGGCGTCGTCGATAGCGCCACGGGCAATGCCTGCGTCAATGGCGGCCTGGATCAATTGCGAGATAGCGCCTTGCACGTTTGGCGTCTCGTTGATGCGCCAGTTGTCCAGCACCAGTTCGGCGTCGACCCGCACGTTGTTCAGCAGCACGGTGCCACTGGCCGTGGTGCGCTGACCAAAACCCGACCAGTCGTCGACGATGCGCAGGCCCGGTGTGCCGCGTCGCACGAAGGCCAGCACCTGCCGGCCCTCGTCGTCCAGCGCCTTGACCGCAACCCAGTGGGCGAACAGTGCGCCGGTGGAATAGAACTTCTGGCCGTTGATGAGAAAGCCATGGCTGTCGGCGCTGATCCGTGCCTTGAGCTCCAGGGTGTTGCGAGTCCCGCGTTCCGGCCCCGCGTTGCCAATGCGCCAACCTTCGAGCACGCTGTTCAGAAGGATTTCTTTCTGCCGTTCGGTGCCCGTGCCAAGAATCAGTTGGAGCACGCCAAACTGGTTCTGCGGAATCTGTCCGAGAGCCGGGTCGGCGGCGGAAATGATCGAGAAGACCTCGGCAAGGGTCACGAACGAGACTTGCGGCCCACCATATTCCCGTGGGACTGCGATACTGCCGAGCCCGCTGCGGGTGAACTGCTCGATTTCCGACCAGGGCAGCTTGCGCTGTTGATCCCGTCGTGCGGCCTGCTGGCGGGCAACCTGTGCCAACTCTCGTGCGGCCTGGATCGCCTCGGCATCGTTGCGCAGCACCTGGGCGGGCAACAACGGGGGGGCGACGTCCTGATCGCTCTGGAGCTTCGCTTGCGCCAGACCAGACATTACAGCCGCTCCATGGCTGTTGGCAGTGCCTGGGCGTTCTGCGCCCGGGTGATTGTGTTGCGTACCATACCCACCTCACATCTCAAGAAAATCAGGAATGTCCGGTGGTCCGGTTTATATACCCTAAACGGATGTAAATTATTTTTGAACTAACGTTTAGGAATATAGATAGAGATCTTTCGCCGGGTGATTTTGTGGCGAGGGGATTTAGCGAAACGTCGCACCGCCCCGCTGGGTTGCGAAGCAACCCTTAAAGTCTTGCGGCGGCTTCGCAGCCCAGCGGGGAAAAATTCCCCTCGCCACAGAAAAATGTCCTCACCCGGAACCTGTTGTATCAAGGCCTTTTACGCCGCGGTTCGGCGGCCTGGAGGGGCTCTTTCGGTTGGGTTTTCAAATAGGACCTGGCACAACCGATCGTCAGTGTTCGGGGCGGCGCCCAGTGGGAGTTGTTGCCCACTCGATCGAGGATGCAGTAGGTCACTTCCAGGCGCAGGTCTTCTCCCGCCTCCAGGATGATCTCCGGTGGCACCCAGACATTGACCGGTTGGCCCACTTCGCTGGATTTGATCCGAGGCAGGTCCATACGCACATCGCCCCAGCGCAAGGTGATCGCATCGTCGACGGCCATGTTCAGGTAGGGCTCGATGGTCAGCGGGACGCCGCGTTTGATCTGGCTCGGGTTCACCCCCTGGCGACGAATGGGCTCCGGAATACGCACCGGTGCCAGCCCATGGTTTTCATCGCCACTCAGGGCTGACGGCTGGCCGCCGGGGCAATCGAGCTTGACCTGTACCCGATGCGTTGCCGACAGCGCCGGCCCGCGCCCGACCCGCATCACACGATAATGGATGCGCGAAGTCCCGTTGACGATGAAACTCTCCGGTACTCGCAACGTGACACTGGCTTGCGTGTCCGCCTCGGTCAGCAGACGTGAGCCGACGTAGCAGTTGTCCCAGAACAGTTCGATCAGATCGCCCGCGTCCATGCCGGGATAAGGGGCGACGAGCACTTCCAGGCGGGCGGCACCAGTGATGTTGATACCGCTACGGCAGGCATTGGCCAGGGCAGGGGCGGCAAGTTCCGGGATAGTTGACGTACATGTCATGGTGTTCTCCTTGATGCTGACAAACGAAGTCCGTTTCGGAAAGAGCAAAGGCGTTGATATACGCGACTATTTTATTGCGCAGTCTTGAATGCTGTTTCTGTGGTTCTCCGCTGCGTACAACTAAAATAATGTGCGTCGCCTGCTGGTCAACTAGATACGGGGTCGATAGTTTCAGTGTCAATAGAGGCGCTTGCTTAACAATGGACTGTTAAGTTCTTCAGAAATGTCCTACGTGTTGATGTTAAAAATACACAGCGCAAATCGCCTTTTACCTCGGTTTGAGAGCCGAGCGGAAGGTTTGTAGGGCATGAACTGGCAGAGAGCTTAGCGCGAAGGGAAGTGTTGCGAGAGGTAGGTATATACCGCACGTCAGATAATTGAAGATGCTTAACGGGTTTCAAGCGGTGAGGTTGTCTTCAAGTCGACAGCTCCTTCCATCCCTGGAAGTAAGCCTGCGTCGATAAGTTACTGTGCGCCGGGACTGGCTGAGAGAAACTTGCTGAGAAACTGCCGGGTGCGTTCTTCCTTGGGCGCTGCGAACATGGCCTTGGCTTCACCTTGTTCGACGATCACGCCCTTGTCGAAAAACACCACGCGGTTCGCCACGTCACGAGCAAAGCTCATTTCGTGGGTCACGATGACCATGGTGCGTTTCTCTTCGGCCAGGCCGCGAATGGTCGCCAGGACTTCTCCGACCAGTTCAGGGTCCAGCGCCGAGGTCGGTTCGTCGAACAGGATCACTTGCGGCTCCATCGCCAACGCCCGGGCAATCGCCACCCGTTGTTGCTGACCGCCGGACAGGCGACGTGGATAGGCGTCCTCCTTGCCGGCCAGGCCCACCTTGGTCAACAGTTTGCGGCCCAGGGTTTCAGCGTCGGCACGTGGGGTCTTCTTCACCACCAGCGGGCCCTCGATGACATTTTCCAGAGCCGTGCGATGGGGAAACAGATTGAAGTTCTGGAACACAAAGCCCACCTGCTGGCGCAGACGACGCACCAGGCCTTGTTGCTGGTTCAACGGGCGGCTGCCATCGATTTCGATGTCACCGACCTTGATCCGGCCGCTGCTGGGTTCTTCGAGGAAGTTCAGGCAGCGCAGGAAGGTGGTCTTGCCCGAGCCGCTGGGGCCGATGATTGCGACGACCTCGCCTTCCTCGACCTGCAGATCGATACCGTTGAGCACCGTCTGACCCTTGAATTGTTTGGTCAGCTTTTCAACCACGATCATGCTTCAAGACTCCTGCTCATGCCGGTTGACCCGCGCTTCCAGACGGTTTTGCACATGTGCCAGGGCGCTGACAAGAATCCAGTAGATCAACGCGGCGGACAGGTACATGGCGAAAATTTCGAAGGTCCGCGCGGAAACCAACTGCGCCTGGCGGAGCAGTTCAGGCACCTGGATGGTGGCTGCCAGCGAGGTGTCCTTGACCAGTGAAGTGAAGCTGTTGCCCAAGGGCGGCAGGGCCGTGCGCATGGCTTGCGGCAGGATAGCCCGACGCAAAGTCTGCACGCGGGTCATGCCGATGCTGGCAGCCGCCTCCCACTGGCCGCGCTCGATGGAACTGATGGCGGCCCGCAGGGTTTCACAGATGTAGGCGGCCATGTTCAACGAGAGGCCGATCAGCGCAGCGGGTATCGGGTCCAGTTCGATGCCCACTTGTGGCAGGCCGTAATACATCATGAACAATTGGACCAGCAACGGCGTGCCGCGGAAGAACGAGACGTAGACCCGGGCGAACCAGTTCACCAGTTTGAAGCGCGACAAGCGCATCAAGGCCAGGCCAAACCCAAGCAGGAAGCCGAAGAACATTCCGCCCAGGCTCAGGATGACCGTGAAGTACACGCCCTGAAGCAAAAAGGGCGTGGAACTGAGGACGAGTTGGAGCTTTGCTTCCATTATTGAGTGACGTCAGCGTTGAAGTATTTCTCGGACAGCTTCTTCAAGGTGCCGTCGGCGCGCAGCTTATCGATGGCCTTGTTCACCGCCGCCAGCAGCTCGGGTTCGCCTTTACGCAGGGTTACACCGGCTTCCTGACGGGAAAAGGCATCGCCAGCAACGGCCGTGTCCGGGGCTTTTTTCGCCAGTTCGAAGGCGGCCAGGCGGTCGACCAGAATGGCGTCGATACGGCCGATACGCAGGTCCTGGTACTTGGTCGGATCATCCTCGTAGGTACGGATGTCCGCCTGGGGCACGTTGTCCTTGAGCCACTGTTCGTAGTTGGTGCCCAGGCCTACACCGACTTTCTTGCCAGCCAGGTCGGCGGCCGCCTTGATGTTGAGTTTTTCTTCGTTCTTCTTCAGTACCAGCGCCTGGATGCCGGAGACGGTGTAGGGCTCGGAGAAGTCGTACTTTTTCTTGCGCTCTTCGGAAATGGTGACCTGGTTGATCACCGCGTCCAGACGCTGGGATTCCAGCGCAGCCAGGATGCCATCCCATTTAGTGGCTTGCAGCTTCACCTTCACGCCCAGTTCCTTGGCCAGGGCCTCGGAAAACTCCACTTCGAAACCGGCCAGTTTGCCGTCGGCATCGACGAAGCTGAACGGTGGATAGGTGCCTTCCAGGCCGACGTTGATCACGCCCGCATCCTTGATTTTTTGCAGCTGCTCACCCGCAACTGCTTGCCCCAGCAGGCCGGCGCTCAATGCCAGGCCCAGCGAACCGATCAACAGGTTGCGACGTAATGCGGAAAAATTCATGACAAGCCCCTGTGTTTTCTTATGAAGACGTAAATTGGATTAGAAGGTGTAGCCGTGATCTGGAAGACTGCCACATCCTGCCTTAAAGCGGCATGTGCGTCGCGTGGCAAATAGGCCAGCGGGCACGACTATAGGATGGCTTTAATAGATTGGAAAATAATATTAAATCATCCAAATATTCCCAAATGGAATTGTTCCTGTGGGAGCGAGCCTGCTCGCGATGGTGGTGTGTCAGTCAGCCCTATGAGACCAATCCAACGCTAATCGCGAGCAGGCTCGCTCCCACAGGAAGGTGCTGCTCCCACTTCTTTCAGAACGCGGCGTTGTAGGCAAACAGCGCCGGTGCCCCGCCGGTGTGCAGGAAGATGATCGGACCCTCGTCGAAACGGTCGCGGCCAATGCCGTCGAGCAGGCCGGCCATGGCCTTGCCGGTGTAGACCGGATCCAGCAGCAGGCCTTCGAGGCTTGCCAGCAGCTTGACCGCTGCCAGCGTACCGGCGTTCGGCTCACCGTAGCGAGGAGCGAAATATTCGTCCCACAGGTTCACCTTGAAGGCCTCTGGAAGCGCTACCTCAAGCAACTGGGCGACACGCTCGGCAAGCCCTTGGACCTTGGGGAACTGGTCTTCCTCGCTGCGCGATACCGTGACGCCAATCACTGGAAGTTGCGGCAGGGTTTCACTCAAGGCCAGGGCCAGGCCGCTGTGGGTACCGGCGCTGCCCGAGGCCAGCACCACGGCGGCGAAGTCCAGGCCGGTGTCCTTGATCTGCTCGGCCAACTCCAGGCCGGCGCGCACGTACCCCAAAGCGCCCAGGGCGTTTGAGCCACCAATCGGCACCAGATATGGCTTCTTGCCGTTGTTGCGCAGCCGGGCAGCCAGGGCTTGCAGTTGCTCGTCGGCGTTATCCAGGTTTTCCACCAGTTCGACCTTGGCATCGAACAGCTCCAACAGCAATCGGTTGCCATTGCCCAGGTAATTGGCGTCTTCGGTGCCGATGGGGTTTTCCAGCAGCGCCACGCAACCCAGGCCCAGCCTGGCGGCCAGTGCGGCAGTCTGGCGCACATGGTTGGACTGGATCGCGCCGGCGGTAATCAGGGTGTCGGCTCCCTGGGCCAAGGCGTCGGCGGCGAGGTATTCGAGCTTGCGCAGCTTGTTGCCACCCAGGGCCAGGGGCGTCAGGTCGTCGCGCTTGATGTAAAGATCGCGGCCGAGCCAGGTGGAGAGGCGTTCGAGTTTTTCCAGCGGTGTCGGATGGCCGAGCAATTCGAGACGGTTAAAGCGGGACAGCTGTTGTTTGATCATGAGTCCGTACTGGTTGTAGGCAATGTCTGGACTATAGGCACGCCGATATTCTCGGGCAACCGTCAATCGTATCTGGGGGCTCTCTGGTCTTGTTCGCAATATGAACTGTTGGCTGTGGGAGCAAAGCTTGCTCGCGATAGCGATAGACCGGTCAACATCTTTGCTGACTGGCTTACCGCAATCGCGAGCAAGCTTTGCTCCCACAGGTTTGTGACTCAACTGACTGACACTAGAGCCAGTCTTGCTCCCACAGGTTTGTGACTCAACTGACTGACACTAGGGCCAGTCTTGCTCCCACAGGAAGCGTAGGTGGTTACCGCGAATGAAACAAAAGCGCGCTGAGCAACGTCATACCTTTCCTTGGGCTAGTGTGAAGCACGTACCGCCGAGCCCGACGATTAGTCCTTAGCTGCCTATTCATGTTTAAATTGAACGTTCATTCAAGTTAAACCATTGGTTTGCTGCCCGCTCACAACAGGAGGCTTGCCTTTGCCGAGTCCGTTATCGACTGTCACGGTTTCCCACATCGGGGTGCTTCGCTCATGAGTGCCTCGTCCCTTCCATCCAGCGGCCTGGTCCGCATGAACCCGCCGGTATTCTACTTCGCGGCGACTTTTATCCTGTTGTTCGGCCTGGTGGTGATTGCCCTGCCCGAGCAAGCCGGCGCCTGGTTGCTGGCGGCGCAGAACTGGGCGGCCAACACAGTCGGCTGGTATTACCTGCTGGCGATGGCCCTGTATCTGGTCTTCGTGGTGGTCACCGCCTTGTCCGGCTACGGCAAGATCAAGCTCGGTGCCGACCACGACGAGCCCGAATTCAGTTACCTGTCCTGGGCCGGTATGTTGTTCGCCGCCGGGATCAGCATCACGCTGTTCTTCTTTTGCGTCTCCGAGCCGCTGACCCATCTGGCGCAGCCGCCCCAAGGCGAGGCCGGCACTGCCGATGCGGCGCGCCAAGCCATGCAGATACTGTTTCTGCATTGGGGCCTGCACGGCTGGGGCGTGTTTGCGTTCGTCGGCATGGCCTTGGCGTACTTTGCCTATCGGCACAACCTGCCGCTGGCGCTGCGTTCGGCGCTGTATCCGCTGATCGGCAAACGCATCAATGGTCCCATCGGCTATGCCGTCGATGGCTTCGGCATCATCGCGACCGTGTTCGGCCTCGGCGCCGACATGGGGTTTGGGGTCCTGCACCTCAATTCCGGTCTCGATTACCTGCTGGGCATCCCGCATACCCAGTGGATTCAGGTCGGCCTGATCGTGCTGATGATGGGGGCGGCGATCATCGTGGCGGTGGCCGGCGTCGATAAGGGCGTGCGGGTCATGTCCGACATCAACATGCTGCTGGCCTGTGCGCTGCTGCTGTTCGTGCTGTTTTCCGGGCCGACCCAGCATTTGCTCAACACCCTGATCCAGAATGTGGGCGATTACCTCGGCGCCTTGCCGATGAAGAGTTTCGATCTCTATGCCTACAACAAACCCAGCGACTGGCTGGGGGGCTGGACGGTGTTCTATTGGGCCTGGTGGATCGCCTGGTCGCCATTCGTGGGGCTGTTCATCGCGCGGATTTCCCGTGGTCGCACCATCCGTGAATTCGTGTTTGGCGTGTTGCTGATCCCCTTGGGTTTCACCCTCGCGTGGATGTCGATCTTCGGCAACAGTGCCATCGACCAGGTACTCAACCACGGCATGAGCGCCCTGGGCATGTCAGCCCTGGACAATCCGTCGATGAGTCTTTACCTGCTGCTGGAAACCTACCCGTGGAGCAAGACGGTCATCGCGGTCACGGTGTTCATCAGCTTCGTGTTCTTTGTCACCTCGGCCGACTCCGGCACCGTGGTGCTGTCAACGCTCTCGGCCAAGGGCGGCAATGCTGATGAAGACGGGCCGAAATGGCTGCGGGTGTTCTGGGGGGCGATGACCGCCCTGGTGACCAGTGCGCTGCTGTTCTCCGGCAGCATCGATGCGCTGAAATCGGCGGTGGTGCTGACTTCACTGCCGTTCTCGCTGATCCTGTTGTTGATGATGTGGGGCCTGCATAAAGCGTTTCACCTTGAGTCCCAGAAGCAGATCGCGCAATTGCATTCCCTGGCGCCGGTGTCGGGTTCGCGTCGAGGCAAGGGCGGCTGGCGCCAGCGCTTGAGCCAGGCGGTGCATTTCCCGTCCCGGGACGAGGTCTATCGCTTCCTCGACACCACGGTGCGTCCGGCCATCGAGGAAGTGAAAGCAGTGTTCGCCGAGAAGGGGCTGGCGGTGATGACCCAGCCCGACCCGGCCAACGACAGCGTCAGCCTGGAAATCGGCCATGGCGAGCAGCACCCGTTCATCTACCAGGTGCAGATGCGCGGCTACTTCACGCCATCCTTCGCCCGGGGCGGCATGGGCTCCAAGCAGATCAACAACCGTCGTTACTACCGCGCCGAGGTTCATTTGAGCGAAGGCAGTCAGGACTACGACCTGATGGGCTATACCAAGGAACAGATCATCAACGACGTCCTCGACCAGTACGAGCGGCACATGCAGTTCCTGCACTTGGTGCGCTGATCGGCTGGTGTCTCAGACAAGCCCGCCGTTGGCCCGCAGGACCTGACCATTCACCCACCCGGCGGCCGGGCTCACCAGGAAGGAAACGATGCTGGCAATGTCTTCCGGCTGGCCGAGGCGCTCCAGGGGCGGCATCTTGGCGTGCTGCTGGATCTGTTCTTCGCTCTTGCCGTGCATGAACAGTTCGGTCGCCACCGGGCCGGGAGCGATGGCATTGACCGTGATCTGGCGGCCGCGTAGTTCCTTGGCGAATACCTGGGTCAGCGATTCCACCGCCGCCTTGCTGGCGATGTACACCGAATAACCGGGCAGGTTCAGGCCAACGGTGCTACTGGAGAAGTTCACGATGCGGCCGCCATCGTTCAGGCGGGTCGCGGCTTCGCGCAAGGTATTGAACGTGCCACGGGTGTTGATCGCGAAGGTCTGGTCGAACAATTCGTCACTGTGTTGCGCCAGGGGCATCACCTGCAGGATCCCTGCGTTATTGATCAGCACATCGACCTTGCCCAACTGCGCCTCTGTCTCATCGAACATCCGGCGAACGTCGGCGGCAGAAGACACGTCGGCCTTGATCGCTATGGCCCGGTGGCCAGCCTGGCGCAACTGCACCACCAGCTTCGAGGCTTCGGTAGCACTGCTGGCGTAGTTGATGGCGACAGCGAAGCCGTCGTGGGCCAATTGCTTGGCGATTTCAGCACCGATGCCGCGAGAGGCTCCGGTGACAATGGCTACTTTGGCGGTTTGAGTCGACATGGCTGTTTCCTTCGTTGGGTGGAGTGAATCCAGATTCACATGTTTACTTACCCCGATAAATACATGAGAGTTGCCTTGACTGTTCAATAATCACCAACAATAAGGGCGAGGCAATCCATGGATCAGGTCAAGGCGATGAAGGTGTTCGTGCGCATCTACGAGCGCAGCAGTTTTACCCTGGCCGCCGATGACCTGAACCTGCCCCGTGCCACGCTGACTCATACCCTCAATCAGTTCGAAACCTGGCTGGGGGTGCGTCTGCTGGAGCGCAGCACCCGCAAGGTGCGGCCGACACTGGACGGCGAGGCGTATTACCCACGCTGCGTTCAACTGCTGGCGGAGCTCGAAGAGGCCGAACTGGCGTTTCGTAGCGTGGCACCCAAGGGGCGGCTGCGGGTGGACTTGCACGGGACCCTGGCCCGGCATTTCGTGATCCCGGCGCTACCACAATTCATGGCCCGCTACCCGGATATCGAGTTGTCCATCAGCGAGGCCGATCGTTTCGTCGACCTGATCAGCGAAGGGATCGATTGCGTGCTGCGGGCCGGCACGCTGGGGGATTCATCATTGATTGGCCGGCGTGTCGCCACCCTGCGCCAGATCACCTGCGCCAGCCCAGCCTATTTGCGCCAGTACGGCGAACCGAAGAACCTCGACGACCTGAGCCGGCACCGGGCGGTGAACTACGTTTCACGCACCACCGCCAAACAATATCCGTTTCAGTTCATGGTCGAGGGCGAACTCAAGGAAGTGGCTATCGAGGGGGCGCTCTCGGTGTTCGGTGCCGAAATATACGCCGCCTCGGCCATCGCCGGCCTGGGCCTGATCCAATGCCCGCACTATCGGATGGAAACGCAGATCCAACAGGGCCTGGTCCAGGAAATCCTCACGGCCACCCCGCCGCCGCCCATGCCGATATCGGTGCTCTACCCGCACAACCGTCACCTTTCGCCGCGGGTGCGGGTGTTTGTGGATTGGGTGGCGGAGGTGTTTGCCGAGGCACGTTAGCGCTTATTTCGAGCTTGTGATCGCTGCGCCGTCTGTGGGAGCGAGCCTGCTCGCGATGAGGCCTTTTCTGCCGACGTATCATTGCCTGTTCCGCCGCTATCGTGAGCAGGCTCGCTCCCACATTTGATCTCGCTGCGATGCTCTTTCCGGGCGACTACGCGAACTTTCGAGCTGAACGATGCGTCTGTGAAATGTTAGCTTCTGCCATCCACATCGTCCCCGAACAGAGAGCCTTCGATGACCTACATCGCTGCTGAAAATCGCTACGAGTCCATTCCCTATCGCCGCGTTGGTCGCAGCGGGTTGGTGTTGCCGGCGTTGTCGCTGGGGTTGTGGCACAACTTCGGCGACAGCACGCCGATCGACACCCAGCGTGCCTTGTTGCGCACGGCGTTTGACCTGGGCATCAACCACTTCGACCTGGCGAACAACTACGGCCCGCCCTACGGCAGCGCCGAGATCAATTTTGGTCGGTTGTTGCGTGAAGATTTCAAGCACTACCGCGACGAGTTGATCATCTCCAGCAAGGCCGGTTGGGACATGTGGCCCGGACCGTATGGCCAGGGCGGCGGGTCGCGCAAGTACGTGCTGGCCAGCCTCGATCAGAGCCTGCAACGCCTGGGGCTCGACTATGTGGATATCTTTTATTCCCACCGCTTCGATCCGGACACCCCACTGGAAGAAACCGCCAGTGCCCTGGCGACGGCGGTGCAACAAGGCAAGGCGTTGTACGTCGGTATTTCTTCCTATTCCGGAGTAAAAACCCGGGAAATGGCGGCGTTGCTCAAGGAGTGGAAAATCCCGTTACTGATCCACCAGCCGGCCTACAACCTGCTCAACCGCTGGGTGGAAAAAGACCTGTTGGACGCCACCGACGAATTGGGTACCGGCGTGATCGCCTTTACCCCGTTGGCCCAGGGCCTGCTCACGGACAAGTACCTCAAGGGCATTCCGTCCGATGCACGGGTCAATCGTCCGGGTGGCGGTTCGTTGCAGGCTTCGCACCTGTCGGAGGAAAACATCGCCCATGTGCGTGCCCTCAACGAGATTGCCCAGCGACGCGGCCAAAGCCTGGCACAAATGGCCCTGGCCTGGACCCTGCGCGATCCTCGGGTCACGTCTGCCCTGATCGGCGCCAGCCGCCCGGAGCAGATCGTCGAGAACGTCGGAGCGCTGAAGAACCTGGAATTCAGTGCCGAGGAACTGGCGGAGATCGATCGATTTGCCCAGGAGGGCGGTATCAATCTCTGGGAGAAGCCTTCGTCGGCGGAGTAATCCCATCGCCCCAAAGGTGACCCAATCTTCTGTTCACTTGAAAAACGGCACATCCCCCAGCACTGTCGCCCGGTGCATCACGCGTCGGGCAGGCCGGTAGTCGTCCACGGCGAAATGCTGGGTCACGCGGTTGTCCCAGAACGCCACATCATTGACCTGCCAGCGCCAGCGAAGGGTGAACTCCGGGCGGGTGGCATGGGCGAACAGCAGTTTCAGGATGGCTTCGCTTTCGGTTTCGGACAGTTCATTGATGCGGGTGGTAAAGCCTTCGTTGACGAACAGCGACCGGCGACCGCTCACCGGATGGGTGCGAACCACCGGATGGGACAGCGGTGGATTTTTCCGCCGAGTTTCCTCCCAACGAGCCTGGTCCGCGGCGGTATGACCAAAGCGCTCCAGGGGAAAGGAGCGAGTGAAATCGTGGGTGGCCGTCAGGCCTTGAAGCAGGCTTTTCAAAGGCGCCGACAAGGCTTCGTAAGCGGCAATGCCGCTGGCCCATAACGTATCGCCACCGAACGCCGGCAGCAGCTTGGCGCTGAGCACCGCACCCATGGCCGGGGTTGGCAGGAAGGTCACGTCGGTGTGCCAGATGGCGTTGTCGCGAACATCGGTGACGGCTGTGTCGAGCACCAGCACTTCGGGCTGCCCAGGCACATTGGGGTAGATGGGGTGAATATGCAGGTCGCCAAAACAGGCGGCGAAACGTGCCTGCTGGACCGGGTCGATAGGCTGGTCCCGAAAGAACAGCACCTGGTGTTCGAGCAATGCCTGCTCAATGAAATCCCGCTGCTCCATCCCCAGCGGCTGACTGATATCGATCCCGCTGATCTGCGCGCCAAGGGCGATACTCAACGGGGTGACGGTTGGGTGGTTCATCGTTGTTTTCCTGGATTGGACGCCGAATGGTCGGCGTGGTCATTCGGTCTCAATGGGCCTGGCCATGCCACGGCACCAGTTTGCGTTGCACAGCACGCAAGCTCATTTCCATGGCGAAGGCGATGAGTGCAATGACCAGGATCCCCAGCACCACCACATCGGTGACCAGAAACTGCGCCGCTGACTGCACCATGAACCCCAGGCCGCTGGTGGCGGCGATCAGTTCGGCGGCCACCAGTGTCGACCAGCCCACACCCAGGCCGATGCGAATGCCGGTGAGGATATCGGGCAGGGCGCTGGGCAGGATCACGTGGCGAATCAACTGTGCCGGCGTCGCTCCCAGGGATTGCGCGGCCCGTACCTTGGCCGGGTCGACCGTGCGCACACCGGTGGCGGTGGCGATGGCAATCGGGGCGAAAATCGCCAGGTAGATCAGCAGCACTTTCGACAATTCGCCGATGCCGCACCAGATCACGATCAGCGGCAGGTAGGCCAGCGGCGGGATCGGCCGATAGAACTCGATCAACGGATCGAACACGCCCCGGGCGATACGGCTGGAACCGATGGCAATGCCCACCGGCACCGCCGTCAGCACGGCCAGCAACAGGCCCAGGCCGATCCGTCCGAGGCTCGCGCCCAGGTGCTGCCAGAGCGTGGCGTCCATGTAGCCACTGGTCGCCAGCAGCCAGCCTTTTTGCAGCACGGCGGAAGGAGAGGGCAGGAATAATGGTTCGACCAGCCCGCTTGCCGTCACCGCCCACCACAGGACCAGCAGCGTGATCAGGGTCAGGCCGCTGATCCATCGCGTACTCAAGGGATGCCGGGGGCGATGGGCTGGGTCCTTGACTGTGGGTTCGCCGACCACTGCCGGGATTTCATAGCTGCTCATCTTGGCTCCTCGCGCCGGGTGGCGCTGCGTTGGGCGAACACTTTGGCAAGCACATGTTCACGGATGTCGATGAAGCGAGGGTCGGACTTGATCGACCGCGCTGACTCCCCGGCCCGGTAGCGCTGGCTGAAGTCCAGGCGCAGCCGTTCGACAATCCGCCCCGGGTTGGGCGCCAGCAGGATCAGTTCGGTGGCGAGGAACACGGCCTCTTCGATGTCATGGGTAATCAGGAACACCGGTTTGGCAGTGCGTTGCCAGACCTGCAGCAACAGCTCCTGCATCTGTTCACGGGTGAAGGCATCCAGGGCGCCGAAGGGTTCGTCCATCAGCAGCACGCGTGGGTCGGCCGCCAGCGCCCGGGCCAGGCCGACGCGTTGCTTCTGGCCACCGGAGAGCTGCCAGACGCGGCGTTGCTCGAAACCGGCCAGGCCCACCAAGGCGAGCATTTCCCGGGCGCGGGCTTCGCGCGGTTCCCTGGCGACCCCGGCCAGCTCCAGGCCGAAGCCGACGTTTGCCAGCACATCCTGCCAAGGCAGCAGCGCGTCGTCCTGGAACACCACGCCACGTTCGGCGCCGGGCCCCAGGACCGGCGCGCCGTCCAGGGTGATCTGTCCGGCGCTGGGCTGGACGAATCCGGCGATCAGGTTCAGCAGCGAGGTCTTGCCGCTGCCGGACGGCCCCAGGGCAACCAGCAGTTGCTGCGGCCCCAGGGTCATAGAAATGTCCGTCAACACGGCTTCCGACGCCCCGGGGTACTGTGCGCCGATGCGCTCCAGCTGTAGCAAGGCCATTGCAGTGACTCCCTTTTTCCTGGCGATCAGTGAGTGATGTATTTGGCGCTCACGTAGGGGGCGTAGTCGGGCAGAACCGCTTCCACCTTGCCCTGCTCCTTGAGAAACGCGGCGGTGTTGGTGATGGCCTGGGTGGTCGGCGCGCCGAGGCTCACGACCTGGTCCGCCGCCAGTGGATACACGTTGCCTTGCAGCAACAGCGGGATGTCGCTGGCCTTGGCGCCGGAGAGTTTCACCAGCTTGTCGATGTTGGCCGTGTTCGCCAGCCAGGCTTGCGGATCCTTGCGGTATTGGGCGTAGGCGTCCAAGGTGACTTTGGCGAAGGCGGTGACGATTTCAGGGTGTTTCTGGGCGAAGTCCTTGCGCACGATCCAGGCATCGAAAGTTGGCGCGCCGAATTTGGCCAGCTCCGCCGAGGTGATCAGCACCTTGCCGTTCTCCTTGGCCACGCCCAGGGCCGGGTCCCAGACATAGGTGGCATCGATGTCGCCACGCTTCCAGGCGGCGATGATGGCCGGTGGCGCGAGGTTGAGTACGGTGACCTTCGACGGGTCGATGTCCCAGTGCTTCAATGCGGCGAGCAGGCTGTAGTGGCCGGTGGAAACGAACGGTACGGCGATCTTCTTGCCGATCAGGTCCTGCGGGGTCTTGATCCCGGAACCGTCGCGAACTACCAGGGCCTCGGCGGCGCCGATCTGGGTGGCGATGAGGAAGGTTTCCACCGGGACCTTGCGAGTGATGGCGGCGGTCAGCGGGCTGGAACCGAGGTAGCCGATCTGCACGTCGCCCGAGGCGATGGCGGTGATGACGTCGGCGCCATTATCGAATTTGCGCCAGTCGATGCTGGCCTGGGTGGCTTTTTCATAGGCGCCGTCGGCCTGGGCGACTTTGGCCGGGTCGACGGTGGTCTGGTAGGCGACGGTCAGGTCGGCGGCTTGGGCAAACAGACTCGAAGCGGCCAGGGAAGCGGCTGCGAGAAGGCGAAGGGGAAAACTCAAAGTCATGGGAAAAGCTCCTCGACAGACCGCCGGATGTTCGGCGTTGGAGGAGACTAAATGATCTAAGAATTCAAAAATAAATAACTTTTTCGCATGAGCTTATCAGCGAAAAAGTCTATCGCGGAGGGACGGTTGTGCGGCTTGTGGGGCGAAGGAGCAAGCTCCCTCGCCCCAGGGCTCAGTTACTGATCGCCAGGATGCTCGCCTGATACGACCCCACGAACACATCGAAATCTCCCACTTCGTTCTGTTCCAGCTCGGCTTGCTGGGCCAGGGACTCGCGAGCGGCTGTTTCGAACGCGGCCTGCTCCTGGGCAGGCAACGGTTCGGCACGGAAGAACTCGGCGTGGGCTTTGCTCTGGCGCAGGGAGAACTGGGCGAAGCTTTCCTGATGTTCCGCCATGGCCGCCAATACCTGCGAGGATGGGGTCAGGGACGGATCCCGCACCTTCGCCAGTTGTGCGTCCAGGGCCTGGCGGTGGGCATCGCTACCCTGGCTCTGGTCGAGCAACGCCGCCAGCGGTGCGATCTGTTCCAGCAGCTCGATGGCCCACGCCTGCATGTCCACCGATTGGCCCTGGCGTTGCAATTGCAGGCCCGGCTTGCGGCCTTCCTTGACCACGGTCAGGAAGTTGTTCGTGGCATTGCTGCATTCGCCGCTTTCGAACAACGGGCTTTCGCTGAGACCGCAATACAACAGGAACGCATCGAGGAAACGCGATTCAGTGATGTCGATGCCCAATGGCAGGAACGGGTTGATGTCCAGGCAGCGTACTTCCACGTACTGGATGCCCCGGGCCATCAAGGCCTGGATCGGACGTTCGCCGGTATAGGTCACGCGTTTAGGGCGGATGTTGGAGTAGTACTCGTTTTCGATCTGCAGGATGTTGGTGTTGAGCTGTACCCACTCACCGTTCCGATGGGTGCCGACTTCGACATACGGCGCATAAGGTGTCGCCACCGCTTTACGCAGGCTGTCGGTGTAGCTGGCCAGGTCGTTGTAGCACGGCGTCAGGCCGGCCTGGGCGTTGCTCTGGTAGCCCAGGTCGCTCATGCGCAGGCTGGTGGCATAGGGCAGGTACAGGGTGTCCGGGTCCAGTTGTTCCAACTGGTGTGGGCGACCACGCAGGAAACCGGCGTCCAGGGCCGGCGAGGCACCGAACAGGTACATCAGCAGCCAGCTGTAGCGACGGAAATTACGGATCAGCGCGATGTAGGCCTGCGACTGGAAATCACGGTCGGTGGTGTCGGCCGCCTCGGCCTGCCGAAGCAGCGGCCAGAGTTTTTCCGGCAGGGAGAAGTTGTAGTGGATCCCGGCGATGCATTGCATGGTCTTGCCGTAGCGCAGGGCCAGGCCCTGGCGATAGACGTACTTGAGTCGACCGATGTTCGAGGTGCCGTAATACGCGATCGGGATCTCTTCTTCCGCCGGCAGCGGACACGGCATCGACGGACTCCACAGGTATTCATCGCCGAGTTTGCTGTAGACAAACCGGTGGATCCTGTCGAGGCTGCTCAGGGTATCGGCCGGGTCCGCCAGGGCGGGGGTGATGAATTCCAGCAGCGACTCGGAGTAGTCGGTGGTGATCTGCTCGTTGGTCAGCGCCGAGCCCAGGGCTTCGGGATGCGGGGTCAACGCCAGGCGCCCACTGTCCGTGACACGCAGGCATTCACGTTCGATACCGTGCAGGCACTGCTCGAGCAGGGAGAGGTTGGCGCGCTCGCCGAGCAGGGCCAGGCGGCGGTTTAAGAGGTCGCTCAAGTTGAATTCCTTCACGCGTCAGTCGCCCCAATATGGGGGTGGGCAAGGCGCTCTACAAGGGTGAAGTTGAAACTGGCGTTATCGCCTGGTTTTGTACGGCCAAGAACGGATCACCGCAGTCTCCTGTGGGAGCGAGCCTGCTCGCGATTGCGGTGAATCAGCTGCGTTTAAGCGACTGACACACCGTTATCGCGAGCAGGCTCGCTCCCACAAGGAGTTGCGACACTGTTTCTGTTGCGCCGAAATTAACTCAAATCGATGACAGGGAGCTATAGGACAGCGAAGGTGCCTTGTGCTTTTGCGACCAGCTTGTCGCCTTGGGTCACCTCGGCCTCGACCACCAGTGTGCGCCGCCCCGGGTGGATGACCCGGGCCGTGCACAGCACCTCGCCGTCGGACACGGCGCGGATGTAGTTGATCTTGCACTCGATGGTTGCGCTCTGCTGATCAAAGCCATGGACACTGGAACAAGCCAGGCCCATGGCGATGTCCACCAGGCTGAACAGTGCGCCGCCGTGCAGCTTGCCGCCGCGATTGCGCAACGGCGGCTCCAGGGCCAGGGCAACTTGCGCCACCCCGTCCCCCAGGCTGTGCAGGCGACAGCCGAGCAGCTTGAAGAAGGCGCTTTCCACCAACCCGGCCGGCGTGTCCATCAGCGTTTCTTCAACTGCTTGGCGTTGGCGAACAGCGAGGCCATGGCATTGTTGGCCGGAGCCGCCGTGGCGGTCTCCTTGCGCGGCGCGGTGTTCTGCGACTGACGCAGCGCGGAGCCTGGACGAGGGCCGCGGGCTCCGTCGACTTTCTCGCCGGGCGTGTCGCTCATGCGCATCGACAGGCCGACGCGCTTGCGCGGAATGTCGACCTCCATGACCTTCACTTTCACCACATCACCGGCCTTCACGGCTTCGCGCGGGTCCTTGATGAATTTCTCCGACAAGGCCGAAATGTGCACCAGACCGTCCTGATGCACGCCGATGTCGACGAACGCCCCGAAATTGGTGACGTTGGTCACCACGCCCTCGAGAATCATGCCGGGTTGCAGGTCCTTGAGGTCTTCGACGCCTTCCTGGAATTCCGCGGTCTTGAACTCGGGACGCGGGTCACGGCCCGGTTTCTCCAGCTCCTGCAGGATGTCGGTGACGGTGGGCAGGCCGAAGGTTTCGTCGGTGAATTTCTTCGGATCCAGGCGCTTGAGGAACGAAGCGTCGCCGATCAGTGAGCGGATGTCGCGATCGGTCTGGGCGGCGATGCGTTGCACCAGCGGGTAGGCTTCAGGGTGGACGGCCGACGAATCCAGCGGGTTGTCGCCGTTCATGACGCGCAGGAAGCCGGCGGCCTGTTCGAAGGTTTTTTCCCCCAGGCGCGGGACTTTCTTCAACGCGGCGCGGGTCTTGAAGGCGCCGTGCTCATCGCGGTGGGTGACGATGTTCTGCGCCAGCGTAGCGTTGAGGCCCGAGATCCGCGCCAGCAGCGCCACCGAAGCGGTATTCACGTCCACGCCCACGGCGTTTACGCAGTCTTCCACCACGGCGTCCAGGCCGCGGGCCAGCTTCAACTGGGACACGTCGTGCTGGTACTGGCCGACACCGATGGATTTCGGGTCGATCTTCACCAGCTCCGCCAGCGGATCCTGCAAGCGGCGGGCAATCGATACCGCGCCACGGATCGACACGTCCAGGTCCGGGAACTCCCTGGACGCCAGTTCCGACGCCGAATAAACAGAAGCGCCAGCCTCGGACACCATGACTTTGGTCATCTTCATGGCCGGGTATTTCTTGATCAGCTCGGCGGCCAGCTTGTCCGTTTCACGGCTGGCGGTGCCGTTGCCGATGGCGATCAGGTCCACCGAGTGCTTGGCGCACAGGGCCGCGAGCACGGCGAGGGTCTGGTCCCACTTGTTGTGCGGGACGTGAGGATAGACCGTCGTGTGGTCCAGCAGCTTGCCGGTGGAATCCACCACTGCCACCTTGCAGCCGGTACGCAGGCCCGGGTCCAGGCCCAAGGTGGCGCGGGGGCCGGCCGGTGCTGCCAGCAGCAGGTCGTGCAGGTTGTGGGCGAAGACGTTGATTGCCTCGGTTTCGGCGTTGTCCCGCAATTCGCCCAACAGGTCGGTTTCCAGGTGGGTGTAGAGCTTGACCTTCCAGGTCCAGCGCACCACCTCTGCCAACCATTTGTCGGCGGCGCGGTTCTGGTTCTGGATGCCGAACTGCTGGCCGATCATGCCTTCACAGGGGTGCATGGTGCCGGGCAATTCATCGCCGACTTTCAGCGCGGAGCTGAGGATGCCTTCGTTGCGGCCACGGAAAATCGCCAGGGCGCGGTGGGACGGCACGCTCTTGAGCGGCTCGTCATGTTCGAAGTAGTCACGGAACTTCGCCCCTTCCTCTTCCTTGCCGGCAATCACGCGGGCACTGAGGATGGCTTCCTGTTTCAGGAAGTTGCGCAGCTTTTCCAGCAGATTGGCGTCTTCGGCGAAGCGCTCCATGAGGATGTACTTGGCGCCTTCCAGCGCCGCTTTCACGTCCGCCACGCCCTTTTCGGCATCGACGAAACGCGCGGCTTCGGCTTCGGGCGCCAGGGTCGGGTCGTTGAACAGCCCGTCGGCCAGTTCGCCAAGACCGGCTTCCAGGGCGATCTGACCCTTGGTGCGGCGCTTCTGTTTGTAGGGCAGGTACAAGTCTTCGAGGCGGGTCTTGGTGTCCGCCAGCTTGATGTCGCGCTCGAGCGCGGGAGTCAACTTGCCCTGCTCCTGGATGCTGGCCAGGATGCTGATACGCCGTTCGTCGAGTTCACGCAGGTAGCGCAGGCGCTCCTCCAGATGACGCAATTGGGTGTCATCGAGGCTGCCGGTCACTTCTTTCCGGTAACGGGCGATAAAAGGCACCGTGGAGCCTTCATCGAGTAGCGCGACGGCCGCTTCGACCTGTTGTGGGCGTACGCCGAGTTCTTCGGCGATGCGGCTGTTGATGCTGTCCATAAAACCACCTGACAAATTATGAAATCAGGCCCGCCGGCGCAGGAACAGGGCTCGGCGAGACTGGTTGAGCGACCTGGCGTGGGCCGCTGCCTGGGTCAAAAGAGGCTGCCTGTTGACCCGCGAAATTCAAAAAGTGCTGCCTGGCCAGAGGGGAAAAGTCCCGTCGAGGTAACGATTCGACATCCCCAGGCACAAAAGGCCGCGCATTATAACCAGCGTTCCGCCCTTCGGGGGTGTCATGACCTGTAGGTCCGATACCCGTATTTGTGGAGATGGAGGAAAAATCTGCTAACAATGCACACGGTGCGTATAACGGCAGCTAGGCCATAATGCGCGCCGAGATCAAAGGAGCTTCCTATGAGCAGCACTGCACAAACTGCTGAAGGCGAAAAAATTCTTATCGTTGACGATGACCCAGGGCTGAGCAGCCTGCTGGAGCGTTTTTTCGTCAGCAAGGGCTACCGGGCCCGCACCGTACCCAATACCGAACAGATGGATCGGCTGCTGGCCCGTGAAGTCTTCAACCTGGTGGTTCTCGACCTTATGCTGCCTGGCGAAGACGGCTTGACGGCCTGCCGCCGCCTGCGCGGCGCCAACAACCAGATCCCGATCATCATGCTCACTGCCAAGGGCGACGAGCTGAGCCGTATCAAGGGCCTGGAACTGGGCGCTGACGATTACCTGGCCAAGCCGTTCAACCCCGACGAGCTCATGGCCCGGGTCAAGGCGGTCCTGCGTCGTCAGTCGGCCCCGGTGCCGGGTGCCCCGGGCAGCGAAGACGAAAGCGTGACCTTCGGCGACTACGAGCTGTCCCTGGCCACCCGTGAGCTCAAGCGTGGCGATGAAATTCACATGCTGACCACCGGCGAGTTCGCCGTGCTCAAGGCCCTGGTGATGAACGCCCGTCAACCGCTGACCCGAGACAAACTGATGAACCTGGCCCGTGGTCGCGAGTGGGATGCGCTGGAGCGCTCCATCGACGTACAGATTTCGCGCCTGCGCCGGATGATCGAGCCCGATCCTTCCAAGCCGCGCTATATCCAGACTGTCTGGGGCGTGGGCTATGTGTTCGTGCCGGACGGCGCCGCCAGCAAGTGATCGGCGATTTGTAGGAGCGAGTGGCCTGGCGGGTTGAAATCTTCCTCCAGGCGACTCGCGTCCGTCAGTATGCGAGCATCGCTCGCTCCTGCAAGTGTGTAGCGGTTATCCATGAAAACCCCCGTTTGGTTCCCCCAGAGTTTCTTCTCCCGCACCCTCTGGCTGGTGCTGATCGTCGTGCTCTTTTCCAAGGCGCTGACGTTGGTCTACCTGCTGATGAATGAAGACGTCCTGGTGGACCGCCAGTACAGTCACGGCGTCGCCTTGACCCTGCGGGCCTATTGGGCGGCCGATGAAACCAATCGTGCGAAGATCGCCGAGGCGGCGACGCTGATCCGGGTGGTCGGTGCCGGTGTGCCCGAAGGCGAACAGCACTGGCCCTACAGCGAGATCTATCAGCGGCAGATGCAGGCCGAACTGGGCGCCGATACCGAGGTGCGCCTGCGTATGCATTCGCCCCCGGCGTTGTGGGTGCGTGCCCCAAGCCTGGGGGACGGCTGGCTGAAGGTGCCGTTGTACCCGCACCCCCTGCGTGGCCAGAAAATCTGGAACGTACTTGGCTGGTTCCTGGCTATCGGTCTGCTATCGACTGCGTCGGCGTGGATCTTCGTCAGCCAGCTCAACCAACCGTTGAAACGCCTGGTCTACGCGGCACGACAGTTGGGCCAGGGGCGCAGCGTGCGACTGCCCATCAGTGACACGCCCAGTGAAATGACCGAGGTGTACCGGGCCTTCAACCAGATGGCCGAAGACGTCGAGCAGGCCGGCCGCGAGCGTGAACTGATGCTCGCCGGTGTCTCCCACGACCTGCGCACACCGTTGACCCGGTTGCGGCTGTCCCTGGAACTGATGGGGGAGCGCACCGACCTGACCCGTGAAATGGTCCGTGACATCGAAGACATGGATGCGATTCTCGACCAGTTCCTGGCATTCATTCGCGATGGACGGGATGAGTCGGTGGAGGAAGTGGACCTCAGCGAGTTGGTGCGGGAAGTGGTCGCCCCCTATAACCAGGGAGACGAAAAAGTGCACCTGCAGCTGGAGCCGATCCAGCCGTTCCCGTTGCGCCGGGTGTCGATGAAGCGGTTGCTGAACAACCTGATCGGCAATGCCCTGAACCATGCCGGCGCCGGCGTCGAGGTCGCGGCCTATGTCTCTGGCGACACCAACGCGCCTTATGTGGTGCTGAGCGTCATGGACCGTGGCGCCGGCATCGATCCGTCGGAGCTGGAAGCCATTTTCAATCCCTTCACCCGCGGCGACCGTGCCCGAGGCGGAAAGGGCACGGGGTTGGGCCTGGCGATCGTCAAGCGCATTGCCTCGATGCACGGGGGTAACGTCGAACTGCGCAACCGCGTTGGTGGCGGGCTCGAAGCGCGGGTGCGGTTGCCATTGGGGTTGATGTTGCCCAGGGATGCGGTATAGCAAACTTGCGCAAGCGAGCCCTGTGGGAGTGAGCTTGCTCGCGATGAAGGCGCCGCGGTTTACCTGAAAACCGCGTTATCGTTTATCGCGAGCAAGCTCAGCTCCCACAAAGGCTCGCTCCTACAAGGGGCTGCGTTAACCCTTGCCCTTGGTCCGAGTCATGTTCGGCCCGCCATTCTTTTCCAAGTGCTCGATGATGATCCCCGCCACGTTCTTGCTCGTGGTGGTCTCGATGCCTTCCAGGCCAGGCGAGGAATTGACCTCCATCACCAAAGGGCCGTGATTGGAGCGCAGGATGTCGACGCCCGCCACGGCCAGGCCCATGACTTTTGCGGCGCGCAGGGCGGTCATGCGTTCTTCGGGGGTGATCTTGATCAGGCTGGCGCTGCCACCGCGATGCAGGTTGGAGCGAAACTCACCAGGCCGGGCCTGACGCTTCATCGACGCGATGACCTTGTCGCCGACCACGAAGCAGCGGATGTCCGCGCCGCCCGCTTCCTTGATGTATTCCTGGACCATGATGTTCTGCTTGAGGCCCATGAATGCCTCGATCACCGATTCTGCCGCCGTCGCGGTTTCGCACAGGACCACGCCGATCCCCTGGGTGCCTTCCAGCACCTTGATGACCAGCGGTGCGCCATTGACCATTGCGATCAGGTCGGGAATATCGTCGGGTGAATGGGCAAAACCGGTGACCGGCAGGCCGATGCCGCGCCGCGACAGCAGCTGCAGCGAACGCAGCTTGTCCCGGGCGCGGGCAATCGCCACGGATTCGTTGAGGGGAAACACCCCCATCATTTCGAACTGGCGCAGCACGGCGCAGCCATAGAAGGTCACGGATGCCCCGATGCGCGGGATCACCGCATCGAACCCTTCCAGCGGCTGGCCCCGGTAGTGGATCTGCGGCTTGTGGCTGGCGATGTTCATATAGGCGCGCAGGGTGTCGATCACCACCATTTCATGGCCACGCTCAGTCCCGGCTTCAACCAGGCGACGAGTGGAATACAGACGCGGATTACGCGACAGCACAGCGATCTTCATGCAACACCTGTGGCAGAGGTAGTGGACACCGGGAATGCCGGCTTGTCTTGAACGTATTTGATGCCTGGATTGACCACCAACTGGCCGTCGATCAAGGCTTTGGAGCCCAACAACAGGCGATAGCGCATGGACTTGCGGCAAGCCAGGGTGAACTCGACCCGCCAGATCCGATCCCCGAGCGCCAGCGTGGTGCTGATCACGTAGCGGACCTGGGCATGGCCGTTGGAGCTTTTGATCGTCTTGCGCGCCACCAGCGGGGCTTCGCAGCGGCGATGACGCAGTTGTACCACCGTGCCCAGGTGCGCGGTGAAGCGTACCCACTTCTCACCGTCACGCTCGAATGGTTCGATGTCGGTGGCGTGCAGGCTGGAGGTACTGGCACCGGTGTCTATTTTTGCCCGTAGGCCCGCAACTCCCAGATCCGGGAGCGCCACCCACTCGCGCAGACCGACAACGGTCAAATGGTCAAAAGTCTTCAATAAAAACAACCTGTGATCGGTACTTCGGATCAGGGAGCCTGCAAGTCGCGGCATTTGCACAGAATAATCACAAAATGGCGACAGTTATCCAGTGGCCTGTGCGGCTAATTCGTGCACTCGACTTCAGGCCAGGATTTGCCGGTGAGGCCGGTTCGGTGGGCATTCTATCTGTCGGCGTGGATTCGTGCGCCCGACAAAAACGGTAGTACAGTTCTGGTTATTGGCAGAAAGAGGAATTGCAGTGGCACAAAAACAGGAAGAGGACGACAAGGTCCGTCTCGATAAATGGTTGTGGGCGGCGCGATTCTATAAAACACGCGCGCTCGCCAAGGCCGCCATCGAAAGTGGCAAGGTCCACCATCGGGGCGAACGTTGCAAGCCGGGCAAAGAGCCACGTGTCGGGGACGAGTATGTCATTCGCGCCGGGTTCGACGAGAAGACTGTAGTGGTCGAGGCGTTGTCGATCGTGCGGCGTGGGGCGCCTGAAGCGCAAACCCTGTATCGCGAAACCGAAGCCAGTATCGCCAGGCGCGAAGCCGCCGCTGCCCAGCGCAAGGCCGGCGCCCTGGGCGTCAGTACCGACGGCAAGCCGAGCAAGAAACAGCGTCGGGACCTGTTCAAGTTTCGCGGCAGCAACAGCGAATAAAAGTGCTTCCAGAGCAATGCGCATTGTCTGGGGATCTATCTGTGGCGAGGGGATTTATCCCCGCAGGGGCGCCCAGCGGCCCTGTTTTTTTGGGGGGCGCTACGCAGCCCAGCGGGGATAAATCCCCTCGCCACAGATAGATGTTGGATGCAACGAACGGTGTGGCTGTTCCCAGTCTCATTCCCTCCCTTGCTTGGAACCACCCTCGAATGCCCATAAAATGTCCGGCATCCTTTGTCATCACCTCAGATACCCATTCCTATGACTGATTTACCGGATAACGACTGCACTCAACGTTTCATCTTTGATGACATCGACGCCCGTGGCGAGCTGGTGGCGTTGGAGCGTAGCTATGCCGAAGTCCTTGCCAAGCACCCCTATCCGGAGCCGGTCGCGCAACTGCTCGGTGAGTTGATGGCGGCGGCGTCGCTGTTGATCGGCACGTTGAAATTCGATGGCTTGCTGATTCTCCAGGCCCGCTCCGAAGGCCCGGTGCCGATGCTGATGATCGAATGCTCCAGCGAGCGCGAAATTCGAGGCCTGGCCCGTTATCACGCCGATCAGATCGCCCCTGGCGCGACCCTGACCGACCTGATGCCCGACGGTGTGCTGGCCCTGACGGTCGACCCGATCCATGGCAAGCGCTACCAGGGCATTGTCGATCTCGACGGCGCATCCCTGGCTGAATGCTTCACCAATTACTTCGTCATGTCCCAGCAGACCAATACTAGGTTCTGGCTCTATGCCGACGGGCGGCGCGCCCGTGGCCTGCTGCTGCAACAATTGCCCGTCGACCGCATCCGCGACTCGGAAGAGCGCGAGGCCAGCTGGCAGCACGTCACGGCTCTGGCCAGCACCTTGAGCGCCGACGAATTGCTGAGCCTGGACAACGAAACGGTCTTGCATCGTCTCTATCATGAAGAAGCCGTGCGCCTGTTCGACGAGTTGCCGCTGCGCTTCCAATGCAGTTGCTCTCGTGAACGATCCGGCAATGCGCTGGTCAGTCTGGGTCTGGAAGATGCGCAACAACTGGTCATCGAGCATGGCGGCGCCATTGAAATCGATTGTCAGTTCTGCAACGAGCGCTACCTGTTCGATGGGGCAGACGTTGCACAGTTGTTCGCCGGAGCGGGTGTCGATGCACCGTCAGATACTCGTCACTGAATCGGTTCAGTGCAGGTAAATCTCCTGACAAACGCCGGATTTACGCCGTACTGACGGGAGGGCCCTACTCTTTTTGGGCTTTTCTGGCATAATCCGGCCCACTTTTTTCGGGTAGTAGTGCGCGACTTCCTACTACAAAACGTTTGGAGCACTCGGCCAAGGGCCGATGGGGAACCACATGACGCAAGCCAATAACGCCGTGTACACCGATCTGAGTGTTGATGATCTGGTCAAAGAAGCCCTGAATCGCGGTGAAGGCGAGCTTGCCGATACTGGCGCGCTGGTTGTTCGTACCGGTCATCGTACCGGTCGCTCGCCAGCCGACCGTTTCATCGTAGAAGAACCGAGCACCCAGAACGCCATCGCCTGGGGCCCGATCAACCGCAAGTTCCCGGCCGACAAGTTCGATGCCCTGTGGAACCGTGTTGAAGCCTACCTGGGCGAGCGTGAGCGTTTCGTGTCCCACGTGCATGTAGGTTCCGATCCTGCGCACTACCTCCCGGTCAAGATGACCACCGAGACTGCCTGGCACAACCTGTTCGGTCGTTGCCTGTTCATCAACCCCGAGCAGTACAACGCCGGCGGCAAGGATGAATGGCAGATCCTCAACGCGCCGAACTTCGTTTGCGAGCCTGCGCGTGACGGCACCAACTCCGACGGTACCGTGATCATCAACTTCGCGGCCAAGAAAGTTCTCATCGCTGGCATGCGCTACGCCGGTGAAATGAAGAAGGCCCTGTTCTCCGTACAGAACTTCCTGCTGCCGGCTGTTGACGTACTGCCAATGCACTGCGCCGCGAACATGGGCGAAGAGGGTGATGTGACCCTGTTCTTCGGTCTGTCGGGCACCGGCAAGACCACCCTGTCCGCCGACGAAAGCCGCTACCTGATCGGCGACGACGAGCACGGCTGGGGCGTGGGTGTGGTCTTCAACATCGAAGGCGGTTGCTATGCCAAGTGCATCGACCTGTCCGAGAAGAACGAGCCGGTGATCTGGAAAGCCATTCAGCACGGCGCCGTACTGGAAAACGTCGTCCTGGACCCGGTCACGAAGAAAGCCGACTACGCCGACGACAGCCTGACCCAGAACAGCCGCGCCGCCTACCCGCGCGAACTGATTGAAAAGCGCGCACCGAAAAACCTCGGTGGCGAGCCTAACGCCGTGATCTTCCTGACCTGCGACCTGACCGGCGTACTGCCTCCGGTGTCGATCCTCAGCGAAGAACAAGCTGCCTACCACTTCCTGTCGGGTTACACCGCATTGGTAGGCTCGACCGAAATGGGTTCGGGCAGCGGCATCAAGTCGACCTTCTCCACCTGCTTCGGCGCTCCGTTCTTCCCGCGCCCGGCCGGTGAGTACGCGGAATTGCTGATCAAGCGTATCCGTGGCTTTGGCTCCAAGGTCTACCTGGTCAACACCGGCTGGACCGGCGGTGGCTACGGTGTCGGCAAGCGCTTCAACATCCCGACCACCCGTGCGGTGATCGCTGCGATCCAGAGCGGTGCGCTGATTGGTGCTGAAACCGAACACCTGGACATCATCAATCTGGACGTGCCGTTGGCCGTTCCAGGCGTCGAGACCGGCCTGTTGAATCCACGCAACACCTGGGCCGACAAGGCTGCCTATGATGAAGCCGCCAAGGCTTTGGCTGGCCTGTTCACCGAAAACTTCAAGAAGTTCGAAGTGAGCGACGCGATCAAGGCTGCTGGTCCGCAGTTGTAAGGTTTGGTCCGCGAATAGAAAGCCGCCCTTCGGGGCGGTTTTTTTTGGGCGGTTATTCGTGTCCATCCCTCGCGCGCGTCCGCTTTGGCTGAGGGCTGGAATTTTTCCGCCTGATTGAGAAGGAACAGCCAGAATATTGCTACTTGGCCGTCTAACGACCCTACAAGCTCTGATGCCTAGCGCAATCGCTGCCGTACAACCTCCAGCAGTTCGCTGCCGTCCTGAACCAATAGATAAAGCGCATGGACAATGCTGGGAATGTCCTTTACATCGGCATGCTCGAAACAAAGGCAATGCAGGGTTTCGAGCAGGTTGCTGGAGGCTTGGATTCGTTGGGCGGCGGCGTCGCAGAGGTGCTGGAGATCGGCCTCGGTGTCGATGACCAGCACAGGTGTGCTGTTGAGCCGCTGGTATTGCTCGACAGGCGGGTTGGGTATTTGCATTTGAGCCTCTTCGGTACGGCTTTTGAATCGCGCCGTGGACTATAGAGAGCTCTATTCGAGGACCGCAATATGGCCGGGAGGGACAGGTTGCGTAGGACGTTTACCAGCGTCTGACGCTCGGATGAGCGTCTTATTCCTGATGCTTGCTGGCTTTCCGGTTTTCCGCGTCATTCTCCGTGAGGTCCTACACATGCGCTGTAGGCACTGCCCAAGAGGCGGTAGGCTGCTTCTGATAAGGCCGTCATTGATCACAGCCTTATCAGGTATTCACTGAGCGAAACGTGTCGCTGTGCTGGGTCAGCCCAGCAATGAAGAAGTCGCAGGCGTTAGGGGCGGGGTTTTACAGGCGGCAAGCAATGGCGGTATTTCGGGGACTCTCATGCATCCGCCCAGCAGCAGGGTTGCGGTGATGAGGAGGAGGGTCAGTTTGTGCGACATGGTTTTTTCCCTTTGAAGTTTATCAATCAACCATTGATTCAGGTACGCGTAGAGAAGCCGCTTCAAGGTCCATCAACCCTCGACCATAGGCCTCGCTGTTGGCGTAGATACCCGTGCGATTGCTCGTCGCCAGCAGGTGCTCGCGTACCTGTTGCGGACTGAGTTGTGGATAACGGCTTTGCAGCGCAGCCAATGCGCCCGTGACTAACGCTGCAGCCGGGGATGTACCGGCGGTGTGTACGTAACGTCCATCCTTGGCGACGGTGAGCAGGCCTGCCTGAGCACCTGCGTCCCCACCGGGAACGGCGATGCACCAGGCTGCCGCGACCCCGCAATAATTGGATTTGCCATTGATGGCGCTGCCGTCGCTCTTCAGTGCGACGACCGCGATCCAACCCTTTTCCAACTCAGGTAATGCCGCTGGCAAGCCTGGTTCGGCCAAGGGTTCGCGCTTGAGTTCATTACCGGTCGGAAAGACAAACACGGCGCCTTCCGATACCAGCTTTCGAGCAACGCCCAATGAGTCAGGCATTACCTGTTTGTAACGTGATTCGGTGATTTCGGTGGCGGGGATGGCGTTGGCCCACGAGTTGTTGAACAGGCGGGCGCCCTTGTCGAAGCCACTTTGCCAGGATCGGGCAATTTCGCTGTCGAAGAAAAACGGCTCGTTGTCGTCGCCAAAGCGGAAGGGGATCAGCCGGGCGTTGAAGGCGATCCCGTGCATACCCTGATTGTCCTTGTTGGCGGCGAGGATGCCCGCCATCTGGGTACCGTGGCCAACGCGATCAACCGTACCAGGACGGTCTTCGACATAGTCGTATCCGGGGTCATTCAACCTGCCCTCGAACTCTTGCAAATGGGCGTTGAGTCCCGAGTCGATCAGCGCCACGGTCACGTCCTGGCCGGTGCCGCCACGTGCATACAGAGCCGAAGCCTTTACGACGGACAGGCCTTGTTGCGCAAGATACTCGGGGGTTTCGAACAAGGCCGGTTCCACACCGGATTGTTCAGGAATGGTCAGACAGCCGACCAGCAATGACGCTGACATGATCGCCAGGACGCGTAGCGCGGAAAACGGGTGTGGCATGGTTCGGTCCTTGAACGGAGCGCTTGAGCACCGGGCCTCCTGGCCCGATGTCGCGGGTGAATTGACGGTGCACCTTAACCTGCGAGCGGTGCCGGAACGAGGCATCAAAGTGCCCGGATTTGTATCACCTCATGGCAAAGGAAAGGGCAGCCGTGGCTGTATCAAGGGCAACATCCGCAAGAGACACCTGTGATCTGCATCCATCCGCTGAATGCCGCTTATCACACGAATAAATTTCAAAAACGGCCAGTGGCTGACTAAGGTGAAGGCTGTCTATCGCCGACGAGAGAACAGACATGAGCCAGACGATTGAGCACGCCGCCGTGATCGGTGCAGGCACCATGGGACGGGGCATCGTAATGTGCCTGGCCAATGCCGGAGTGATGGTGCGGTGGGTCGACAACAACCCGCAGATGCTGGAACAGGCGCTGGCGGCCGTGGCCGAGACCTATGCCCATGGCGTGCGCCAGGGCCGTATCGACCAGGGTGAAGCCGATGCGCGGATTGCCAGGGTGACCAGGGCAGGCGACTACGCGGCGATCCGGGACGTGGACCTGGTGATCGAGGCGGTGTACGAGAACCTTGAGCTCAAGCAGCAGATCTTCAGGGAGCTGGATGGCCTGCTCAAACCCGAGGCCATTCTGGCGAGCAACACGTCGGCCCTGGACATCGATGCCATTGCCGCCGCCACGCGCCGGCCAAGCCAGGTCCTGGGCCTGCATTTCTTCAGTCCGGCGCACATCATGAAACTGCTGGAAATCGTTCGCGGCGCGCAGACCTCCAGGGCGGTGCTGGACGGAGCCCTGACACTGGGCAGGCGTATGGGCAAGGTCAGTGTGGTGTCGGGCAATTGCCATGGATTCATCGGCAACCGGATGCTTCACCCCTATGTGCTGGAGGCCCGCAAGATGTTGCTGGAGGGCGCGTTTCCCCATCAGATCGATGCGGCGTTGCAGGGTTTCGGCTTCGCCATGGGGCCATTCCGGATGTACGACGTAGTCGGGATCGACCTGGAGTGGCGTGCACGGGAACTGGCGGGCAAAGGCCAGGATGCCCCCGAAGTGCAGGTGGACAACCGTTTGTGCGAGCTCGGGCGGTTCGGCCAGAAAAGCGGCAACGGGTATTATCATTACGAACCCGGCAGCCGACAGGCCGAGCATGACGTAGAGGTCGATGCGTTGGTGCTGAAAGTCAGTGAGGAACTGGGTTTTCAGCGTCGGGAGATCGACAGCGGGGAAATTCTCGAGCGTTGCCTGCTGGCATTGGTCAACGAGGGTGCGAAGATCCTGCAGGAAGGCATTGCCGGGTCGGCCCACGACATCGACCTGGTGTACCTCAACGGCTATGGTTTTCCGGCGGACAAAGGTGGTCCGATGGCCTGGGCCGACCAGCAAGGACTTGAAGATATCCACGCGCGACTGCTGGCGCTCGAAACGAAGCAGGGAGACCAGTGGCGACCTGCGCGTCTGATCGGGGAGCTGGCGGCCCAAGGCAAGGGATTCGCGCAGCTGTAGCCGCGTCCTGCGAAGTTCACTGGCCCCCCACCCTCAAGGACAATCGATGCCCCAACGTACCGAATACCCATACCTGCAAGCCATCACCACGCGTTGGCATGACAACGACCTGTACGGTCACGTCAACAATGTCACCTACTACAGCTTCTTCGATACGGCGGTGAACACCTACCTGATCGAGGTCGGCGGCCTGGATATCCAGGGTGGGGAGGTCGTGGCGTTTGTGGTGAGTTCGGCCTGTGACTACTTTGCGTCCATCGCATTCCCCGAGCGCATTGAAGTGGGCCTGCGGGTCGGAAAGTTAGGCAGCAGTTCGGTGCAATATGAACTGGCTGTGTTCAAGGCGGGCGAGGAAGAGGCCTGCGCAGCGGGACGCTTTGTCCACGTGTTCGTGGATCGGGCGTCGAATCGGCCGGTGGCGATTCCGGATCGGTTGCGTGCGGCCCTGGAGCGGTTGGTGGTTTGAAACGAAAAATCGCAGCCTCCGGCGAGCGGTAGGCTGCGATTTTCAACGGCTGGTATCAGTCAGCTATCAGTCGCGGTAGTAGCGGTGATGCTTGCGATGCCCGTAGGCATGGCCGCGACCCGGATGGCCGTCACGGTAGTAGCGGCGGTCGCCACGGCGACCTTCATAGCGACGATCATCATCGTCCTTGCCCATGTAGTTACCCAGTGCGCCACCGGCGCCACCGCCTGCTGCTGCACCGATCAGGCTGCCGGTGCTGCCACCCACGCTACGCCCGACCACGTTACCGCCGGCTGCGCCCAGCGCGCCGCCGATCGCCGCTTCGCCACGGCTGTGCTTGTCTGCGCCGACGGCACTACCGCCCGCGCCGCCCAGGGCCGCACCGATGGTCGAACCGGTATTGCCGCCCAGGGACTGGCCGACGACCGAACCCAAAACCCCGCCCAATGCGCCGCCGACGCCTGCTTCGGCGGTGCCGCCGGCAGACGCGACGCCACTGATCAGGCCAAGGGACAACAAGAGAATGGAGGAGAACTTCATAGAGGAGCCTCAAAGGGATGACGGCGCGATCCTGAGGCTGGCTTCGCTTGGTGACAATCGAAATCCGACGAGTAACACGACTTGTGCACAATTCTCTAAGTTATTGTTTTTCCGTCGGAACTTAATGTATTTGCACCGGTCTGTAACTACTTCAGACAGGCCGTTTTCTATGGAAAACGGCCTTTTTTGTGGGCGGATGAAAAGAAGGGGTCAGGCCGACTTGGCCAGGATCAATCCATTCTCGCTTGCCGCTTCCAGGCGGATCGCCACGAACTTCGAGGTTGGCGTGTCGCTGTCGTCGCCAGTGCTTTCCAGCGGTACCAATGGATTCACCTCAGGGTAGTAGGCGGCCGCTTGCCCGGCAGGGATGTCGAATGCCAGCAAGGTAAAACCCTTGACCCGCCGCTCACGACCGTCATCCCAGAGCGAGACGATATCGGCCTTCTGTCCTGGCTTGAAGCCCAGGCGAATGATGTCGGCTTCATTGACGAACAGCACGTCACGCTGGCCTTTCACGCCACGATAACGGTCATTGAGGCCGTAGATGGTGGTGTTGTACTGGTCGTGGGAGCGCATGGACTGCAGGATCAGGTCCGGCACCTGACCGGTTGCACGGGTGCGCTCATGCACCAGATCCGCCGGCAATCGGTTGGGCTTGAAGTTGGCGCGGCCCGACGGGGTATTCCAGCGACGTGCGCTGGCGCTGTTGCCCAGGTAGAAGCCGCCGGGGTTGTGCAGCTTCTCGTTGAAATCCCGGAAGCCTGGAATGGTGTCGGCGATCAGGTCGCGGATGCGGCTGTAGTCGGCCACCAGCCAGCTCCAGTCCACCGGGTGGCCACCACCCAGGGTGGCGGCGGCCATGCCGGCAATGATCCAGGGCTCGGAACGCATCTGGTTCGACAGGGGTTCCAATTGCCCGTTGGAGGCGTGGACCATGCTGAAAGAGTCTTCCACGGTAACCGCTTGCGAGCCGGCGGCTTGCCGGTCGATGTCGGTGCGACCCAGGCACGGCAGGATCAAGGCTTCCTTCCCGTGGGCCAGGTGGCTGCGGTTGAGCTTGGTGCTGATCTGTACGGTCAGGTCGCAGTTGCTCAAGGCCTGGAAAGTCCGGTGACTGTCCGGGGTGGCCTGGGCGAAGTTGCCGCCCAGACCGATGAACACTTTCGCCCGGCCGTCGGCCATGGCGTGGATTGCCTCGACCACGTTGTGACCATCCTCCCGTGGCACCTTGAACTGGAAGCGTCGCTCCAAGGCGTCGAGGAACGCTGCCGGTGGGCGCTCATTGATACCCATGGTCCGGTCGCCCTGCACGTTGCTGTGGCCCCGAACCGGGCACAGGCCAGCGCCCGGCCGGCCGATGTTGCCGCGCAGCATCATCAGGTTGGCAATTTCCTGGATGGTTGCCACCGAGTGGCGATGTTGGGTGATGCCCATCGCCCAGCACATGATCACGTTCTTGCTGTTGGCGTACATGCGCGCCGCCTGCTCGATCTCCACCAGGGCCAGGCCCGACTGTTCGACGATCTGCTCCCACGAGGTATCGTCGACCACCGCCAGATAGTCCAGTACGTTGATGCTGTGCTCGTTGAGGAATGCGTGGTCGAACACGGCGGGAGCGCCGGTGTTTTGCGCTTCGCGTTCCCATTGCAGCAGGAATTTCGCCATGCCGCGCAAGATGGCCATGTCGCCGCCCAGGGCTGGTCGGAAAAACGCGGTGTTGGTGGGCTTGTTGCCGTTGGTGAGCATCTCGAACGGGTTCTGCGGATGCTGGAAACGCTCCAGGCCACGCTCCTTGAGTGGGTTGATGCACACCACCTGGGCACCGCGCTTCACTGCTTCGCGCAGCGGTTCGAGCATCCTGGGGTGGTTGGTCCCCGGGTTCTGACCCCAGACGAAAATCGCATCGGAGTGCTCGAAGTCGTCGAAGGTCACCGTGCCTTTGCCCACGCCGACGCTCTGGGACAGCGCCACACCGCTGGCTTCGTGGCACATGTTCGAGCAGTCAGGGAAGTTGTTGGTGCCGAAAGCGCGCACGAACAATTGGTACAGGTACGCCGCTTCATTGCTGGCCCGGCCGGAGGTGTAGAACTCGGCCTGGTTCGGGCTGGACAGCCCCTGCAAGTGCTTGGCGATGAGGGCAAACGCCGCTTCCCAGCTGATGGGCTTGTAGCGATCGGTTTCGGCGTCGTAGCTCATCGGCTCCGTCAGGCGGCCCTGGTATTCGAGCCAGTAGTCGCTCTGCTCCAGCAGTGAAGTAACGCTGTGCCGGGCGAAAAATGCCTCATCGACACGGCGTTTGGTGGCTTCCCAGTTCACGGCCTTGGCGCCGTTCTCGCAGAACTTGACCATGCCGCTTTCCGGCGAGTCGCCCCAGGCACAGCCCGGGCAGTCGAAGCCGCCGTTCTGGTTGGTCTTGAGCATCATGCGGATGTTTTTCAGCGCGTTATCGCTGGTCAGCCAGGCCTGGGTAACGCTGATCAGCGCGCCCCAACCACCGGCCGGGCCTTTGTAGGGCTTATAGCGCGGTACGGGTTTCTGGTCGGCTTGTTGATGCTTGCTCACGCGTGTTTCTCCATCGCAGGGCTGTAGACCCGCGGCGCACTTTTTTGCGGCAGGTGGATGAGATTGAGGTTGTGTTTACGGGCCCACTGCACGGCAAGCCCGGTGGGCGACGACAGGCTTACCAGCGTCTGGATGCCGGCCCGCAACACCTTCTGGATCAGTTCGAGGCTGCAGCGACTGGTGACGATCGCCACGCCATCGACCACCGGAATCTGTTGCCGGACCAAGGCGCCGATCAGTTTGTCGAGAGCGTTGTGGCGGCCGATGTCTTCGCGGCCCAGTAGCAATTCGCCTTGGCCATTCATGAACAGCGCGGCATGGACGGCGCCGCAGTGCTGGCCCAGGGGCTGGAATTGGCCAATGCGCTGGCGCAGGCCATCGAGCCATTGCGCGGGTGGCAGCGGTGCGCCGGGCAATACTTTCAGGTCCGGCAACGCTTGCTCCACGGCTTCCACGCCGCAGAGGCCGCAACCACTGGTACCGGCCAGTTGCCGACGTTGTTGCTTGAGGTTCCAGAAGGCGCGGTTGGCGATGGTGACCTGGGCATATTGTGCCGAGCCGGTGCCGCTCAGTTGCAGGTCATAGATGTCCGACGGGTTCTCGATGATGCCGCTGCCCAGGCTGAAACCGATGATGAAATCCTCAAGATCGGTTGGGGTGACCAGCATGACGGCCTGACTGATGCCGTTATAGGCGATCGCCAGCGCCACTTCCTCGGCCAGCGCTGTGCTGTCCGTTTGGGAGTGATCCAGACTGCAGTAGTGATAGCTCTGGCTGGCGCTGGGCGCGGGCGTTTGCGCGGCGGGCACCGGACAGGCCGGAGGCTTGGCTTTCATGGCATCACCGACGATTCGAATAGTGATAAGACTAAATGCGGCAATCTGCCACGTCTAATCGCTATTACCGATCTATCGATAGATGACGTCGATCAAGATGTAACTGTTGATTTCTGATAGAGCGCGAAGCAGGCTTCCGCCAGCGCCGAGCGCGGGGCGCCGCGGCGCATGATGAGCCCCAGCGGAACCAGGGTTTGCGCATCGACGATGGGTTGCATGCGCAGGTCTTCGGTCAGCACGTCCAGGCCGCTGTTCAGCGGCATCACCGCGCAACACAGCCCTCCGTGTACGGCTTGCAGGAGCTGGTGCACCGCGTCGGTTTGCAACACCGGACGGGGTGCGAGGCCGCGGATGTGGAAGTTGTGATCGATGGACTGGCGAAAATGCATGCCGCTGGTGAGCATGCCCAAGGGCAACTCGATCAGTGCTTGCCAGGTCAGTGGTTGTTCACCGAAAAAGAAATAGCGCTGGTCGTAGAGCAGGCCCATGCGGGTAGGACTGAACGACAGGGATTCGAAGCGTTCATTGTCCAGGCGTTCGAGATAGGAAACGCCCAGGTCGATGCGGTTGTTTGCCAGTTGTTCGAGGATCTGTTCGGAGCTCAGGGACGATAGTTCGAAATGCAGATCCGGGTGCTCGGCGTGCAGGCGTTGCATCATTGACAATGGGTCGAAGTCGGACAGCGGCACCACGCCCAGGCGCAAGGTGCCGACCAGATTGCCACGGCAGGCTGCCGCTTCGGCCTGCAAGCCGTCATAAGCCGCCAGAACCGTGCGCGCCCAGGCCAGCACCCGTTCCCCTGGCGCGGTGAAGCCCTCGAAGCGTTGGCCGCGATTGACCAGCGGCAGGTCAAGTTCCTCTTCGAGGCTGCGCAGGCGCATCGACAAGGTGGGTTGGGTGATGTGACAGCGTGCGGCGGCTTGGCCGAAGTGGCGGGTTTCGTCCAGCGCGATGAGAAATTTCAGCTGCTTGATGTCCATCTTCGCTCCAGGGCGCGGGGAGATTCGAATTCTAGCGCTTGCGCGTGGCGTGGTCATTGGTCGGCCGGAAACGAGGTTCGTCTCGTTCGGGTCTAGGCTGTTACGTCTGGACATTCAAACCCAGGGAGAGAATACGATGAGCCTTTTCAGTTTTTTCAAAGATGCCGGTGAAAAAATTCTCGATGCGTTGACGCCCGACAAGGCCCAGGCCAATGGTGAGGCGCTGACCCGGCACGTGCAGGACGCGCTGACAGGCATTGATACTTCGAAGATCCAGGTGAAGGTCGAGGGCGAAAAAGTCGTAGCCACGGGTGAAGCCGCGAGTCAGGAAGAGAAGGAAAAGATCCTGTTGGCGTTGGGTAATGTGGCCGGTATCAGCGGTGTCGATGACCAGATCACGGTAACCGGTCCGGTCGCGAAGGAGGCCAGATTCGTGATGGTCGAAAAAGGCGACACCTTGAGTGCGATTGCCAAGCGTGTCTATGGCGATGCGAACAAGTACATGAAAATCTTCGAGGCCAACAAACCGATGCTCAAGAACCCGGACAGGATCTATCCGGGGCAGTCGTTGCGCATTCCTGAGTAGATCCAGGACCGTATAGCCCCCTATTGCGAGCAGGCTCGCTCCCACCACGGGGATCGCTGGAAACCGAGGATCCATTGTGGGAGCGAGCCTGCTCGCGATGGCGGCACCGGATTCAAAGCCCGGCAGTAAGATCCCGATAGTCCCTCAGCGCCTCGAACTCCCCCGTATCCTTCGGTCCCTTGCGGCTGTCCGGTTCGCTGACAGCCAGCAGGTGTGCCACGCCGAAATCCCGGGCACTGCGCAATACCGGCAAGGTGTCGTCGATGAACAGGCTGCGAGCCGGATCGAAGTCCAGGTCGGCTTTCAGTGCGTCCCAGAATTGCGGGTTTTCCTTGGGGAAGCCGTAGTCGTGGGAGCTGATCAAGCGCTCGAAATAAGGGGCAAGCTCGATGCGTTCCAGCTTCAGTGACAACGAGTCGCGGTGGGCATTGGTGATCATTACCACGCGCTTGCCAGCTCGCTGGATCGCCGCCAGGAAGGTATCGGCATCCGGGCGCAAGGCGATCAGGTGCGCGGTTTCCAGTTTCAGTTCGCGCACCGGTAGCTTCAGCTCTGTGCTCCAGAAATCCAGGCAGTACCATTGCAACTGGCCGGCGTTGCGTTCGAACAGCGGTTGCAGTTCCATCTCGGCCATGGCCCGGCTCACGCCATGCAGTTCGGCGTAGCGTTGGGGCAGGTGTTCCATCCAGAAATGGTTGTCGTAATGCAGGTCCAGCAAGGTGCCGTCCATGTCCAGCAGCACCGTGTCGATCTCGTGCCAGGGCAGCAAGGCCATAAAACTTCTCCAGCGGTAATCGGATATCCGCCATAAACAATCAGAATAGGCCGGGTATAGTAGCCTGCTATCGCCCAGGGAGCCGTTTATGCGCCAGAAACCCACCATACTTGATCGACGGATCGTCGCCACCAGCCGCCTGTTTTGCGTGGAGGAGTTGAAGCTGCGTTTTTCCAATGGCGTGGAGCGCACCTACGAGCGTCTGGCGGGCAAGGGCCCGGGTTATGGCGCGGTGATGATCGTGGCGATGCTCGATGCCGATCACGCGGTGTTGGTGGAAGAGTATTGCGGCGGTACCGACGCTTACGAGCTGTCGCTGCCCAAGGGCCTGGTCGAGCCGGGCGAGGACGTGCTGGCGGCGGCCGAGCGGGAGCTCAAGGAAGAGGCCGGTTTTGGCGCGCGTCAATTGGAGCTCCTGACCGAGCTGTCGTTGTCTCCCGGCTACATGAGCCAGAAAATCCAAGTGGTGCTGGCGACGGATCTGTACGAGGAACGACTGGAAGGTGACGAGCCTGAGCCGATGCGTGTGGACAAGGTCAACCTGCGCGAACTGTCATCCCTGGCGCAAAACCCCCAATTTACCGAGGGCCGGGCCTTGGCGGCGTTGTACCTGGCCCGTGACCTGCTGACCCTGCGCGGAGCGTTCCTGGCATGAATTACCCCCATCCCCTGATGGCCCCGGTGGTCGAACTGGCGCTCAAGGCTGGCGAGGCAATCCTGCCTTTCTGGCGAGCCAACGTGCAAGTTGTCCACAAGGCTGACGAGTCGCCTGTCACCGCCGCGGACATGGCCGCTCACGATGTCATCGTGGCCGGGCTGGCGGCCCTGGCCCCGGAGATCCCGATCCTTTCCGAAGAGGACGCCAATATCCCCCAGGCTGTGCGCGCCGGTTGGCAACGCTGGTGGTTGGTGGATCCGCTGGATGGGACCAAGGAGTTCATTTCCGGTAGCGAGGAGTTCACCGTCAACATTGCGTTGATCGAACGGGGACATGTGGTGTTTGGCGTGGTATCGATGCCCACCAACGATCGCTTCTACGTCGGCGGCGCGGGTTTGGGTGCCTGGCGTGGCGACAAGGGCGCCGCGCCTGTGCCGGTAGGGGTGCGTAACGTGCCGGCGCCGGGCGAAGCGTTCACCGTGGTCGCCAGTCGCCGTCATACCAGCCCGGAACAGGAGCGTCTCCTGAGCGGTTTGAGCCAGAGCCTGGGGGAGTTGCAGCTCACCAGCATTGGCAGTTCATTGAAGTTCTGCCTGTTGGCCGAAGGCTCGGCGGATTGCTATCCGCGGCTGGCGCCGACGTCCCAGTGGGACACCGCCGCGGCCCAGGGTGTGTTGGAAGGCGCTGGCGGCGAGGTGTTGGACTTGAGCGGCGAGCGGTTCTGTTATCCGCCGCGGGAATCGCTGCTGAATGCGTCGTTCCTGGCGTTGCCGGCGAAGGCCGCGTGGCGTGAACAATTGCTGGCGCTCGCCCGTTCCTGAGTCTGTGGGAGCAAAGCTTGCTCGCGAAACGAACGCCCCGATACCCGAAAGACCGCATCGTTCCTATCGCGGGCAAGCCTTGCTCCCACAGAGATCCCCTCGCCACAGAGGTTTGTGACAGCCCGGTCAGCGGTGCAACACGTACTGCCCCTCAAAGCGCACCGCCGCCTCTTCGCTGCCCTCATTTACCACCCGCGTTTGCAGGGTCAACCGCGCCCGTCCATAGCGCTGATAGGTGGCCAGGAAGCGTTTCCAGACCTTCTCCTCAGGCGCGTCGCAGAGCACCGCCGCGTCGCGGGTGACCGGCAACGGATAGCTGATCTGCCCTTCCTGGATCACGATATGCCCGTCCTCGATGCCTTCGTCGCGCAGGGCCAGGTGCAGCCAGCCCCAGCCGCCGAGCACGGCGCCGCAATACAGGCTGCCGCCGAACATGGTGCTTTTGTGGTTGACGTTGGCCTCCAGCGGCAGGAACAGGCGCAGTTGTCGGGCCTGCCAATCGAGCACCTTGAGACCCATGTCACGGGTCAACGGGATGTCGTGGTGCAGAATCGATTCCAGGTAACGGCTGTCGCGGTTCATTGCGGGGCCTCTTGCTTGAAGGGAGGACAACGATAACTCAATCGGACTCATCGGCTGCGCCAGCGCTGCTGTCGCCGAAGGTCAGCCCATGCTTGCGCAGCTTGTCGTGCAGGGTCTTGCGCGGAATGCCCAGGGCTTCGGCGAGGCTGCGTACCGAGCTGTGGGGACGGGCCAGCTCGGCGGCGATCAGGGTCCTCTCGAAGTTCTCGACCTGTTCGCTCAAGCCGCCGCTGATCACTTCCACTGGTGTGCCGGCCGCGCCATCCGGCGCGCCGTTGTCCAGGGCCAGTTCAAGACCCAGGGCAAAGCGTTCGGCGGCGTTCTGCAATTCCCGGACGTTGCCCGGCCAGTTGTGGCGCAACAGCAGCGCCCGTTGCGCCGGCTGCAGTTCATGGGGTGGCAGACCATGGCGGGCACTGGCTTCGTCGGCGAAGTGCTGGAACAGCATCAACGCATCCTCACCCCGTTCGCGCAACGGCGGTATGCGCAACGGTGCCACGTTCAGGCGGTAATACAAGTCGGCGCGAAAGCGCCCCTGGTCGGCCGCCTGGCGCAGGTCTTCCTTGGTCGCGGCGATGACACGGATGTCCAGCGGAATCTGTTGATTGCCCCCCAGGCGCTCCACCACGCGTTCTTGCAGCAACCGCAGCAGTTTGACCTGGACGTCCAGACTCATGCTTTCGATTTCATCGAGGAACAGCGTGCCACCATTGGCGAACTCGAACTTGCCGATGCGACGTTTCTGCGCGCCGGTGAAGGCTCCGGGCTCGTGGCCGAACAGTTCGCTTTCCACCACCGATTCGGCCAGGGCCCCGGCGTTGATCGCCACGAACGGGCCGTTGCGCCGGCTCGAAAGGTCATGCAGCGCACGGGCCACCACTTCCTTGCCGGCGCCGGTTTCACCGAGGATCAGCACGTCGGCGCGGGTCGCCGCCAATGCGCCGATCTGCTCGCGCAGTCGCAGCATCGGCGTTGACTGGCCGACCAGGCGGGCGCTGAGCTCATGACGGTCACTGAGGGCCAGGCGCAGGCTGCGGTTGTCCAGCACCAGGCGGCGCAGGGCCAGGGCCCGGCGCACGCTATCGAGCAGATGATCGCTGGCGAAAGGTTTTTCCAGGAAATCATAGGCGCCGGCGCGCATGGCCTGGACTGCCAGCGGCACATCGCCGTGACCGGTGATCAGCAGCACGGGCAGTTCCGGGTCCTGGGCGTGGAGTTGATTCAGCAGTTCGAGACCGTCGATGCCCGGCATACGAATGTCGCTGACCACCACACCCGGCCAGTCACGGGGCAGTTGTCCGGCAAGGCCCTTGGCCTCGGCCAGGGACAGGATGTTCAGGCCGGCCAGGTCGAGGGTCTGGCTCAGGGCCTGACGCAGGTGGGGATCGTCGTCGATCAGCACCACCTCAATCCGGTTATCGATGGTCATACGCTACGGTCCTCGGACGGTTGCAAGCTTACCCCAGGCGCGCCGGCGCGCAGTTTGAGGGTGATCAGGGCGCCGCCCTCCTTGTGATTGGCGAACGACAGTTCGCCACCGAAGGCGCGCATCAGGGTGTCGCAGATCGCCAGGCCCAGCCCCAGGCCCTGGGTCCGGGTCTTGGTGGTATAGAAAGGCTCGCCGGCACGGCCCAAAGCTTCCATGCAAAAACCCGGGCCGTTATCGCGAATGTACAGGTTGACGCCGTTTTCTGTGGCTTGGGCACTGAGCCAGAGTCTACGCGGAGGCCCTTTTTCGGTCAGGGCGTCGAGGGCATTGGCCAGCAGGTTGCCGAGCACCTGGCGCAAGCGGGTTTCTCCGGCCTCGACCCACAGCGTGGCTGCCGGCAAGTCGCGGATCAGCTCCACTTCCATGCTGCGCCGACGCTTGGCGAGCAGCGCCAGGGCATCGTCCAGGGCCGGTTGCAGGGCAACGCTTTCCGGCGCGTGGCGGTCGCGGCGGGCGAAGGCCCGCAGGTGAGCGATGATCGACGCCATGCGCCCGGTCAGTTCATTGATCAGTTTGAGGTTGCCCCTGGCGTCCTCGGTGCGCTGGTGGTCGAGCAGTATCTCGGCGTTTTCCGCGTAGCTGCGGATCGCTGCCAGCGGCTGGTTGAGTTCATGGCTGATACTGGCCGACATAGTGCCCAATGCCGACAGCTTGCCGGCCTGCACCAGGTCATCCTGGGCGCGAACCAGTTCCTGTTGCGCCTGCTCGCGCTCCAGGACTTCCTGTTTCAGCCGCCGGTTCAGGCCTTCCAGATCGCTGGTACGCTCGGCCACTCGACCTTCCAGCTCGTGACGCGCCTTGCCTTCGAAGGCGATCCGGTCCAGGTAATGCCGCCGGCGTTGCATCATCAAGCCGAGCAACAGCATCAAGACCAGCAACGCCGCACCGCCGGTGGCGACGACGGTGCGCACAGGGCGGTCGATCAGGGTACGTGGAGCGAGGATGCTCACGCTCCATCCCGTTTCTTCGATGGTCTGGGTCTGGGTGAGCCAGGCCTGTGGATCCAGGTTCAGCGGTTTCGGGTCACGGGTCGGGTAGGGTTGCACGGCGCTGATTGCGTTGTGTTCCTCGTCGCTTAACGGGCGGGTCGAGCGGAATCGCCATTCCTGCCGTGACGTCAGGATGACCACCCCGTTGTGATCGGTCACCAGCAACTGTTCCGGGGTTTTGCCCCACAGGCTTTCGGTGTGGTCCAGGTCGACCTTGACCACCAGCACACCGATGACGCGGTCGCGCTCGCGCACGGCGGCGGCGAAGAAATAGCCGCGCTTGGCCGACGTGGTGCCCAGGCCGAAGAAGCGCCCCAGGCGTCCGGCCATGGCTTCGATGTAATACGGCCGGAAGGCGAAATTGCGCCCGACGAAACTGTCGTGTTTGTCCCAGTTCGAGGCCGCCAGCGTCTTGCCGGTGGCGTCCATCAGGTACATCACCTCGGCGCCGGTCTGGGTGCTGATTTTTTTCAGGAGCTGGTTGGCATTGCTTTGGGTGAACTCATCGTCCGGGGCCAACAACGTCGCACGCAGGGCCGGCAGGTCACCGAGAATCTGCGGCAAGACTTCATAGCGGTGCAGCGTGCCCAGCAGGTTGGCGACGTAAAGGTCCAGGGTCTGGCGATTCTGCCCGGCCAGCTCGCTGCGGTAATAGCGCTCGGCCAGATGCTCCAGCGGCCATAGCAATGGGGCCAGGCACAGGGCGAGCAAGGCCAGGCTGCGCCAACGGGGTCTGCGGGGAAGGGTGGAGTTCATGAGCGTGCGCCTGTAGGAACAAGCGCATTATGCCTAGTGTCCTGTCTCGGAAATACGTTCTTTTTTGGCGAGTGGCTTGGGTGTTCGGCCAAGGCGCCGCGACGAGTCATAGCAGGGCTATGGCGAGGAGTGGCAACGCCGGCCGGGCACCCAAGACGCCGCCAAAAATGAACAGCTTATTTCCGAGACCGGACACTAGTGTCGCTCGGCAAGACACTGCTGCAACGCGCTTCGCCAGTCGGGTTGGCTCACTCCCCATTCCCGTAACAGGCGTGTGCAATCCAGACGCGAGTTCAGTGGGCGTGGGGCGGGCGTCGGGTACGCGCTGGACGGGATGGCCTCGAGCACCGAACAAGGCTTGTGCTGCTCGACCAACCGTTCGCCGATGGCCTGGGCAAAGCCGAACCAGGACGTCTCGCCCTGGGCCGTCAGGTGATAGGTGCCCCAGGTGCCGCACCGGCCGGCCTGCCAATGCTCGATGAGCTTGGCGGTACTGTCGGCGATGGTTCCAGCCCACGTCGGTGCGCCGATCTGGTCGGCTACTACTCGCAGGTGTGGTTTTTCCTGGAGCAGGCGCTGCATGGTCAGGAGGAAGTTGCGACCTTCCATGGAGTACACCCAACTGGTGCGCAATATCAGGTGCTGCCCGTCGGCTTGGCGAATGGCATCCTCGCCGGCCAGTTTGCTGCGCCCATAGACGCTCAGCGGGTTGGGTGTGTCGTCCTCTGTATAGGGCGCCGGTTTGCGGCCGTCGAAGACATAATCGGTGGAATAGTGGATCAGCGGGGCGCCCAGGTCGTTTGCTGCGAGGGCCAGGATCCCCGGTGCAGTGGCGTTGATGGCAAAGGCCAGTTCCGGCTCGCTCTCGGCCTGGTCGACGGCCGTGTGGGCAGCGGCGTTGATGATCAGGTTGGGGCGCAGGGCACCGATGTGGGAGCGCAGTTGATCGGGGCGTGCCAGGTCGAGCTGATCGCTTCCGCGCACAATCAGCTCGCCGGTGTCGGCCAGACGCGACTGGAGTGCCCGGGACACCTGGCCGTTCTTGCCGATAATCAGGATTCGCAAGGACTCACTCATGGGAACAGGTCGGCTTCATGCAGGAACTTGCCGTTCTGGTCCTTGGGCGACAGGGTGGGTGGATCCGCCAGTTCCCAGTCGATGGCCAGATCTGGATCGTCCCACCGGATGCAGCGTTCGGCCGAAGGCGCATAGTAGTCCGTGGTTTTATAGAGAAAATCCGCTGACTCGCTCAGGACCACAAAACCATGGGCGAAGCCTGGCGGAACCCACAACTGCCGCTGATTCTGTGCCGACAGGTGCACGCTTTCCCACTGGCCGAACGTGGGCGAGCTGCGGCGAATGTCCACCGCCACGTCCAACACCTCGCCAGCGATGACACGCACGAGTTTTCCCTGGGCCTGTTCGATCTGATAATGCAGGCCGCGCAGCACGCCTTTGGTCGAGCGCGAATGGTTGTCCTGGACGAACTGCAGGTCACAGCCAGTGGCCTCGGCGAACGCCCGGGCATTGAAGCTTTCGTAGAAAAAGCCACGGTCGTCACCGAAGACTTTCGGCTCGATGATCAGGACCTCCGGCAACCGGGTGGCAATGACGTTCAACGGGGTTCTCCAGCGATTTTGAACAAGTACTGGCCGTAACCGGTCTTGCCGAAGTACTCGGCACGCTCAAGTATGTGCTCGCGGCTGACCCAGCCCTGTTGGTAGGCAATTTCTTCCAGACAAGCTACTTTCAGGCCTTGGCGATGTTCGATGGTCTGCACGTATTGCGAGGCTTCCAGCAGGCTGTCGTGGGTGCCGGTGTCCAGCCAGGCGAAACCGCGACCGAATCGCTCGACATGCAGGTCGCCGCGTTGCAGATAGGCGTTGTTGACGTCGGTGATTTCCAATTCGCCGCGTTTGGAGGGCTTTATCGCCTTGGCGATCTGGATCACGTCGTTATCGTAGAAATACAAGCCAGTGACCGCATAACTGGATTTTGGCTCGGCAGGTTTTTCTTCAATGGAAAGGGCGTGGCCTTCAGCGTCGAAGTCGATCACGCCAAAACGCTCCGGATCCTTGACCCAGTAGCCGAATACGGTCGCACCCTGCTGTCGATTGACAGCGGTCTGCAATTGTTCACCGAAGTACTGCCCATGGAAAATGTTGTCACCCAGGATCAGGCACACCGGATCGCTGCCAATGAACTGTTCGCCGATCAGGAATGCCTGCGCCAGGCCATCGGGTGAGGGCTGTTCGGCGTAACTGATCTGCACGCCGAATTGGCTGCCGTCGCCCAGCAGATTGCGATATTGCGGCAGATCTTGTGGGGTGGAGATCACCAGGATGTCCTTGATACCCGCAAGCATCAGTACCGAGATCGGGTAGTAGATCATCGGTTTGTCGTAAACCGGCAGCAGTTGCTTGGAAACCCCGAGGGTAATCGGGTGCAGTCGTGTGCCGGAGCCACCGGCGAGAACAATACCCTTCATCATGCGATCGATTCCTTTTCGTCGAGCGAGCCGAGGCGCTCGCCCTGGTAGCTGCCGTCCTGGACACGTCGGCACCATTGGAGGTTCTCAAGGTACCACTGCACGGTTTTGCGCAGGCCCGTGTCGAAGGTTTCCCTGGGCGTCCAGCCCAGTTCCCGTTCGATCTTGCCGGCATCGATGGCATAGCGCAGGTCGTGGCCGGGACGGTCCCTGACGAAGGTGATCAGGTCGACATAGCGCCCGATCCCTGCGGGCTTGTCGGGCGCCAGCTCTTCGAGCAGCGCGCAGATGTTGCGCACGACGTCGATGTTCTTTTGTTCGTTGTGGCCGCCAATATTGTAGGTTTCGCCGACCACGCCTTCGGTGACGACTTTCAGCAGTGCCCGGGCATGGTCTTCGACATACAGCCAATCCCGCACCTGTTGTCCGTCGCCGTACACCGGCAATGGTTTACCGGCCAAAGCGTTGAGGATCACCAGCGGAATCAGCTTCTCAGGGAAGTGGAACGGCCCATAGTTGTTTGAGCAATTGGTCAGCAGCACGGGTAAGCCGTAGGTGCGCTGCCAGGCACGGACCAGATGGTCGGACGCCGCCTTGCTGGCGGAATAAGGGGAGCTGGGTGCATACGGGGTGGTTTCGGTGAACAGGTCATCTACGCCGTGCAGGTCACCGTACACCTCGTCGGTGGAGATATGGTGGAAACGAAATGCCTGTTTCTGCGGTTCAGGCAGGGTCTGCCAATAGGCACGGGTAGCTTCCAGAAGGCTGTAGGTGCCCACGATATTGGTCTGGATGAAGTCCGCCGGGCCATCAATGGAACGGTCCACATGAGACTCTGCAGCCAGATGCATGATTGCATCGGGCTTGAACCGCGCCAGCACTGCACTCACGGTGGCTTGATCGACGATATCGGCCTGCACGAACTCATAACGACTGGAGTGATCGACGCTGTTCAGCGATTCGAGATTGCCAGCGTACGTCAGCTTATCGAGGTTCAGGATCTGGTGTTCGGTATCAAGGATCAAATGCCGTACGAGGGCCGAGCCGATGAAGCCGGCACCGCCAGTGATGAGAATGCGCATCCGGTTAAGCCTTTTTTCCATGAGACGACAAAATATGGAGCATAGCTTGTCGACATGCGGATGACGGCGCAAGTGGGATATCTCAAGCGGTGTCCCCGAATCTGGAGGTCAAGCCAGGATTGAGGTAACTGGCCTAAAAGTATCCGTCAGTCTGCAAGAAAGGTGCGTACGCCTCTCTTCCAACAAAGAGGGGTTGCTTATTCTTCAACTCAATGGCGTGATAGGTGTTCAATAAAAACCACATCAGGGGTCGTTGTATGCCGCTCGCTACGTTGGTTCACCGTGCCAGTTTGCCAAGCCCACAGATCAGCGCCGAGCAGGCGTTGGTGCTGCTGCGCTTGAACTACGGACTCAGCGGCGACCTGCGACCCCTCGGCAGCCAGCAGGACCTCAACTACCGCGTCGACAGCGAGCGCGGGCGATTTGTGTTGAAAATTTGCCATGGCGACTACGCCGTCCAGGAGCTCCAGGCCCAACATGCGGCTCTCAGGCAATTGGCCAATCACGGCACGGTAAAAGTGCCACGGGTGATTGTGGCCAATAACGGCCAGGATCTGTTGACGCTCGACGTCGACGGACAGGCGGTCCATGTCCGGCTGCTGGAGTACATCGACGGGCAGCCCCTGACCCAACTCAAGCATCTGGGGCAGGAGCTGGTGAGCGGCCTGGGGCGCTTGTGTGCGGAAATCGATCTGGCCTTGGCCACGTTCGATCATCCGGGCCTGGAGCGCACCCTGCAATGGGACGCCCGCCATGCCAATGCGCTGATCGGCCATCTGCTGCCGGTCATCCAGGACGATCAACGGCGTGGTCTGATCGCCGAGGTTGCGCAACAGGCCGAACGACGCCTGCATCCGCTCAAGGCCCACCTGCCGGTGCAAGCGATCCACATGGACCTGACCGATGACAATGTCGTCTGGCAGCGCGATGCCCAGCGCCAGTGGCAATTGCAAGGCGTCATCGATTTCGGCGACCTGATCCGCACCTGGCGCATCACCGAGTTGGCGGTGACGTGTGCGGCGTTGCTTCACCACGCCAATGGCGATCCGTTCTTCATCCTGCCGGCGATCCAGGCTTATCACGGGACGAACCCGTTGCAGCGTGAAGAGCTGCTGGCGCTCTGGCCGCTGATTGTGGCGCGTGCCGCCGTGCTGGTGCTCAGTGGCGAACAACAGGTTTCCATCGATCCGGACAACGCGTACAGCCGTGCCAACCTGGAGCATGAATGGGAAATCTTCCGGGTTGCCCACTCGGTGCCGTTCGAACTGATGGAAGCGGCAATCCTGAGCGCCGTTGGCCAGAATCTGCCACCGATTGTCAGTGAAGGCTTTGTACCGCTGTTGCCGACCCTGGTGGGCCGTGAGTTCGCGCTGATCGACCTGGGCGTGCTGAGCCCGCATTTCGAGGCCGGTAACTGGGAGCAGCCGGGTATCGATCAGCGTCTGTTGAGCGAAGCTGCCACCGTTCACGGATTGGCCGCCAGCCGTTACGGCCAGTATCGGTTGTCGCGCACCCGGCCGGACAGCGCGGTGGAGCCTGATACCTGCGCGCTGCATGTGGAACTGCATGTACCTCGCGACACGCCGCTCGAGTCGCCGTTCGCCGGGGTGTTGCACAAGACGGCTGATGGCATGCTGCAACTGGACAGTTCTCAGTTGAGCATACGGCTTTGGGGTGTGGCATCGCCGCTGCATTCCGGGGCCGCACTGGTCAAGGGACAGGTCTTGGGCGAAGTGGTTGGTCCGTTGCGGGTGCAGTTATGCCGAGGCGCGCACTTGAACCCGCCGCTGTTCTGCACGCCGTCCGCAGCCCCGGCCTGGCAGGCGTTGTGCCCTTCACCGGCGGTATTGCTCGGGCTGGCTTGCGACGCAGAGGAGGAAGTCGACGCCAAGGCGTTGTTGGCCCGTCGCGATGCCAGCTTCGCCCGTACCCAGAAACACTACTACGTCGACCCGCCGCGCATCGAGCGTGGCTGGCGCAACCACCTGATCGACATGCAAGGGCGCTCCTACCTCGACATGCTCAATAACGTCGCGGTATTGGGGCACGGCCACCCACGCATGGCGGCCGTGGCTGCCCGGCAGTGGTCGCTGCTCAATACCAACTCCCGTTTTCACTACGCGGCGATTGCCGAGTTTTCCGAACGGTTATTGTCACTGGCGCCGTCAAACATGGATCGGGTGTTCCTGGTCAACAGCGGCACCGAGGCCAACGACCTGGCGATCCGCCTGGCCTGGGCCTACAGCGGCGGGCGGGACATGCTCAGTGTGCTAGAGGCCTACCATGGCTGGTCGGTGGCGGCGGACGCGGTCTCGACGTCCATCGCCGACAACCCCAAGGCCCTGAGCAGCCGTCCGGACTGGGTGCACCCGGTGACCGCTCCCAACACTTATCGCGGTGAATTCCGTGGTCCCGACAGTGCGCCGGACTACGTGCGCAGTGTCGAACACAACCTGGCAAAAATTGCCGAGCAAAAACGCCAACTCGCCGGTTTCATCTGCGAGCCGGTGTACGGCAACGCTGGCGGTATTGCGTTGCCACCTGGCTATTTGAAGCAGGTCTATGGGCTGGTGCGCGAACGGGGCGGCGTGTGCATCGCTGACGAGGTGCAGGTCGGCTACGGGCGCATGGGCGAGTTTTTCTGGGGCTTCGAAGAGCAAGGCGTGGTGCCGGATATCATTACCATGGCTAAGGGCATGGGGAATGGGCAGCCGCTGGGGGCTGTCATCACCCGCCGGGAAATCGCCGAGGCGTTGGAAGCCGAAGGTTATTTCTTCTCGTCGTCCGGTGGCAGCCCGGTCAGCTGTCAGATCGGCATTGCCGTGCTGGATGTCATGAAGGAAGAAGGGCTGTGGGAAAATGCCCGAGTGGTGGGCGGTCACTTCAAGGCACGGCTGCAAGCCCTGATGGACCGATACCCATTGGTCGGCGCGGTGCATGGGTCCGGGTTCTATCTGGGCCTGGAACTGATCCGCAACCGCGAAACCCTGGAGCCTGCGACCGAAGAGACCGCGACGCTGTGCAATCGCCTTCGGGAGCTGGGTATCTTCATGCAACCCACCGGTGATTACCTGAACATCCTCAAGATCAAGCCACCGATGGTCACGACCCGTCAGAGTGTGGATTTCTTCGTCGATATGTTGGAGAAGGTCCTGGACGAAGGACTCTGAACCGAGGCTGATGCTCCAAAGCAGGAGCCTGCTCGCGATGCCGGATGGAAAGTCGCATCGCAAGCAGGCTAGTTCCTCCAGACTGATCGCGAGTATTTTCCGATTTTTATCGGCGATAATCGCGATTTTTTTTCGTCTATATGTTTTTCAAGCTTTTAAGTTCGATTTTTATCGGCTATAAAGTCTTCGTGCCGAAGCCATGGTCGCTTCTTGCTCGCCGTTATCCTCTTTGTCATCCGCTGCACATCGCCCGGAGATGATTCATGAGCCGTATCGTTACCGTTGCCGCCACTCAGATGGCCTGTTCCTGGGACCTTGAAGCCAACATCGAGACCGCTGAAAATCGGGTTCGCGAGGCCGCAGCCAAAGGCGCCCAGATCATCCTGATCCAGGAATTGTTCGAGACTCCGTACTTCTGCCAGAAGACGAACCCGGATTACCTGCTGCTGGCGACCTCGGTTGAAGAGAACGTAGCCATCAAGCATTTCCAGAAGCTGGCGAAAGAGCTGCAGGTTGTGCTGCCGATCAGCTTCTTCGAACTGGCCGGACGTGCGCGTTTCAATAGCATTGCAATCATCGACGCCGATGGGCGGAACCTGGGTGTGTACCGCAAGAGTCACATTCCGGACGGTCCCGGCTACCATGAGAAGTATTACTTCAACCCGGGGGATACCGGCTTCAAGGTCTGGAATACCCGTTATGCGAAGATAGGCGTAGGCATTTGCTGGGACCAATGGTTTCCCGAATGTGCCCGCAGCATGGCGCTGCTGGGTGCGGAAATACTGTTCTATCCGACGGCCATCGGCAGCGAGCCGCACGACAAGACCATTTCGTCCCGTGATCACTGGCAGCGTGTGCAACAAGGCCATGCCGGCGCCAACCTGATGCCGCTGGTGGCCAGCAACCGCATCGGCAATGAAGAACAGGACGGTTACGACATCACCTTCTACGGCTCGTCGTTCATTGCCAATCAGTTCGGCGAAAAAGTCCAGGAACTGAACGAAACCGAAGAAGGTGTATTGGTGCACAGCTTCGATCTCGACGAGTTGGAGCGTATTCGCAGTGCCTGGGGCACTTTCCGGGATCGTCGTCCGAACCTGTACGGACCGATCAAAACCCTCGATGGCTCACTGGAGTCCTGATTCATGACAACGTTGCACAGCACTCCCCGCGCGGATGGTTTCTACATGCCTGCCGAGTGGGCAACCCAGACCCAGGCCTGGATGATCTGGCCGGAGCGCCCGGACAACTGGCGCCTGGGCGGCAAGCCCGCGCAGGCTGCCCACGTAGCGGTCGCCAAGGCCATTGCCCGTTTCGAACCGGTGACCGTGGCGGTGTCTGCGGCTCAATACGAAAACGCCCGGGCGCGCCTCGATGTACCGAATATCCGCCTGGTGGAAATGTCCAGCGACGACGCCTGGGTCCGGGATACCGGCCCGACGTTCGTCATCAATGACAACGGCGAAGTACGCGGTGTCGACTGGGATTTCAACGCCTGGGGCGGATTTGACGGCGGCCTGTATTCACCGTGGAATCGGGATTCGCAAGTCGCCAGCAAGATCCTTGAAATCGAGCGCAGCCCGCGTTACCGCACTGAAGGTTTCGTGCTCGAGGGTGGTTCCATCCACGTCGATGGCGAAGGCACCGTGATCACTACCGAGGAATGCCTGCTCAATCGCAACCGTAACCCGCACTTGAGTCGCGAAGAAATCGAGGCCGTGCTCAGCGCCCAATTGGCGGTGGACAAAGTCATCTGGTTGCCGGATGGCCTGTTCAATGACGAAACCGACGGCCATGTGGACAACTTCTGCTGCTACGTGCGTCCTGGCGAAGTGTTGCTCGCCTGGACCGACGATCCACAGGATCCGAATTACGCACGCTGTCACGCCGCGATGGATGTGTTGCAAAACAGCACCGACGCCCAGGGCCGCTCTTTCATGGTGCACAAAATGCCGATTCCGGGGCCGTTGTATGCCACCGAAGCAGAATGCGCCGGTGTGGATGCGGTGGAAGGTTCCCAGGAGCGCAATCCGAGCGTGCGACTGGCCGGATCCTACGTCAACTTCCTGATCGTCAATGGCGGCATCATCGCGCCAAGCTTCGACGATCCGCTGGATGCTACAGCCAGGGAGATTCTGCAGAACCTGTTTCCACAGCACGAAGTGGTTATGGTTCCGGGTCGTGAACTGTTACTGGGGGGTGGGAATATCCATTGCCTTACTCAACAGCAACCGGCGCCGTACACAAAATGAGTGGCGATGTAACAGCAAGGTGACGTTGGTTACAGCGGCCTTGCATGACGGTTTTTGGATCCAACCAAGCAAGCCCGCAGCCCGATTGGGGTGCGGGCTTTTTTGCGTCTGTTTATTAGCGGTGCCGGATACATTGGCATAGCTCTTGTATCTGCATCCCGGCAGTCCGGAGTGCGGAGCTGCGTTGTTTTGTAATAAACCTTGGATAAATTGGCCGCTCATCAACCAGGAGAGGGCGCTGGAATGAATATGATAAGCGAGCGCACATGCCATCCCTTGGCCGTTAATGGTGAGTCGCTTCAAGCCTTGGCGCAGTGGTTGAAATCCAATGGAACGCGTCAGATCAGAGAACCTGATCCGCGTCGGCTGATCATGGAGCGCTACCCCGCTGGGTTGTTCAGCGAGGCGGAGTTGGAAGCGTTGTGGGATGTCATGCAAGGATAAGAATTCGACGGATTGATAGAAAGCGCTGGCCGGGATGGCAGCGCTTTTTTTATGTGCACGAACCAGAGACTGAAACAGCCCCTGTGGGAGCGAGCCTGCTCGCGATGGCGGTGTACCGGCTGGCATCGGGGTAACTGATCCATCGCTATCGCGAGCAGGCTCACTCCCACAGGGGACACGGGATTTGACCGATTCACGAAACAGACTGAAAGCCATTTCGACATTTTTCCGCGAGGTCCTCGAGGGTACGCTGCCGTTATTCAGTCCTGACGGCGAGCGGAGTTTCCATGACCACCCTTCATTACATCTACGACCCGCTCTGCGGCTGGTGCTATGGCGCCAAGCCGCTGGTGCAGGCCGCCCGTGCGGTGCTGCCGGTGATCGCCCATGGCGGCGGCATGATGACCGGTGCCAATCGCCAACCGGTCTCACCCCAATTGCGCAATTACGTGATGCCCCATGACCGGCGGATCGCCGAATACACCGGCCAGCCGTTTGGTGAGGCCTATTTCGAGGGATTGCTGCGGGACGAACGTGCGGTGTTCGACTCGGCGCCACCCATCGCAGCGATTCTCGCTGCCGAGCAACTGGGTGGACGGGGGTTGGACCTGTTGGAGCGCTTGCAAACCGCACATTACGTTGAAGGCCGCAGAATTGCCGATGAAACGGTGCTGCTGGAACTGGCCCAGGCTATCGGACTTGAATCCAAGGCATTACAGTCGGTTTTCACCGTGGTTGATGTGGAGGCTCATATCAAGGCCAGCCGTGCCTTGCTGGCCCAGGTCGGTGGCCAGGGCTTCCCGACCTTGGTCTTGCAACAGGATGGACAGTTCACGCGTGTGGACATTGGTCCTTGGCTTGGCAAACCCGAGGCATTCGCCGAGTGGTTGAATCTGTCCTTGCCGACGCAGGCCTCTTCTCCGACCCCGGTCTGCAGCCTGGATGGATGTTCGGGGTCTTAGACGTTTTTCGCCTGATTACAGACGATTAACGAAATTGACACATTCTTGAAGGCACGGCTAGGATTCGTCCCACGCCTGTGGCTAACAGCCATGACTCTTAAATAATAAAAAGGCCCGACACGATCTTTCGTGGGCGGGCCTTTTCATTATTTCAGGGGCAAGAGTCCGAAAAAGAGTGCAAAAAGCGCCATTTCGGCTGCCGGTCGCAGTGCGTATCAACCCATTACAAGGAAAACAATTATGTTGAACACGCGCATCGGTTTGATCGCACTGGGGATTTTGAGCACGACACACGCCATGGCCAGCGACCAGTCTGAGTCCAAGGGATTTGTTGAGGACAGCAGCCTGAAAGTGCTGTTGCGCAACGCGTATATCAACCGTGACTACAAAGACGGCAACAAGGACAAGGCCGAATGGGGCCAGGCGGCCATCGGTACGTTCTCGTCCGGCTTCACCCAAGGTACTGTCGGTGTGGGGGTGGACGGCTTTGGCCTGTACGCATTGCGTCTAGATGGTGGCAAAGGCCGCAGCGGTGCGGGCGGCATCGACTTCTTCAAGCAAGGCGATAGCGGTAACGCGGCGGATGATCTGTCCAAGTTCGGTGCAGCAGTGAAGTTCCGCGTCTCCAACACGGTGTTGGCCTATGGTGACCAGATGCCGGCCTTGCCGGTGTTGAGTTATGACAACTCGCGGCTGCTGCCGGAAAGCTATACCGGCACGCTGATCACATCCAAAGAGATCAAGGGCCTGGAACTGAATGCCGGCCGTTTCACCGCTGAATCGCGCAAGAGCGCCGAAGGCCGTGACAGCGGTGGGTTGAAGTCGATCAACGTATTGGGCGGCAGCTATCAGTTCACCGAGCAGTTCAAGGCTTCGCTCTACGCCTCGGATGTCGAAGATGTGCTGAAGAAGCAATACGTCAACGCCAATTATGTATTCCCACTGGCCAAGGATCAGTCCCTGACACTGGACTTCAACGGCTACCGCACGAAGCTGGACAACGACTACGTTCGTGAAAACAACGTCACTGGCGACGACAACAAGATCTGGAGTCTGGCCGCCACCTTCGCCACCGGGCCGCACAGCTTCACGCTCGCTCATCAGCGCAGCACCGGCGACAGCGACCTGGGCTATGCCTACGGTGGCTATCAGCGTGAACAGAATCGGGTGGGGGACGGTGGCAACACGATCTACCTGGCCAACTCCTACTGGTCCGACTTCAATGCTGAAGACGAACGCAGCTGGCAACTGGGCTACGGCCTGGATTTCACCACCTTCGGCGTCCCAGGCCTGACCTATAACGTCGCTTACGTGCGTGGCGATAACATCACCACCTCCACCAGCGAAGGTGGCACCGAGCGCGAGATCTTCAACCAGCTCAAATATGTGGTCCAGAACGGCCCGGCCAAGGATCTTAGCGTGAGGTTGCGCAGTTCTGTCCTGCGTGTTTCGCAGAAGTCCAGCGAGTACAACGTCAGCGGCAACGAGCTGCGAGTGTTTGTGGATTACCCGATCAACGTTTTCTGATGCCTGATCGCGTTACCTGAACCAGAAAAAACCTCGAATCAGATTCGAGGTTTTTTTGGCTTCCGGTGCCAGAATATTGCTGTAATCGACTGTTTTCCCGATAAAAAGTCGTACTAATGGCTCTTCACCCTTCGTTTCAAGTATGTCTTGAAATGACTCAAATTCTTTTTCATGGACGGAAATTTTGCACCTACTAGATTAGGCCGCTCAATGCAGTGGAGACCTAATAAAAATGATCGTTCTGAACAGGGAAGTGGGCGAAGCGCTACGACGTGACAAATACGTTAACGTCCGCGGTGGAGACTTCAATCTCTACGGTCATTTCGGCGACTTTGTCCGGCTGACCAAGAGCTGGGACAACATGGAGCCCGACAGCTACTACGGCCAGGCCGAGTCAGGCATGCGTTTTCGCCGTTACAGCGACTTCGAATACAACCCCCAGACCCGTGAGCTCAAGCAGCTCGAACATCGGGCCTATATCCAGTCCAAGGCCAACAACAGCTACGTCGGGGGACTGGAGCGGCACTTCCAGGATTTCTCCAACGAAGTGATCAACTCCCCGGTGATGCGCAGCCTGATCGACACGGACTTCGAGGTATACAAGAACGTCCTGCCGCAGGAACTGCATGATGAAATCTGGCAGTGCCAGATCCATCAGATCCGCATCGAGATCAAGCCGGGTAAACAACTGGAAATCACCCCCGAAGGCATTCACTGCGACGGATATCCGTTCAGCGGTGTGCATTTCTGGGGCCGTCACAATGTGGCGGGCGCGGAGAGCCGGTTGTATACCGCCCAGGAAGAACAATTGGCGGCGGTTACCTACGAGGACATCCTCGATACGACGTTCTTCCTCGATCGCGACATGCGTCACTACGTGACCCCGGCTCGCAATGTCCACAGCCATGAAATGGCGTTCAGGCAGATCCTGGCGATTTCCTTCTCGCGGCCCGGGACCGCTTTTGACATTGTTCGCTGAACAGCTGGTACCCATGGACGACCCGGAGCAGCAGGTGCTGTTGCGCCGGGCGATGGTCAGGGATGCCGAGCGAATGGAGCAGTTCTTTCGCGCTTTCGACGAAGTGTCGTTCTGCGAATGGCAGGATGCCCGGTTCTTGCGGGGGGTGTTGTTGCAGGAAACCACCACGGCGTACCTGGCCATCGATGCCACTGGCAGCGTGGTGGGCGCCGTGATTGGCGGTATGCTCGGTACCCGTGGCACCATCAATCACCTGGCGGTCAGCCCAAGGCATCGTACCCGGGGCCTGGGTCAGCGCCTGGTGGAAGCGGCATCCGCCGACATGAAGCGGGTGGGCGTGCTGCGCATGTTCCTGTTCGTCGACGATGCTAACCTGGCCGGCAAGCGTTTCTGGGCGGCCCAGGGGTTCTGCGAACCACGGGGTGAAATCACTTTCGAGAGGGATCTATGAGCAAGACTTCCAGCCAGCCGCTGGTGGTCGAACCACAAACCTCGCGTACCTTCGCCGAAGCCAGTCCGGTGGTCGCGGGTTATTTTACGGTTTCGTTTGTGTTCGGTCTGATGGCGGTCAACGCCGGGTTACCCTTGTGGTTGCCGGTAGCGATGTGCCTGTTCGTCTACGCGGGCGCCTCGCAGTTCGCGGCGTTGGCGTTGATCTCCAGCGGGGCGTCGCTGACCACCATCGTGCTCACTACATTCCTGATCAATGCGCGACACATGTTGATGTCGGTGTACATGGCCAAGGCCCTGCGTGCGCTGGGGCTCAGTCGTTTCGAGCGCTGGTGCTACGCGTCAGGGCTGACGGACGAGTCGTTCGCCTTCCACAGCGTCAAGTTGGGTAGTGGCGCGCCGGTGAGTGTGCGCTATCTGATCGGCTTCAACCTGTTCTGTCATACGTCCTGGGTGCTCGGCGGCTTATTGGGTGCCGTGTGTGCGCAGTACGCTGCGCACCTGATCAAGTATCAGCTCGACTATGCCTTGACCGCGATGATGCTCTACGTGCTGGTTTCGCTGTGCAATACCCGTAACAAGCTGATCGCGGCCCTGGCGGCCGTCGTCTGCATGGGTGGGCTGAGCCTCCTGGGCAGTTCGCCATTCAATGTCTTCATTGCCACGTTCGTTGGCTGCGGGGTGGGCGTATGCCTGACCAAACGTTCCTGATCCTGGTCGTGGGCCTGATGATGGTCGTGACCTTCCTGCCGCGGGCCTTGCCGTTGCAGGTCAACACGGAACACTGGCCGCCCTTCATTGCCCGTGCCCTGGAATACCTGCCGGTGGCGATCGTCGCTGCGATCAGCCTCACCCCGTTATTGATCAAGGATCAGCAGATACAACTCGACCGCCCGGAGCTCTACGCCGCGATTCCGACGCTGTTATGTGCGTATTTCAGCCGTAACCTGTTTCTCAGTGTGGCGGTGGGCACGGCGGCGTATATCGCGCTCGGTTCGTTCCTGTAGCGCGAGGTCCACTACATCGTGCAGCGCCTGGCCGGACAGTTCAGGATTGTTCACTGCCAGGCGTACCTCGAGAGAGTCCTCGAAGTCGGGGAAGATCGTCAGGCCGTTGCGCAGTGCCGCATCCCGGGATACCAGCCCCAGGCCATCGAGTTGGGTGATCAACGACAACGTCAGCGTTTCGCTGCAGGAATACACCATTCGCTGACTTGAGCCATATTCGCTCAGCCCTGCGTCGAGAAAACGGAGGAAGCTGTGGGAATATGGACACTCTTCTGCGGGACGTACCTGAAACCTGTCTCCGAGCAAACCGAGGGAGTCGCCTTCGTTGCCACAATGGGCACCCACCACCCGAACCTGTACATCAGGCATCGTGATGCTGGAAAAGCCGCTCTGCTGCGCCCCGATCAGGATGGCCAGGTCAAAATCTTCATTCTTGAGTTTGCTCAGGTTCTCCATCGATTCGGCGTAACTGAATTCCAGCTGATACTGGGGGAAGACGGCTATCAACCGATCGATCATCCGCCGGTTGAACTCCGCCGGCAGGGTGGTATTGAGCGCCATTTTCAAGGTGCGCTGCCGCGGCTTCTTGAGCGCCGTGACTTTCTCTTCGAGCTGGCGTGTGGCCACCAGCACCTGATCCATGAAAGGGGTCAGTTCCGAGCCTTGGCTCGTCAACGTCAGGCCCTTGTTCGAACGCCTGAACAGCCGGAAACCAAATTGTTCCTCGACCTTGTTCAACTGCGCCGCCAATGCCTGCACCGTGAGGCACGAATGTTCCGCGGCCGCCGACAACGAGCCGGTCTGCACGATGCGCATGAGGTTGCGTAGGGTTCTGCTATCCATGAGGTAATGCCCTCTGCTTAAGTGGGCTCGCTATTGTTGTGCACTTGGCCCGGGTCAGGCGGTGCATGCGGCTATCATCGTGCAGCTTGCCACGGTTGTCGCGGTTTTGTGGTGAAAAGCTCCGGTAGGCGCTGTTTGGAGCTTATGTGGGATTTTGGTTTTTTGCTGGTTTGGCGCGTGTTGGCTTGTGTAATTCTTCTTGTCAGGGCTGAGGCGAGGCAATCAGGCGACAAAACCCGTGGGAGCCTTGATTTCAACTGACGGGTATTAGCAGGACCTGAATACAACTTTGGCTTGTTCGTTTGCGAATTAAATATTAATTTATATCCGTATGTGTACTACTCTCTAAGCGTCACCCGTAAAAGGAGCCCAAATCCCATGGCTACTTCCTCCATCACCCTCAACGCACAGCAACAACTGGATTCCCCGGACGCGGGTCGAATTGCGTTGAAGTTTTTCTTCAACCTCATGGAGTTGTGGGGCTGCAGCGTCGAGCAACAGCGCACGTTGCTGGGCAAGGTGGGGAACACGACCTTCTACAAGTACAAACAATTACCCACCAACGTCAGGTTGCCCCGTGACACCTTGGAGCGTATTTCCTATCTCATGGGTATCCACAAGGCGCTGAGCATCATCTTCAGCAACAGCCGGGACCGGGCCTATCAATGGGTCAGCAGCCCCAACGCCGCTGCGCCGTTCAATGGCCAGTCGGCGCTTTCCTACATGCTGGCCGGGCGAGTGGTGGATATCGCCGATGTGCGGCGCTACCTGGACGGAGTGCGCGGTTGATGACGCCACCTCTGACAGAGCCGCAATGGAAGGGTGCCTATCGGATCGTCAACAGCAGCTTCCCGCCGATCACGCTGTTCGAAGACGTGCTCGATCCCGAGGATTTGCCCACGGCCTATGCCTTGGAAGCGCTGACCAACGATCGGTTGATGGAAGAGGCCGGCGTGCTGTCGCGGGTACGTCCTGAAGACCGGGTTTCCGGGCCTGGTTCCTCGCCGGTGATGGCGGCGTTCACCCATATCGGCAAGAGCAGTCGCTTCAGCGACGGCACCTTTGGTGTCTACTATGCCGCCAGCAGCCAGGAAGCCGCCATTGCCGAGACTTGCTATCACCAGGCGCGCTTTCTCGGGGCAACCAATGAGCCGGATCTGGAGTTGACCATGCGCACCTACGTCAACCAAGTCATCAAGCCCTTGCACGATATCCGCCACGACTACCCCCACCTCCACGACCCGGACCCCACCGCCTACGGCCCGTCCCAGGTATTCGCCCGGCAACTGCGTGAAACATTATCCTGGGGCCTGCTCTACAACAGCGTCCGCCTGCCCGGCCACGAATGCGTCGCCGCATTTCGCCCACCGGCGGTTTCGATTCCAGTGCAGGGCAAGCATATCCGGTATGTCTGGAGTGCCCAGAAGCGGGAGATTTCGTTTGTGTTTGAGGTGAGTCAGGTCTGATTCGAAAACAAAAGCTCTAGCAGAATCGGCTTCGTGGCGAGGGGGCAAGCTCCCTCGCCACAAATAGAACTTAGATCTTGAACTGCTGCACCGAAGACTGCATCGACCCCGCGGCAGTGTTCAGTTGAGTGGCGGTTTGCTGCAGATGGTGAATAGAGAGTGTGTTTTCCCGTGACTGGGCGGCAATCGACTCCACCCGCTGAGCCATCTCATCACTGGCCTTCGATTGCTCGGCAATCGTCTGGGAAATTTCCTCGACCACTTCGGCGGCATGACGGGCGCCAGTGCGGATTTCGCTGATGGACACCCCGGCCTGTTGGGCCAGGTTCACCCCCTCGTCCACGCGACTGACGCATGCCTGCATGTTGGACACAGCATCCCGGGCACTGGTCTGGATACGCTCGATCATCGCAGTGATTTCCTGGGTGGACTGGGTGGTGCGCGCCGCCAGGTTGCGCACTTCATCGGCGACCACGGCAAAACCCCGACCAGCCTCCCCGGCGCGGGCAGCCTCGATGGCGGCGTTGAGCGCCAACAGGTTGGTTTGCTCCGCGATACTCTTGATCACCTGGATGATGGAATGAATGTCTTCGGACGAAGCATCCAGGGCCGTAATCTTGCTGGAGGACTGATTGACCACCTCGGCGATGCGGCTCATGCCTTCCACCACCCCGAGAATCACTTGCCCGCCGCTGCTCGCCAGTTGTTCGGACTGCGCCGAAATCGTCCGGGCGCTGTCGGCATGCTGATGGATCTGGCTGATGTTCGCCATCATCTGCTCCATGCTCGCCGCCATGCTGGTCGCGCTCTGGGCCTGTTGATCGGCGCTGGAGACAATTTGCCTGGCAGTGTCGCCCAAGGTACGGGAGGTACCATGCAACTCGTCGCTCTGACTGCGGATCGTGGCGATCATTTGCCGCAGGTTGGCTTGCATCTGTTCAATGACGCTCTGCAATTGGCCCAGCTCATCCTTGCCGTGCGCCCCCATGGACCGCTGCAAATCGCCTTGGGAAATCGCCTGGGTATTGAGGATGATTTTATTCAACGGTGTGAGCACAGCGTTGACCAAGCTCCAGGACGACAGTATCAGTGCCACACAGGTCGCCAATAACGTCCCGATCAGCCAGCGCCCCGAAGACTGGATGCTCTCATCCTGATGCTCGCGAGAAGCCTGGGCCTGATTCTCGATCAGCTCGCTCACGGCTTCATTACGCTCTTCCAATGCCGAAAACGCTGCGTTGAATTCCGTCCGCAGCGCTTGTGTATCCTTGGCGCCACCCAGCACTTTGCCGATCACCTGCTTGGCTTTATCAATGTAGGTATCGGCCTGTGGTTTCAATTCGACGATGGCCTTGGCGACTTCCGCCGGCAACTTCGCCTCGGCGTTCTCGGCAATCACCTTGCGCATCCGCTGCGAATGCTCGTCAAACGCTTCCTGCACTTCCTTGGCTTCCTGAACATTACCGGGCGTTGCCAACAGCGCAGCCAAGACATCGGCACGAATGGCATCGTGCATCATGTCCGCCTCCATGTGTTTGCGCATGGCTGAAATACTGGTTTCGTTCTCCGCCAGGGATGCGGTCATGGAGGTATGCCCCCACAACCCGATACCGCCGAGTAGAAGAGCAAAGAAAAGACTGACCAACCCCGAAGCTATGATCTTGGTGCGGATCTTCATTGTCGATTGCTCCTGGAGCGGCGATTTCTGGGCAAGTGTAGTCGAGCGCCTGTGAGGGCTTGGGGCAGTGATGCGTCTATTGAGGGTATCGGCAAGGGAGAAATTAAATGAATGCCGCATAGCGCCTTGCGGCGAGGGGGGCATTCACTGCCTGAATTCCGATGTGCGGATCGCTTACCTCTATTTGAATAGTCTTGAGAGCGCTAAAGGGAGTAGCCATGCCCCCGCCGTTTATCGGAACTGTCATTCCTGACAGTGCCAGCGGACCGAGGAATCCTCCACGCTGACACTGAAAGACATTCGGTTTTTTCAGGCCCGTTACTAATGCTTGATCCGCCTGTTTAGTCTCGGGAATCAAGGTTCGGAGTGATGCTCCGGGTCGTCCGGCTTAAGTAAGGTGTCAGAATGAATCGGCTTATTCATCCAGGCGTAATGTCCGCCTCGTCAGATGGAGCAAATATTGTCGTTGACGGTGCGACATTCAGAAGTGAGTACGCGAACGTAAACGGCATTCGCATGCACTATCTGGTGAGCGGTAATGGTGAGCAGCCGGTCTTGTTGATTCACGGGTTTCCAGGAAGCTGGAGAAATTGGAAATCCCTGATGGGAAGACTCCTGCGCGCGGGCTATACCCCTATCGTTCCAGATTATCGTGGCGCTGGAGAAACGGATATCTCGAAGGATGGATACGATAAAAAGAACATGGCACGCGACCTCCATGAATTGGTCGCCGTTCTGAAACTGGGGCGACTGGATATTGTCGGTCACGACATGGGGCTGATTGTCGCCTACGCCTATGGCGCACTCTATCCGCATGAAACCAAGCACATCATTTTGATGGATGGATTCGTCCCGGGACTCCCAGGCTGGGAAATCCCTTATAACGGCAATCCGGCGAATGGCACTGCCAGCAAATGGCATTTTCGTTTCTTCGGCGAAACAGCGTTGAAAATGATTCGAGGGCAGGAAAAAACTTATCTGGACATGTTTTTTGATGAGTTCGTATATCCAGGCAACCCTAAAGTTGATGATGAGGTGCGCAACGCATTGGTAATGGATTATTCCCGGCCTGGACGAATGGAAGCGGCATTCAAACTCTATTCAGCTTGGGTGGAAAGCGATGCAAATGACAATCAGGCGTTTGCTCAGAACAAATTGGCCGTACCAGTACTCACCATCGGCGGAGATCACTCAAGAGGCAAGACGTTGGCCGAGCAGGTAAACCATATCAGTTACCGACCGCATTCACTGATTTTACAGAACACGGGTCATTGGGTTCTGGAAGAACAAGCGCAAGCTACCACTCAGGCAATTCTGGATTTTCTGCAAGATCGTCAATGACGAGTATCGATGACGCCACAGTGCAGTGACGTGGGCGAAAGGAAAGGGAAGCTCAGAACGTAGGCTGACGCTTGTTACGTCATTTATTTACGTAAGGGAAAAACAAAGCCCCCGCATTTCTGCGAGGGCTTCGTCTTGTATGGTGCCGGCACCAGACGGACGGTATCTTTCGACTGAGCCAGGTTTTCCAGGCGCCTGGAATTCGCTGGAAAACTCGGCGTACCCCAACTAGTAACTATGAATAAATCAGCTAGGTATGGCGTTCGGTGGAATCAAGTTCGGGATATTTGAGATGTAAGTACGCTGTCGGTCTGTAAGTAATTTAGAGCCGCATTCAGAGACAGAGCACTCGACCCCAGTCACGGAGTTGCCAGTTCGTGAAATGCTGAAGGTGATCCACCAACGCAGCGTTTCGATACTGTCGCCATATTGGCGCGCGCCAGTCCAATATGACGAAGTACCCGGCCAAGCTACCCGGAACAATAAAGTTATTATTCGCCCGCGTGGTCGGTGCGACTGTGCGCGGCGATGAACATGGCGACGGCCGACCGGCAATAGGATTCTATTTCGTCGTCGTCCTCTGCTCTCGCCTCATCGAAGCGCGCGATAATCAGGAGATCGGATCCTTTGAAAAGCGCGGCAAACAAGCGGGCGGACTGGAGAGGATCAGGCACGTTCAGAACCGCCTTCGCGTGCAACTGACGCAACAGGGCCTCGATTTGGGCGATGACATAGGCGGGGCCGGCTTCGTATTGGCGCTTGCTTAACGACTTTTGATTCGTCTTGTCGGCCATGATCATGGCTTCGACACTCCGCACGTCCGGGCTCAACAGCGTGCGAAGCAGGGTTGATCCCACCGCCATTAGCTGATCTTCGGCCGAACCGCCGACGCCTTCAAAAAGGGCTTGTGGTGCAAACTGCTGGCAGTGGGCCGCGATGGCTGCGCTGAACAGCGCCTCCTTGTTCTCGAAGTGCCGATAGATGCTTAGCTTGGATATCTTCGCCCGCTTGGCGACCTTATCCATGGTCGTCGCTTGAAAACCCAATTCCACAAAAAGTTCGCACGCGGCGTCGGCTATCGTTTGGCCAAGCGCCTCGTTGGCCGGCCGGCCGCGCCGGCTCTGGCTGTTTTCGCTCATAAAAAATTCCAGTACTTGACAGTATTCTAATTCTTAAATTAGGGTACTCCAAAGTATCTTAAGTGTGCAAGCCAATCCCCCTTAATCCACAGCGCGGAGCCCATCACCATGAATGACGTCATCATCATCGGCGGCAGTTTTGCAGGTCTTGCCGCCGCCTTGCAGCTCGGCCGTGCCCGGCGCAAGGTCATCGTTCTCGACACCGGCCTGCCGCGCAATCGCTTCGCCGACCACTCGCATGGCCTGCTCGGCCACGACCACAAGCCACCACTGGAGATCCTGGTCGAGGCACGGCAGCAGCTGGCGCGTTATCCCACGGTCAGGCTGGTCACTGCCTGTGCCGAGAGCGTCTGCGGCGCTATCGACGATTTCTCTGTCCTCACTGGCGATGGCGAAAGCCTCAGGGCGCGCCGCCTGATCCTGAGCTATGGCGTCGCCGACCAGATGCCTGAAGTTCCCGGCTTTGCCGAAGGCTGGGGCAGCTCAATCGTGCCTTGCCCCTATTGCGACGGCTTTGAGGTTGCCGGTCGGCATTGGGGCCTCGTCTGGTCCGGCCCGCCGTCGCACAACTACGTCAGGCTGTACCACGACTGGACCGAAACGCTGACGGTCTTCGCCGATGGTCACGACATTCCAGCCGATATCCGGGCCGATCTGGCACTCCGCCATATCCCTGTCGTCGATGGCAGGATCACTGAAATCGACCATGACGAGAGCCATAACGCCATCGTCAGGCTCGACGCCGGCCCTTCTGTCGCGGTCGACATCCTGTTCGCGCATCCGCGCAACAAGCCATCCGCGCGCCTGCATGAATCGCTGGGCCTCGCCACGGTCAATACGCCCCAGGGCATCGCCCTCAAAGTCGACGAGCGCCGCGAAACCAGTATGCCCGGCGTTTACGCCGCAGGCGACCTCGCCAATCCCCTCATGTCTTCGGTCACCACGGCATCATGGCAAGGCGCGATGGCGGGAATCTTCGCCCAGCAGTCGATGCTGGTTTGAGAGCACAGATACCCTTCTTCGGTTGTCGCAGGCTACTAAAAGGCTGCTTCCAAGCAGCATCGATCATGCCATTTTCAATTTCGCAGTAGACGGGAGCATCACCATGGCCGACCTAAAGCCGCAAGACCGTAAATTCAAACCGCTAGACGATAAATTCCCGCTTGAGCGCCAACTCGGCATCGCGGCCGCGCCAGTCGTGCTAATCAACCTCTTCACGCTCGATTACGCCGACGAAGCGGTCTTCCTGGACGCTTTCAAGGCGGCCGCCGAGATCATAACCAAGCAACCGGGCTTCATTTCCATGCAACTGCATCGAGCGATCGGCGATAGCCCGACTTATCTGAACTATGTGGTGTGGGAATCCACCGAGACGGTCCGCGCCGGCCTCACCCATCCCGAGTTTGTCGCGAAGCTCTCGGCCTATCCGTCATCCGTCGTAGGCAGCCCGCACCTGTTCCAGAAGGTCGCCGTTCCCGGCTTTTGCACGGCCTAGTTAAGGCGAATCAAAACGAGGAGATGTCATGACAGAGCAAAATGCCTATCAGGTAGCCGACTGGAATGGCCAAAGTGGAGAGTACTGGGCCGCCAACCAGGCCCGGCTCGACGCCATGTTCGCGGTGTTCGGCCAGGCCGCGATAGAAGCCGCCGCGCCTGCGACGGGCGAACGCGTGCTGGACGTCGGCTGCGGCGCGGGTGCCTCGAGTCTGGCTCTGGCCGCTCGGGTCGGCGCGGGCGGCCATGTGCTAGGCGTGGACATATCCGAACCGTTGATCGGCCGAGCGCGTGCGTTTGCACCAAAGGATACGCCGGTCCTGTTCCGGGTGGCCGACGCCAGCAGCACCGAGTTGCCCGAGGGAGCATTCGACATCCTGTTCTCGCGTTTCGGGGTGATGTTCTTCGACGATCCGACTGGGGCGTTTGCCCATATGCGGCGTGCGCTGCGGCCGGGCGGGCGGGTCGCTTTCGTCTGCTGGCGCGGCGTGGCCGAGAACGATTGGCTGCGCCTGCCGATGGGCGCGATCAAGGACATCGTCCCGCTACCCGCGCCGCCCGGTCCCGAAGCGCCCGGCCCGTTCTCGTTCGGCGACCGGGGACGAGTGACGCGCATCCTGACGGCGGCCGGATTTACCGATATCGCTATCGCGCCCTTCGATGCTTCCATCCCGTTCGGCGAGGGCGGGACGCGGGACGCGGCGATCGACGACGCGGTGAAGATGGCCTTCGAGGGCGGCCCGCTGTCGCTTGTGCTCGCGGATCAGCCCGACGACATCCGCGCCCACGCCTGGGCCGCGGTTCGTGCCGCCTTCGCGGGCCTCCCCGGCGAGCGGTCGGTGATGATCGACGGCGCGGCGTGGATCGTCATGGCACGCAATCCGGCAGCTAGCAGCGACTAACAGGGGAGACGCCCCCGCACGGTGGATCGAGGGGGATTTTCCTAAGCGATGAGTGAGTAATTGCATGCTCAGCAAATAGTAATAGCGCGTCGATTCAGTGTGCTGGTTTAGCTGGTGATTCAAAAACCACTCAAGGTGTTTTCTCTGCCAAGTCCATGGATTGTCGCGTTGCCAGCGCTCCCGAAAAAGGGGGCGGATTTATTTTCTTGATCAGAAAATGAGGGAACCGTGAACAGGAATGCTACGTTTCAATACAACATCCCCTCAGCCAGTATTGCTTACGTATCGAGCCAAGACGCGCACCCAAAGGAGACCCGTAATGGACCTACACAGCGAGTTCGAAAACAGCAAATTCTTCAACCGCACACGCATCGACCGGCGCGCTGCCGATGCCTTGTTGGGGCTGGCGGCTGGGATCACGGCGGACGGTATCGTGAACACCAGCGAAGCGATTTTTCTTAAGCGATGGTTGGAGAGCAACCTCGTCCATCTGAATGACCCGGTGATCAATCTGCTGTATTCGCGTTTGGCATCCATGCTTCAGGACGATGCTCTGGACCCGGACGAGTCTCTTGAGCTGCTTAACGTGCTGCGTAGTTTTTCTGGCGTGGATATCGAGGGCTCGAAGGTCGACGGAGCTGTTGTCGTTGCGCCAACGGACCTGCCCTTCAATTCACCGGCCCCTGATTTGGTGTGGGACGGCCGGATGTTTGTATTTACAGGCGTCATGGCTTTTGGGCCGCGTAAAGATTGTCAGGCATTGGTGGAGGAGCGTGGCGGTTTGATTGGGGGCGGGGTGAGTAAGAAGGTGCATTACCTGGTGGTCGGCAGCGTGGGTAATGAGCAGTGGCGGCACAGTACCTATGGAACGAAGATCATGAAGGCAGTGGAGCTGCGGGAGGCGGGTGCTTCAATTGCTATTGTGGGGGAGGATCACTGGCAAAAGATGCTGTTTGGTTGAGGATGCTCGGTCGTGGTGTTCTGAGAAGGCCGTCTTGTCTTGGCTGAAGGACTGTCGGTGGGTTTGACGGCCTCATCGCGAGCAGGCTCGCTCCCACGGGTTTTTCCAGGGAGTGGAGAAAAAGTGAACACCCTGAAATAACAAAGCCCCCGCATTTCTGCGAGGGCTTCGTCTTGTATGGTGCCGGCACCAGGAGTCGAACCCGGGACCTACTGATTTAAAGGAAGGTGCTTAAGACTTATAAAACAATGAGTTAAGTGGTTCCTTGTTACGTGCGGACACGCCAAAACCCTTATGTTCCGCGGGCTTTGGCTCGCCTGTTACGTGGCGGATAGGCACTCAGAGATTCTCGGATATGAGGATTGGCATTTCGCGTGACCATTCGCCTAACCCCTCAATATCGAGATCGACACGGAATCGATACCAGCCACCCTCACCGACAGTGTCGATTTGCTCAATCGAAATAACCTTCCGAACACAGCGCAACGGCGTCGTCGGCGGTGTTATGCCGTGGCTGTCTACGTATGGAATTGCGGCCATCCTAATCGCCTCCAGCTTGATTAGACGTGGAAGCCAGGGCGAGCCAAAGAAACCGACGGAATACTCACGAATTCGCGTGCCGTAGCTGGGAGCGAAGTAGGACTCCCCACGGCTCATTGAAAGACACGTTTTGACTTGTTGAGGGAGCGCCTCCAAGCCTCTTATACGAGCGAGACTTCCGTTGAGTATTTGAAAGTCATGGTCGTCACCCAGTGCTATCGTCATTGGAAGCTGATGGACATCGATCTTCGGAAAACTGGGCTTAACCAGAGTTGTGATCACGCAGTCATTGCCGGTTTTCGACCATGACGGCGCGGCCAACAGTTCGCGGCCGTCACCAAGTTCATTGACGAGCACGTATTTATCATAAGGATCTGCGCTTTCGAACTGGTCTATGTATCTCAACAGTTCAGAAAGATTTCCTATTACGAAGTGCTCTACGCGATAGCTCCACTTGCTCTGCTCTGCAGCTACTAAATCACCGACAAAAACTATCGACGGGCCGATGGCTATGAAGTCAAAAGCGTTTCGTCCAGGGTTTAAACCGGAAATTTCAAGATTTATGCGCGCTTCGTGCTCGGCTTTCATTGTGCGGAGTAAGTGTGCGGGGTAGACAGAGGGATCAACATCGATGAGCCGAGCGTGAATTTTACACATCCATATCCCGTTGCTGATGCTAGTCCTCTGCTCTGGGGTCAGGGTGGGATCGTACCGCGCGCCTCCCGGTGCAGCAGCGGTGATATGGGCAGCCTCACCGATGCTTATGGTTTTGGTAATGGCGGAATCGCTTGGGCCGATGGTTATCTTGTCGCAGTTTCTAAATGAGCAACGGTAGGCAACGCGCAGTGCAAGCATGCTTTTCGTAGTAGAACTGAACTCATCTCGCGGTGATTTAGCGATGCGTCCTTTGCTCGGTTCGTCAGTTCTCATGCATCGTTTCCCTACGTTGGCCGCATTCAGCCGTGGCTTGTCAGCTTGGCTTTTTTGCGGCTGCCTCCGCTATTTTTTGAAGGCAACTGCCCTTCTCAGGATAGAGGTGTCAGTCAGCAGTGAAGCAGGGAATTTACCGCAATCTGTTTCCAGTTTCTCTACGCTAGGCGCCATTGCTGTTGATCTTTCCAATCATTTGGAAATCCCATGAGCCTCAAGTAATCCAGTTCCTGCTGATCCATGATTTCGGCCAGGCGAAGCTTCCACTGGCTGTCTGGGCTGATCAAGTCGGTTAGGTAGGCCAGCATCGTCAATACGACGTATAGCCGCTGTTTGGGCTGAGGCTGGTCGGCGGGGGCAGTGGGAATGGCCCATTCTTTAGGTAAGGACGGTCGAATCGAGAGCTCTCGGTTCCATAGTCGTGAGTGGTGGGCACAGCAGTTGCGAATGAAGGTCAGCGTGTGTAGCCAGGAGGCCAGTACTTCGAAGGGCAGGCTGAATCTGGTGGCGATAGCTTTCTTGTCGGCGCTTTTGCCTATGGCATTGAAGAGGGTAGATACCGTCCCAAGGCTGAGTTCTTCCAGGACCGCCCAGGCGGGTGGCAGCTCAGGGGAGGCATAGGTTGCAGCGTAATATCGGAAGTAGTTGTCACGCATGCGGTTTTCTATCCGCTGTTGTTGGAGGCCATCGGCTTGCCGGCCCTTTTTGATGCGGTCGATATCTCGTCTGAGTTTGTTGCGTTCCTTATTCAATTGCTCCCGCAACGGACGCAACAGATCGGGGTGTGAGTATGAAGAGGAGAAGACTGACGCGTCAGCTATCCAGTCAGGCCCGTACTTGGGGCACATATGATTGCTGATAGTCGCTCGTATGGCGACTTCGACACGTTCGATGGCATCCATGGTGATGCGCCGTAACGAACCATCGAAGCGGTAGATATCGACGATTGCCTTCAGTTTGCTGCCGGGCTTGAAAGTATGTTCAGGATCTGACTCCTGAAAGGGGCGCATATAGGGACTCAGGCGAAACAGCGTGACCACTTCGAGAAAACGTATGGCCCGATCATCGTTGGCGATGTGCAAACCTCGTTGCTTTAGCAGTTCCAATTGCTGTTCTACGCTGAGAGCCGGTTTGTCGAAGGGCCTCATGTAGTTTTCTCCGGGCAAAAAAAACCCGCACGATTTGAGCTTGCTGACTGGGTCAACCTAGGCTTGGCGGGTGTGTTGGGGTGCATTATAGGTCGGTGTAAGAGACCGTCAACATTGTCCTGACGTGAAATTGTAACGGGTAGGAGCGCAGGCAAGGTTCGGTCTGTGGATGCCGATAAGGCGATATCGGTCTTATCTAGCTCCTAGGAAGGTTCAACCTCCAGAAACAACAAAGCCCTCGCATTTCTGCGAGGGCTTCGTCTTGTATGGTGCCGGCACCAGGAATCGAACCCGGGACCTACTGATTACAAGTCAGTTGCTCTACCATCTGAGCTATACCGGCGTGTGGGCGACGATTATAGCGATTGAGTGATTTCTGTAAACCCCTGAATTTTGACTATTTTTGCCAGGACCGTAGGTCGGGTGCGAACCGGAAGCTTTCGGGGTTTGTACAGGGCCTGGCAGGTGCGGTTGTTCGGGATGTCCTGTTGCTGGCTTCGACCTGTTTGGTGCCGGTAGGGATGTAACTGCAGGCGCATTTCCTGCCCTGATTTCGACCGTTATGCCGATTTGCTTGAGCGCTTATGCACAACGGACCCGACTGGACGGGTGGCGTCTTGCGATTTTGTGACAGCCTTCTCATTCGCATGCAAATGACTGTTTTAATGGTTTTTTATTCTGATGAACAAAAAATGACCAGTCATGATTTGCTCAACAAAACGCGGATTTATTGGATCCCGGCATATTCCATCAACAGAGTTATCCACAGGCTGTTTCACCTTGGCAACGCTCTGCCAGCAGCATCAGATTTCGCGGCGTAATGGGTGTTTCGCAGAAAGTGCCAAGGCGAACGTCGTAGCCTTTTTCAGTCAGGAAAAGTGCTCGATCCAATGCCAGCCAAAGCTCCAGCGGCCGTCGGAACAGGCCGCGCACCAGTTCCAGGTTACGCACCTCGATCAAGCGTTGATGACCCGCTGCTTCCAAGGCGGCCCAATCCGGCGTGTCGGTGATGGAGAGGTTTTTCAGGGCTGCCAGATCGATGCAGTACTGGGCGAAGGATTTATCCAGCCACGCGGTGGGTAACGAGGGGGTGGGGAGGTAGTCGTTGCGGCCTCGGATCTGTCGTTGCAGCAAGTCGAAACCCAGGCGCCGGGCCATGGACTGATCTCGTTGCCTGCGCACCCGGGCCCCGGCGGTAACGGTTTCGGTCAGTGGCAGGCCGAGATCATCGACGGACAACTGCAGGGCGGAGCCTCGGGCGGCGCTGGACAGTGGCTGATAATGGTCAGCGTTGATGCGGTTATAGCAGCAGGGTGCAATAGCTAACTGGGCGCAACCGGCGGCGCTGGCCAGTTGCATCAGCCGGACGTGCAGGTCGCCACAGGCGTGCAGGGCTACTGGCGTGTGCTCGGCCTGGATCGCCTGGGCGGCCTCCGGTGCCAATACGTCTTGTTGCAGATGCGTGGCGGCCAGGTGGTGACGCTGGCTCAGTTGCTGGCCGTTGACGACCAATGCGGGATCGTATTCCAGGCAGGTCAGCTGTTGATCGCCGTGCAGCAAGCGTCTGCCGAGGTGGCCTTTGCCGGCGCACCAGTCGAGCCAATGGGTCGGTTCGGTGGAGAATTGCAGGCGGCTGGCGAAGGCTTCGATCTGCTGCCACTTGCGACCGGGCACGTCGACCTTGAGGCGCTGGGTCGGTGTTTCGAGCTGTTTGCCGGGTAATGCTGCGACGGTGCTCAATGCGTGGGAAAACATCGCCAGTTCCGGAAACGGCGCTGGTGCCTGTTCAATCAGCCAAGGCTGGTGATGGTCGTTCTCCGCGTCTTCCAGCGAGCGCCTGCGTAGCCACTGGGCGAGTTCCGGATGGGACGCTTCCCAAGGCAGTTGCAAGTGGGTAAACGGGCGTGGTTTCCACAGCCTCTGGTGTGCCGTGAGAAATCCATCCAGCTCGATGAAACGGGCGAGCAGCGCTGCGCCCGTCAACACGTCGGTTTCAGCGCCCCTGGCAGGCATCGACGCGTAACCAACGCTCCAACTGCTTGAAGCCTTGCACCAGCAGGAACGCTATCACCAGGTAGAACAAACCAGCCGCGAAAAAGATCTCCACGGGCAGGTAGGTTCGGGCAATGATGGTGCGGGCCATACCGGTGAGTTCCAGCAGGGTCACGGTGCTCGCCAGGGCGCTGGCCTTGAGCATCAGGATGACTTCGTTGCTATAAGCCGGCAGCCCGATGCGCGCGGCGCGCGGCAGCATGATGTAGAACAGCGCCTTGGGCCGCGACATGCCCAGGGCTCGCGCGGCTTCGATCTCGCCTTTTGGGATGGCCTGGATCGCGCCGCGCAGGATCTCGGCGATGTAGGCGGCGGTGTGCAGGGTCATGGTGGCGGTGGCGCACCAGAACGGATCCCGCAGGTACGGCCACAATGCGCTGCTGCGTACGGCATCGAACTGCGCCAGGCCGTAATAGACCAGAAACAGTTGGACCAGCAGCGGCGTGCCGCGGAAAAAGAAAATGTAGGCGTAGGGCAGTGCCCGCACGTACCACAGGCGCGAGGAACGGGCGATGCCCAGCGGAATCGCCAGCAGTAGGCCGGCGATCACGGCTATGGCGACCAGCTCCAGGGTCAGGGTCGCGCCCTGGGCCAGTTTCGGCAACCACTTGATGATGACTTCCCAGTTCATTGGGTGCTCCTGGCAAAGCCGCGGGCGGCGCGTCGTTCCAGCAGGTGCATGCCGATCATGGCGAGGACTGTCAGGCCCAGGTACATGAACGCGGCCACCATGTAGAAGGTGAAGGGTTGCTTGGACACGGTCACGCCGATCTGTGCGTGGCGCATGATTTCTTCCAGACCGATCACCGAGACCAGTGCGGTGTCCTTCATCAGGATCATGAAAAGATTGCCCAGGCCCGGCAGGGCAATGCGCCACATCTGCGGCATGATCAATTTGGTGAAGATCCGCCATTTCGACAGGCCCAGGGCCACGCCGGCTTCGCGGTGACCTTTGGGGATCGCCAGGATTGCGCCACGAAACACTTCCGTGGCGTAGGCGCCAAAGCACAGGCCCAAGGCGATGACACCGGCGGAGAAAGGATTGAGGGCCAGGTCCGGGTTGCCGAAGTACTTGCCCAAGGCTCCCATCAGATTGATGGTGCCGAAGTAGATCAGCAGCACCCAGAGCAATTCCGGGACGCCGCGGACCAGGGTCGAATAGGTGCCGCCAAGCCATTGCAGCGGCTTGTGGGCGGAGGTCTTGGCCAAGGCGCCGAGCAGGCCGAGCACCAGTCCCAGGCACAGGGCCGAGAGCGCCAGTTTGACGGTCATCAGTGCGCCGGCGGCAAGCGCCGGGCCGAATCCGTAGAGGTCGATCATCATGGGTATGTGTTCATATCGCGGCAGGCTTTGCTAAGGGTCGGCGCTGCAATGCAGCAGCGCCGACCAGGCGCATTCGCATCAGTAGATGCTGAACGGGAAGTACTTGTCGTTGATCTTTTTATAGGTGCCGTCGGCAACAATTTCCTTCAGCGCGGCGTTCAGGTTGTTGCGCAGGCCGTCGTCACCCTTGCGCACGGCGATGCCGATCTTGTCGCTTTCCACCACCGGGTCGCCCTTGAATTCATAGGCTCGGCCGGCATCGGTTTTCAGCCAGTCGTAGTTCACGTATTTGTCCGCCAGGATCGCGTCGACGCGACCGGAAGTCAGGTCCAGGTAGGCATTTTCCTGGGTGTCGTAGAGCTTGGCAGTGATATCGCTGCCCAGTTCGTCTTCCAGCCAGGTGCCGGCGAGGGTCGCGCGTTGAGCACCGATGACCTTGCCTTTGAGCGAAGCCTTATCGGTCTTGAACTCGACATTCTTCGGTGCGATGAATTGCAGTTTGTTGGAGTAGTACGGGTCGGTGAAGTCCACGGCCTGCTTACGCTCTTCGGTGATCGATAGAGAGGAAATCAGGAAGTCGAACTTCTTGGCGTTCAGGGCCGGGATGATCCCGTCCCAATCGGAGGTGACCACTTCGCATTCGACTTTCATCTTGGCGCACAGGGCATCGCCGATGTCTTTGTCGAAGCCCACCACTTGGCCGCTGGCGTCTTTGTTGTTGAACGGCGGGTACGCCGCTTCGATGCCCATCTTCAGTTTCTCGGCTGCCATGGCGTTGGCCGAGAACACCAGGCTGGCAGCTGCGGCCAAAAGGAATTTCTTGTAAGTCTGCATATGCACTGCTCCGTTAGCGGTTGCTGGACATGAATTGTTTGCAGCGCGCCGAAAGCGGGTTTTCGAAGACCTGCTGTGGCGATCCTTGTTCTTCGACCAGGCCCTGATGGAGGAATACCACTTCACTGGAAACCTGACGGGCGAACCCCATTTCGTGGGTCACCAGCAGCATGGTGCGACCTTCTTCGGCCAGGGCGCGGATCACATTAAGTACTTCCTGGACCATTTCCGGGTCAAGGGCGGAGGTGGGCTCGTCGAACAGGATCACCTTGGGCTGCATCGCCAGGGTGCGGGCGATGGCAGCGCGTTGCTGTTGGCCGCCAGACAGCTCGGCAGGATAGGCGTGGCGCTTGTCGGCGATGCCGACCTTGGCCAGCAAGGCTTCGGCTACTTCAACCGCTTCGGCCTTACTCTGGCCGAGCACCCGGCGTGGGGCTTCGGTGATGTTGTCGAGCACGCTCATGTGGGGCCAGAGGTTAAAGTTTTGAAACACAAAACCAATCTCACTGCGCATGCGATTGATCTGTTTGCCGTCGGCTGCCACCAGCTCACCGTTTTTCGCGGCCTTGAGCTTGAGCGCTTCACCGGCCACCAGGATCTCGCCCTGATTGGGATTCTCCAGCAGGTTGATGCAGCGCAGGAACGTGGACTTGCCGGAGCCGGAGGAGCCCAGGATCGAGATCACATCGCCGTCGCGGGCGGTCAGCGAGACGCCTTTGAGCACCTCCAACTGTCCGTAGCGTTTGTGCAGGTTGCGGATTTCAAGCGCGGGCGTGGCCTGGGCCATGTGCGGTCCTCATGATATGTGCTCCCTTGCTGTTGGCAGCCTTCCTTGGCGAGGCGGCCAAGCTAGCATGCGTCCGAATGGCCGCCAACAGCGCTACGGGTGGTAAACCGGTGATGTGCGGCAGCTTGTCGCATCGGCACAGCAGACTGTCGCGCCATCAACAACCGAACGGCTGTTTGAACCGTGTTTGCCGGTGAAAAATCCCGGGGAGTCGCGTAAAAAAAGGCGCGATGGTGCCAGCTTTGGGCGGGGGTTGGAAGGGTTAACCGGATGAGCGTTACTCTGGCCCTTTCACAACGGTCCAATCTTCGGTGCGCAGTCCCGGAACTCTTTCAAACTCCTTCAGATTGTTGGTTATCACGATCAGCCCGAGAGAACGGGCATGGCCGGCAATCATTTGGTCGTAAGGGCCGATTGGCTTGCCTGCCTTCGCCAGTTCGGCTCGAATCATTCCGGTATGTGCGGCAGCTTCATAACCAAATGGTAGAACCTCAAGGCGAGCACAGAAGCCTTCGATGACGGCGAGATTTCTTTCTGGGGCGCAAGACTTTTCTGCGCCGTAGATCAGCTCCATCAGCGTAACGGCACTAATGCAAAGCTGGCCGTGATGCAGATTGAAAGCTTCTCTGACCATCTGGGGTTTGTTCTTGATGGTGAAAATACAGATGTTGGTATCCAGCATGAATTTGATCATTTAGAAGGATTCACGCTCCTGATCGGCGGGCTGATCGCGGTCTGTCATAAAGTCAGCTGTCACGGTATCTCCATCGAACCAGCTGTCCCATGCTTCTCCGGCCGGGGTAATGATTCGGGCTCTGCCGACGGCGATTACATCTACGCGCTTCACGTCGCTTGGCATCGCCACTGCTTTGGGAAGCCGGACCGCTTGGCTGCGGTTGCTCATGAAAAGGGTGGTTTGTTCCATCAGGAGTCCTCCACGAATCCAAAAATCCAAGCGTAGGCTACCACCGGGATATGGCGATGGGATATACGATTCTGACGGCTGCCGGTGGCGCGGATGCTTCCAATCGATCTAAACCTACGACTGCGACCCGAATCAAAAGGGAACCTGTATGGGCGAACCGTGGGAGTTATCGCCATGAAGCTTTTTCGTTGCTTTTTGTTGCCCTTCACGAGCCTAGGAGTATTACTTTTTTCCATCATGCTCAACGCCGCCAACCTCGCTCCAATAGACAGCGCCGGCGTGCAGGTTCAGCCGCTGCAGCAAAACGGCATAACCTACCTGTCCGGTGGTATCGGCGAAGACGAAGCCCGGGCCATCGGGCAGGCGCACGGGTACAACCTGCACATGACTTTTGCGGTCGGACCTGAAAACAAATACATCCCGGATGTGCACGTCACGATCCACAACGCATCGGGGCAAACACTGTTGACGCTGGATGACGCGGGGCCGCTGGTTTATGTGCAACTGCCGCCGGGCAAGTACACCGTGATGGCGACACGCAATGGCGAGGAGCGCCGCGACACCGCCGACATCGGCAGCGGGGCCGCACGCAATCTGGTGTTCCATTGGAACGGTGACGAATAGCCAATCGGCTTACTCGCCGGCGGGCTCTTCCATCGATTGGCGATAACGGTCCAGCGCTTCGCCGAAGTTCTTGATGAATTCAGGGGTGCTGAGCCAGCGTTGTGCCGTTTCGCGGTCCATGTCGTCGGCCCACATGCGGTAATCCACCAGCATGTCGGCGGCCAGGTTGGTTGCCGCCATGCTTTCGTTCTCGGCGTTCTTCAGGTCCAGCAGGCCCGGACGTTCGCTGATCATCACGCTCAGGGAAGACAGCAGCGTGTCGAGCAATTCGCTTCGGCTGACGGCTTCGGCTTCACGCAGTTTGGCGAACAGCTCCAGCACATAGACGGGCGGCTGCGCGGTGGCGTGGGCCGGGTCGCCATACATTGGAGTGGATTTACGCCCGGTCATGCGGATCTGCTTGGCTTTGTCTTTGGCACGCTTGGCGCGTTTCTGCTGCTTATTCAGTGAGGCCATTGGGCTTCGGTTTCCAATTCGTCAGGTGGCAGCCCCCGACTCAAGCCATTTCGGCACGGTCGGTAGTCTGTGAGGCGGGTAGTTTACCGCTTCGGACTCGGATAATGCCCTTGGAACGCATCGCGAATCAGCGCCAGGGTGTCAGTGGCCTTCAGCCGGCATGCCCGATGGTCGCTCTTCAAGTCGGGCACGCTCACGATCCAACTCATTGCGCAGTTCTTCTTCTGTCGGGAGTACAAGTTGGTATTGGCTGGCGAAGAGCTGTTCGTTGCCTTGCAGCACTGAGTAGCGCACCACCGACTCGTCCTTCTGCGTACAGAGAATGATGCCGACGGTGGGTTTGTCATCCGGGCCGCGTCTCAGGTCGTCGTAGAGGCGGACGTACATGTCCATCTGGCCGATGTCCTGGTGGCTGAGTTCGCCGCGCTTGAGGTCGACAATCACAAAGCATTTGAGCAGATAGTTGTAGAACACGAGGTCGACGTAGAAGTCCTTGCCCTCGGTGCTGATGCGCTGCTGACGGGCAACGAAGGCGAAGCCCTTACCCAGTTCGAGGAGGAATCCCTGCAACTGGTCGATCAGGGCTTGTTCCAGATCGGTTTCCAGCAGGAGACCGGCATTGGGCAGTCCGAGAAACTCCAGGACGACCGGATCCCGAACGATATCCCTGGGGCCGAGATCCAGTGCTTTCAGGTTGGCCGAGGCCTCCTGCTTCACCTTGGGCCGGTCGCGGCTTGCCAGCAGGCGCTCGTAGTAGAAGGTTCCGATTTGCCGTTCCAGGGCGCGGGTGGACCAGTTCTGCGTGGCGGTTTCGTTCATGTACCAATGCCGGGCGTTATCGTTTTCCACCCGGAGAAGCGTGCGGTAGTGGGTCCAGCTCAATTCGTGACGCAGTGCGTCACACTTTGGAAATGCCTGATAAAAAAGCCGCATATAACGCAGATTCGAGGCATCGAACCCTTTTCCAAACTTCGCCGTATGTGTTTTTGCCAGAATTGGCAGCAGTTGTTTCCCATAAGCCGCCCGCTCAGCTCCTCGCTGCTCGAATTCAACGATATGCCGGCCGATCTGCCAGCAGGTCTGTACTTGAAGGGTATCAACGGCGCGCAGCACTTTACGACGTGCCTGCTGGATCAGTTCACCGAGTTCGTTGATCAGTGGCGCAAGCTTTGGATCGTCTTGGGATAAAAGTGGACTCATCGAATATCAGCCGAAGTGGTGGGCGGTCCAGAAAAGGATGCTCCAATCGGTATTTCGATGATGCCGGACGAGGCTGATTGACCTGGATGAAAAGCGACAGATACATGCAGGATCGGTTTGAGGCAGCGTTATGTCTGTTGCGTCAGAACCTGTAGGCGCTGTCCAAAGAAAGTGTCGGTGTGCGGAAAGTTCTGACGCAGGCTACCCAGTTTGACCGGGCAGCCTCGTAGTCACCGAAGTTAATCAGACGCTTGCGTCAGTTGCCGGGATGCTGCGACGTAATCGGCCTGGAACTGGGGACTTTCGACCCAGTCCAGTGCAGTTTGCTCGTCAACTCCTGTGGTCAGGCGACGGTATTCGATCAAGGCGGTAAAGATGAAGTCCGTGGCTTCTTCCTCACCTTCCTGTTCCAGCACCAGCGCCAGCAGTGGATGCCCGAGGAAGGCCGCGCACATGGCCTGCTGACTGACTTTTTCAGCCATGCGCATCTGGTTGAACAGATCGGACAGATCCACCGTTTCCAGATCGATGCGCTCATCGTTCGGGTCCAGGAAGTCGTTCGGCGCAGCGGCACGTTGAACGCGGTTCTGCTTGGCTTTCGCTTTGGCGCGCTGGTTACGTTTCTGCTGTTTGTTCGCCGATGCCATGGGCCGGATTCCTGACGTGAATTAAGGCTGTATATCCTACAGCCTCAAGGCCAATGCTTCGAACCTCAATCCACCACGAACAAGGTGGCACCCTGGGAGGTCGAAGAACGATGGGGCTCGGCCTGGTCGGCCACCTGGTAGCTCATGCCAGCCTTGAGCACGAAGTGCCGTCCATCCTCCAGCTCGGTGTTCAGCTCACCTTTCAGGCAAAACAGGATGTGCCCTTTGGTGCACCAGTGGTCGGCGAGGTATCCCGCCGTGTATTCCACCATCCGCACCCGGATGTTCCCGAACTGCCGGGTCCGCCAATATGCCGTTCCGGTGACGCCTTTGTGTTCGGTCGGTTCGATGGTTGACCAGTCGGTGGTGCCGAAGGGGATGCCGGTGATGTCCATAACGACTCGTTTGTTAGGGAAGGGAGAGCAACGAGGGGCGAATGTAACTGAGTCGGCGAGACGGTGGAATAAACCCAGGCAATAAAAAACCCCGATCAATTGCTTGATCGGGGTTTTCGGTATTTGGTGCCCAGAGACGGAATCGAACCGCCGACACGGGGATTTTCAATCCCCTGCTCTACCGACTGAGCTATCTGGGCAACGGGGCGCATTAAACGGGTTTTTCAGGGGGGCGTCAAGCAAGTTTTCAAAAAATATTTAATTATTACCGTCGCTTACGATTCGCCCCCGGTCCGGACAGCTTATTCGGACGGCGGCACGTAGCCTTCGGCCTTGGCGTATTCTTCGCCGGAAAAGAACTTCGCCATCTCGCCCTGGAGGTATTTGCGGTCGTCGGCGTTCATCATGTTCAGGCGTTTTTCGTTGATCAGCAGGGTCTGGTGTTTCTGCCAGTCGCCCCAGGCCTTGGCCGAGACGTTGTCGTAGATATCCTGGCCGATGGAACCCGGAAAGGGGGCTCGTTCCAGGGCGGGCAGTTCTTCTTTGTACTTACGGCACATGATGGTGCGGGTCATGACGGCTCTCCTGCGTTCAATACGGCGGCCGCGCGCTCGAGCAAGGTTTTGACCGGGGCGGCGAGGCCCAGGCGCGGCGGGGTGGCGAGGTTATACCAGAGCCAGTCGGCCTCGGCCACGTGATGGCCGCTCTCCCGAACCTGGACCAGCCAGGGTTCGATTGCCAACTGGAAGTGACTGAAGGTGTGTACCAGGCCAGGCATTTCCTGGTGCTTGCCCAGTTCCAGGGAGTGTTGCAGGGCCAGGTGTTGCAGGTCGTCGAGGTCGTCGAGTTCCGGAAGGCTCCACAATCCACCCCACAGGCCGGTGGAAGGGCGACGGTAAAGCAGGATGGCGCCTTCACGGTTGGCCAGCATTGGCATCAGCGTGCGTTTCTTCGGGACTTCCTTGCGCGGCTTGGGGATCGGGTAGCGGGTTTCCAGGCCCAGCATGTGGGCTTCGCAACCTGACTTCAGGGGGCAGAGCAGGCAACTGGGTTTGCTGCGAGTGCAGAGCGTGGCGCCCAGGTCCATCATCGCCTGGGTGTAGGCGTTGACCCGATCCTGGGGGGTGAAGCGCTCGGCGGTGGCCCACAACTGCTTGGCGACCTTGGGTTCGCCCGGGTAGCCTTCCTGGGCCGTGAAGCGCGCTAGTACCCGCTTGACGTTGCCATCGAGGATTGGCGCCCGCAGGCCCATGCTGATGCTGGCGATAGCGCCGGCGGTAGACAGGCCGATCCCCGGCAGTTCGGTGAGCTTTTCCACGTCCCGGGGGAATTCGCCGCCGTACTGGTCGACGACGATCTTCGCGGTTTTCTGCAAGTTGCGCGCACGGGTGTAATAGCCCAGGCCGGTCCACAGGTGCAGCACTTCGTCTTCCGGCGCGGCGGCCAGGGCTTCGACGGTGGGCAGCGAGGCCATGAACCGGTCGAAGTAATTGAGCACGGTGCTGACCTGGGTCTGCTGCAACATGATCTCGGAGACCCACACCCGGTACGGGGTGATGCCTTGTTGCCAAGGCAAGTCATGACGCCCGTGGCGGTCGAACCAGTCCAGGACGGCGGTGGAAAACTGCTCGGCTCTCATCGTTTGAACAGCCCCTTGAGCGCATCTTTCAACTCGGGGCTGACCTTGTCGCCCAGCTTCTCGTCGATCTTGTCGCCGAGACGGTCGCCGGCCAGTTTCGCCGCGACCTTGCCTAGTCCGTCGTTGTCCAGGCGGCAGGCCTTTGCGCCGAGCTCCAGCGGACCGCGGCAGCGCAGCGGCCATTCGACATCGACGTAGCGTTCGTTGACCTGGCAGGCCGGGTCAGGCATGTCGCTCTTGTCGCCTTCGACGATGACGCCGACACGGTAATCCATGCCGAGCACGCGCAGATCGATATCACCGTTGCCGTTGACGGTCATGCCGGGGATGCGGACTTTCAGGTCCGGGTTGCTGGCCACGCCATTGCGGAAGGTCAAGTTGCCGTCGAGTTGCTGGAACGGTGTGTCCTTGCCCCGAGGTTCGCCGCTCAGGCTCTTGCGGTTCAGCAGGGCAATGCCCTTGCACAGTTGCTGTTCGAGGTTGGCGTTGAGCAGCACACCGTCGTTGATGACGAAGCCGGCGTTGCCGTTGAGGCTGTCGATCAGAGCTTTCTGGCTGTTGCCGCTGGCGGTCACGGCGCTGTTGAGTGTCACCAGGCCTTTGACCGGCGGATTCTTGCCTTGGCTCTCGATGATTTTCTCGGCCGGCACCCGGTTGATCCGGGTTTGCAGGCTCAACTGTGGCGTGGGCTGGCGTACATCCAGCGTACCCTTGGCCTCGAAGTTGCCGTTGAACAGGTCGCCCCGCAGGTTTTCCAGGGTCAACAGGCCACCCTGGCCGGTGGCCTTGAGGGCCGCGTCCTGGATCGGCAGTTTGTCGAGGGTCAGCTGGCCGAAAGTCAGGTCGGCATCGAGGTCCAGTTTGCTCAGGCGTTCCACCGGAAAGAGTCGGTCGTTGCTCCAGGCGCCCTGAGTCGGAGCGTTCGGCAGCGGCGTGGTGCCGGCGCCGGCCATGGCACTGGCCTCGGTGTTGCTGACCTCCTCCTCGCGGGCGGTCTTGGCGCTGTTGGCCTCGGTGGATTTTGGCGGCAGGTAGCGGTCAACGTTGAACGTGTCGGCCTTGAGCTGCGCGCGCAGGGACTGCTTGGCGAAGTCTTCCACGGCGATACGACCGCTGAAGTTGCTGTCGTCGACTTTCAGATTGATGTTGTTGAATTCGACGCTGGTGGGCGTACCGGCGATGCGGCTGACCAGTTCGACCTTGGTCAGGCTGCCTTCGCCCATGGCGGGTAGTTTCTGGCCGATGCTGTCGACAAAATTCGCCAGGTCGAACTGAGCGATCGATACACCGCCGTTCAACTGCGGGGTCTTGTCGAGGTCGTTGACCTTCAGTTCGCCCAGGGCGCGCAGCTGGTTCAAGGACAGCTTGATGCCGGTCCATTCGGCAACGTTCGCGGCCCTGTCCAGGAACAGCTGACCCTGGGCGTTGAAATTCAGGATCTTGCCCTGTAGCGGATCGCCAGTGACTTCGCCGGACAGTTTCAGGTCTTCGAACTTGTAGCGCTGCAAGGCGCGTTCGAAGCGCAGTTCGCCGGTGACTTCGGTCCGCACGCGCACGGCTGGCTGGCTGCTGGACAGGAAGGCGGTCAGCTTGACCGGAATGTTGGTGGAGTCGTGGACCGGGCCTGTGCTCAGTTGGATACTTTCGGCGCTGAACTGCTTGCCGGTCTGCTCGTCGGTGTACTCGACCCGGGCGTTGTTCACGGTCAGGCTGTCGATGTCCAGGCGGGTCGGCTGGGCTGGTTTTTCCGCCGGGGCACTGGCGGGCGGAGCCGGTTGCTCGGCCGGTGCCGGGGTGCCCGCGGTCGTTGTGGAAACGGGCGCCTTGCCAATGTCTTCCCAGTTGCCGTGGCCGTTCTTGTCACGGTTGAGGCGCAGGTTCAGGCCTTCGACCCGCACGTCGCTCATCTGTACTTCCCGGCGGAGCAGCGGCATGACCCGCACCGAAAGACCGAGCATCTGCAGGTCGGCGAAAGGTTGTGTCGGGTTGGCCAGCGTCGCGACGCTGGCCTCGTGCAATTCCAGACCCAGCCATGGAAACAGACTCCAGCCGATGTCGCCATTGAGGGTCAGCTCAATGTGGGCCTTGTCGCGGGCTATCTGGCGGATCTCTTCCTTGTAGTCGTTGGGATCGAAGAGGTGGGTCAGGGCAAAGCCCAAGGCCACAATGATCAGCAACAGCCCGAGAAGTACCAGACCCAGGATTTTGCCGAACGCTTTCATGGGCGAGTCCTTGTAGGTTGAGTTCAGAATTTAGCCTGCGAGTATAACGCTGTGGATTGCTGGTGCGTTGGGGCGATCATTTCCCCTGATGCTCAACTTTCGTCCAGCGCCAGCTTCAATTTGGCTGCCAGGGCCTGGGCCATCAAGTGCCCGGCCGGGGCCAGCAACCGCAGCTCGGCGCCCTCTTGCCGGGCCATCCGCTGCGCTTCGCTGACCAGTCGCTCAGCTACGCCACGGCGACGGGTTACGCTTCGCACGCATATCTGGGACAAGTGCCAGGCGTTCTGGTGCCGTTGCAGGCGTGCGGCACCGAGCAGTCGATCGTTGAAGCGAGCCGCGATCAATGAGCCATCTTGCAGGTAATCCTGGATCAGGTGCGTGGCATCGTTGAACGGCTCGAGCAGCCAGGGCGGGGCGTCCAGGTAGATTTTGTGCAGGTCCTGCCGATCCTGGCCGGTGGCTTCAATCAGGTGCTCGACAACAATGGGCATGGAAATTCCTGAAAAATAAATGACTTTCGCCCTACAGAAAGCAAACAAGGACGCGATAAGACAAATGACATGAAAAAGGTGATATCACTTTGGTTTTTCTGTCGCGAGCAAATGGTAACCTTTACCCGTTCGCCCGTCCTTCTGCGACTTGATGTCACACCAACAGGGAGCTTCACCGCACAATACAGTCATGCCTGCGTGCAAATAAGGCTGAGGGTGATGCGTGGCTGGCGAACCATTCTAACAATTGGGGGAAACACAATGAGCACGAGCATCACGGCGGGCGGCGTTGCCGACCAGCCTGCGTTCCTCTCCAAGGAACGTATCATCGCCAAGTCCGGCTTCAACCGGTGGCTGGTTCCACCGGCCGCGCTGGCCATTCACCTCTGCATCGGCATGGCCTACGGCTTCTCGGTGTTCTGGTTGCCACTGTCCAAGGCCTTGGGCATCACCAAGCCGGTAGCCTGCGCACCGGACATGAGCTTCATCTCGCAAGTCTTTTCGTCACAATGCGACTGGCCGATCTCGATGCTCGGCTGGATCTACACCCTGTTCTTCATCTTCCTGGGTTGCTCGGCAGCCATCTGGGGTGGCTGGCTGGAACACGCTGGCCCACGCAAGGCGGGTGTCGTGTCGGCCTTGTGCTGGTGCGGTGGCTTGCTGATTTCCGCGCTGGGTATCTATACCCACCAGATCTGGCTGATGTGGGTCGGTTCCGGTGTCATCGGCGGTATTGGCCTGGGCCTGGGTTACATATCTCCGGTCTCCACCCTGATCAAATGGTTCCCGGACAAGCGCGGCATGGCGACGGGCATGGCGATCATGGGCTTTGGTGGCGGTGCGATGGTTGGTGCCCCGCTGGCAGCAGCGCTGATGAACCATTTCGCCTCGCCAACCAGCGTGGGCGTATGGCAGAGCTTCCTGGTCATGGCTGCGATCTATTTCGTGTTCATGATCGGTGGTGCGTTGTTGTACCGCGTGCCTCCGACCGGCTGGAAGCCTGAGGGCTGGACTCCGGCGCCGAAGAAGGCCACGAACTCGATGATCACCCATCGCCACGTTCACGTGAACGTAGCCTGGAAAACCCCACAGTTCATTTTGGTGTGGCTGGTGCTGTGCCTGAACGTGTCCGCTGGCATCGGCATTATCGGCATGGCTTCGCCATTGTTGCAGGAAGTGTTCGGCGGAAAGCTGCTCGGCAACGACCTGCCTTTTGGCCAATTGGACGCTACCCAGCTGGGCCAGATTGCGGCCATCGCCGCCGGCTTCACCGGTCTGCTGAGCCTGTTCAACATCGGTGGGCGGTTCTTCTGGGCATCCTTCTCGGATTACCTGGGCCGTAAAAACACCTACTTCGTGTTCTTCGCCCTGGGTGTTGCCCTGTACTCGCTGATCCCGAACCTCGGTCACCTGGGCAGTGTCGCCCTGTTCGTGGCGGCGTTCTGCATCATCCTGTCGATGTACGGCGGCGGTTTCGCCACGGTGCCGGCCTACCTGGCCGACCTGTTCGGTACGCAAATGGTTGGCGCGATCCACGGTCGCCTGTTGACCGCCTGGGCTGCGGCCGGCGTGCTGGGTCCGGTTCTGGTGAACTACCTGCGTGAATATCAGCTGAGCATCGGCGTTGAACGCGCCGCCGCTTATGACATTACCCTGTACATCCTCTCCGGCCTGCTGGTGCTGGGCTTCCTGTGCAACCTGATGGTTCGCCCGGTCGCCGACAAGTACTTCATGACCGACGCAGAACTGGCTGCCGAACAGGCGCTGGGCCATGACAAGGGTGCCGACAGCACCACTTCTCTGGAGTGGAAAGCCGCACCGGGCACCAAGCTCATGGCGGTCGCCGCCTGGCTGGTGGTGGGTATTCCGTTGGCGTGGGGTGTGTGGGTGACCCTGCAGAAGACGGCGGTGTTGTTCCACTAAGCAACACCGAGGTGATCCCGGAGCCATCGGTTTCGGGTGAGCCCTGTGGGAGCGAGCCCGCTCGCGATGGGGTGTGTCAGTCGAGTCATTGTTGACTGATCCGCCGCTATCGCGAGCAGGCTCGCTCCCACATTTGTTTCTGGCTGATGGCAAAAAACTGCATCCCTCACTTGTATGGACATGTCTATCGCCGGCGGCGCAGGATTCAGCCCGTCAGTGATATCGTCTCTCGTGTTTCTGTTTGTCGCTCGCGCCCCTATAATGGCTGCCTTTTTCGCCCAATGATTTTGCGGAGCTGGTGATGGCCGAACGTAAGGCGTCTGTCGAGCGCGACACTCTGGAAACCCAGATCAAAGCCTCGATCAACCTGGATGGCACCGGAAAGGCCCGGTTTGATATCGGCGTGCCTTTCCTTGAGCACATGCTGGACCAGATCGCCCGTCACGGGCTGATCGACCTGGACATCGTCAGCAAGGGCGATCTGCATATCGACGACCACCACACGGTGGAAGACGTCGGTATCACCCTGGGGCAGGCCTTCACCCAGGCCATCGGCGACAAGAAGGGCATCCGTCGCTACGGCCACGCCTATGTGCCGCTCGATGAAGCGCTGTCGCGGGTGGTCATCGACTTCTCCGGTCGTCCGGGCTTGCAGATGCATGTGCCATACACCCGCGCTACCGTCGGCGGCTTCGACGTCGACCTGTTCCAGGAGTTCTTCCAGGGCTTCGTCAACCACGCCAACGTGACTCTGCACATCGACAACTTGCGCGGGCATAACACCCACCACCAGATCGAAACCGTGTTCAAGGCTTTCGGCCGCGCCTTGCGCATGGCCGTTGAGCTCGATGACCGCATGGCCGGGCAGATGCCTTCCACCAAGGGCGTCCTGTAATGCAGACGGTTGCGGTTATCGACTACGGTATGGGCAACCTGCACTCGGTGGCCAAGGCCCTTGAGCACGTGGGCGCCGGCAAGGTCCTGATCACCAGCGATGCCGACGTGATTCGCGAAGCCGACCGGGTGGTATTCCCCGGCGTCGGAGCTATTCGCGATTGCATGGCCGAGATCCGTCGCCTGGGCTTCGACTCGCTGGTCCACGAAGTCAGCCAGGACCGTCCGTTCCTTGGCATCTGCGTGGGCATGCAGGCATTGCTCGAGCGCAGCGAAGAGAACAGCGGTGTCGATTGCATCGGCATGTTCCCGGGCCAGGTTAAGTTCTTCGGCAAGGACCTGCATGAAGATGCCGAACACCTGAAAGTCCCCCACATGGGCTGGAACGAAGTGAAACAGGCGGTGGATCATCCTCTGTGGCACAACATTCCGGACCTGGCGCGCTTCTACTTCGTGCACAGCTACTACATCGCGGCCGGCAATGCGCGGCAGGTGGTGGGCAGCGGTCACTATGGCGTCGATTTCGCCGCAGCCCTGGCCGATGGGTCGCGATTCGCCGTGCAGTTCCACCCGGAGAAGAGCCATACTCATGGCCTGCAACTGCTGCAGAACTTCGCGGCGTGGGACGGTCGCTGGTAATGGCACGCAAGAAACCGCCAATCCTGACCCTCACCCCCGAGCAGGAAAGTGAGGCGAATCGCAAGATCCAGCGGTTCATGGAGGATCGTTTCGAACTGGACCTGGGTTCGTTCGAGGCGGCGGAAATTCTTGACCTGTTTACCCGCGAAATTGCTCCGCACTATTACAACAGGGCGATTTTCGACGTGCAGGCGCACCTTAAGGAAAGGTTCGAAAGCATCGAAAGCGACCTGTGGGCGCTCGAGAAAAACTGATTCCCGAGCCAAGCTGAACATTCGTATTTGAAGGTTTGCCAGATGCTGATTATCCCCGCTATCGATCTCAAGGACGGCGCTTGCGTACGTCTGCGTCAGGGCCGGATGGAAGACTCCACGGTATTTTCCGATGATCCGGTGAGCATGGCCGCCAAGTGGGTGGAAGGTGGCTGCCGTCGCCTGCATCTGGTCGACCTGAATGGCGCCTTCGAAGGGCAGCCGGTGAACGGTGAAGTGGTTACCGCCATCGCCAGGCGCTACCCGAACCTGCCGATCCAGATCGGCGGGGGTATTCGTTCGCTGGAAACCATCGAGCACTACGTCAAGGCCGGCGTCAGCTATGTGATCATCGGCACCAAGGCTGTCAAGGAACCTGAGTTCGTTGCCGAAGCCTGCCGCGCCTTCCCGGGCAAGGTCATCGTTGGCCTGGACGCCAAGGACGGTTTCGTCGCCACTGACGGCTGGGCCGAAGTCAGCACCATGCAGGTGATCGACCTGGCCAAGCGCTTCGAGGCTGACGGCGTCTCTGCCATCGTCTACACCGACATCGCCAAAGACGGCATGATGCAGGGCTGCAACGTCCCGTTCACCGCCGCCCTGGCCGCCGCCACGAAGATCCCGGTCATCGCTTCCGGTGGTATCCACAACCTGGGCGACATCAAGACGCTGCTCGACGCCAAGGCGCCCGGCATCATCGGTGCGATCACCGGTCGCGCGATTTATGAAGGCACCCTGGACGTCGCCGAGGCCCAGGCCTTCTGCGATTCCTACACAGGCTGAGGACTCATCATGGCGCTGGCCAAACGCATCATCCCTTGCCTGGACGTGGATAACGGCCGGGTGGTCAAGGGCGTCAAGTTCGAGAACATCCGTGACGCCGGCGACCCGGTGGAAATCGCCCGTCGCTACGACGAACAGGGCGCGGACGAGATTACCTTCCTGGACATCACGGCCAGCGTCGATGGCCGCGATACCACGTTGCATACCGTCGAGCGCATGGCCAGCCAGGTGTTCATCCCGCTGACCGTGGGCGGTGGCGTGCGCACCGTGCAGGACATCCGCAACCTGCTCAACGCCGGTGCGGACAAGGTGTCCATCAACACCGCGGCCGTCTTCAATCCTGAGTTCGTCGGCGAGGCAGCCGAGCGTTTCGGCTCGCAGTGCATTGTCGTGGCGATCGATGCGAAGAAGGTTTCCGGTCCGGGCGAACCCCCGCGCTGGGAAATCTTCACTCACGGCGGCCGCAAGCCAACCGGACTCGACGCCGTTGAGTGGGCGAAGAAGATGGAAGGCCTGGGCGCCGGTGAAATCCTGCTGACCAGCATGGACCAGGACGGCATGAAGAACGGCTTCGACCTGGGCGTCACCCGCGCCATCAGCGATGCCCTGGGGATCCCGGTGATTGCCTCCGGCGGTGTCGGCAACCTGCAGCACTTGGCGGACGGCATTCTCGAAGGCCACGCCAGCGCGGTGCTGGCGGCGAGCATCTTCCACTTTGGCGAATACACCGTGCCGGAGGCCAAGGCCTACATGGCGCAGCGCGGTATCTGCATTCGCTGATCGCTGGACACCATGGCGGGCCCAAGGCAATCTTGGGCACACCACGGATTGCGGTAGCCCGACATGTTCAAACGCCTCGTTCTTGCCTTTGCCAGCGCCACGTTGCTGCTCGCAGGGACCGCCCGCGCTGCCGATACATCGCTGGTGCTGCTGACGGAAAACTTTCCGCCGTACAACATGGCCAAGAACGGCAAGAACTTCGCCCAGGACGAGAACATCCATGGTATTGCCGTGGACATCGTCCGCGAGATCTTCAAGCGCGCCGATATCAGCTACAGCCTGACGCTGCGCTTTCCCTGGGAACGCATCTACAAACTCGCCCTGGAAAATCCCGGCTACGGTGTATTTGTCATGGCGCGGTTGCCGGAGCGGGAAGCGCTTTTCAAATGGGTCGGCCCCATCGGTCCGGACGACTGGATCATGCTTGCCAGGGCGGATAGCAAGATTGCCCTGGACTCATTGGAGCAGGCGCGCCCATACAGGATCGGCGCCTACAAAGGTGACGCCATTGCCGAAACACTGGACAAGCAAGGGTTGAAGCCAGTTGTCGTGCTGCGCGACCAGGACAATGCCAGGAAACTGGTCAACGGTCAGATCGACCTGTGGGCCACTGGCGATCCGGCCGGTCGCTACCTGGCCCGTCAGGAAGGCGTGGACGATCTCAAGACCGTGCTGCGATTCAACAGTGCCGAGTTGTACCTGGCGCTGAACAAGGGCGTGCCCGATGACGTGGTCGCACGGCTTCAAAAAGCCCTGGATGAGCTGCGCAAGGAAGGGGCGGTGGACGCGATCATGGCGCGCTATCTCTGAGAGATTTGCCGGCCAGTCTGGCATTACGCATTATTTGAAGTCCCCCCCGCCGTCCCTGTGGGAGCAACTGTCTTACCTTGCCGCCCATCACCGCCATTCAGTGCCGTCTC
>NZ_JBMDKO010000080.1:0-15095 GCF_057809755.1 Pseudomonas sp. FG13
TGCCACAAAGTTTGCGGCTGGCCAGCCATAACGCCATAGCCCAAGCCAGACTGTCATCATTCCTGTCAGTTACGGTCATTGCCGCGCCACCGGCTTCTACGGACAATCGGCCTCAGTTCCCTCAATGGATCGGCTGTCATGTCGCAACAGGTGTTTTTCACCCACGCCAATGGTTTTCCCTCGGCCACCTACGGCAAGCTGTTTGCCGCACTGGCGCCGCAGTATCAGGTCGCACACCTGGAGCTGCATGGCCATGACCCACGTTTTCCGGTGGACGATAACTGGAACAACCTGGTGGACGAGCTGATCCATCACCTGGAACAACAGCCGGAACCGGTGTGGGGTGTCGGTCACTCCCTGGGCGGTGTCCTGCACCTGCACGCGGCCTTGCGCTGCCCTCGGTTGTACCGTGGCGTGGTCATGCTCGACTCGCCGGTCCTGACCCGCACGGACCGCTGGGTGATCCTGGCGGCCAAGCGTCTGGGCTTCATCGACCGCCTGACCCCGGCCGGCCGGACCCTGGGCCGGCGCGAGGAGTTCGAGGACCTGGAAGCGGCCCGGCAATATTTTTCCGGCAAGACCCTGTTTCGCGGTTTCGACCCGGATTGCTTCGACGCCTATCTGCAACATGGCCTGCAACAAGTCGGTGACCGCCTGCGACTGCGCTTCGATCCAGCCACGGAAATCAGCATCTACCGCGGCGTGCCACACACCAGTCCCGGTCGGACCCGCACGCTCAAGTTGCCCTTGGCGGTAGTGCGAGGCCGACAAAGCCGCGTGGTGATGCGTCATCACGCTCGCTCGGTGGGCAGCATGCCCCTGGGCGAGTCCTTGAGCATGCCCGGCGGCCATATGTTTCCCCTGGAGCATCCTCTGGACACGGCTGACCTGCTCAAGGGGCTGTTCCAACGTTGGCAAGGGCGCAGCGCATGAACGGAGTCGAGGAAGTCCGCCTGAGCCTGCCCCACATCGAACTGGCAGCCCACCTGTTCGGACCGGAAGATGGGCGCCCGGTGATCGCCTTGCATGGCTGGCTGGACAATGCCAACAGTTTCGCCCGCCTGGCCCCCCGGCTGGAGGGCTTGCGGATCATTGCCCTGGACATGGCCGGTCATGGTCATTCGGGGCATCGCCCGCCCGGTGCCGGCTACGCCCTGTGGGACTATGCCCATGATGTGCTGCAGGTCGCCGAGCAACTGGGCCTGCAACGTTTCGCCCTGCTGGGGCATTCCCTGGGCGCGATCGTGTCGCTGGTGTTGGCCGGGTCCCTGCCGGAGCGGGTGACGCACCTGGGGCTGATCGACGGCATCATTCCGCCGACGGCCCAGGGCGACAACGCGGCCGAACGCATGGGCATGGCCCTGCAGGCGCAGCTCGATCTGCAGAAAAAGACCAAACCGGTCTACAAAACCCTCGACCGGGCCATCGAAGCCCGCATGAAAGGGCTGGTGGCGGTCAGCCGCGAGGCCGCCGAGCTGCTCGCCCAGCGTGGCCTGATGCCGGTGCCGGGTGGCTACACCTGGCGCACCGACAATCGTCTGACCTTGCCCTCGCCGCTGCGCCTGACCGACGAACAGGCCATGGCCTTCGTGGCGCGGGTCGGTTGTCCCGCCCATCTGATCGTGGCAGCCGAGGGCATGCTGGCCCGGCACCCCGAATTGCTGGAGCGTCTACCCTTCAGTCATGAACAATTGCCCGGCGGCCATCATTTGCACCTGAACGACGAAACCGGTGCCGTGCTTGTAGCAGACTGTTTCAATCGGTTCTTCAGCACTTCTTGACTTGCGCCGGGCAACTCTCGAGGCTGGGCGGGTTGAAAGGGAGACCACCATGACAGAGCTCTGTTTACCCGCCTTGTGGCGCAGGGACGACGCCGGTTTCGTCCACGAGCGCCAGGCCAAGTCGATCCGATGAAATCATTCGTTCATTCACTTACCTGGTTGGCGCTGGCCTGCATCAGCCCGGCGTCTTTCGCCGCCGATGTACCCGGCAGCCGGGACCTGGAGCGCGTGCCGCGCCTGCCCGATGCGCAGATTGTCGATTATCGGCAAACCAGCGACGTCGAGCGCATCTACCCCCTGGGCTCGATTCGCAAGATCAGCGGCCAGTTGCGTTTCGACGGGCAGGTCGATGGCCGCGGTGCCGTCACGTCGGTGACCTATGAGCTGCCGCCGGAACATTCCGCTACCCAGGCCTTTACCGTCGCCCGCGAAGCCTTGCAGCAGCAAGGTGCCGAGCTGCTGTACTGGTGCCAGGCCCGTGACTGTGGGGAAAGCAGCCTCTGGGCCAACGAAGTGTTCGGCAACGCCAAGCTCTACGGTGCCGACAACGGCCAGGCCTATCTGTTGCTGCGCCTGGCGCCACCGGCAGACAACACCTTGATTGCGCTGTACGGCATCACCCGCGGCAACCGCAAGGCCTACCTGCATGTCGAGCAGTTCGAGGCGAGCGCTCCCCTGGGGGACTTGCTGCCGACCTCCGCCACCCTGCTGCGTCAGCTCAAGGACACCGGCGTGCTGGATTTGCCACGTCTTGCCGACGAGCCGGACGAGACCTGGCTACGGCTGCTGGCTCGGGCGCTGAACCTGGACACCGGCCTGCGGGTCAGCCTCGCGGGCCCCAAGGCCGAGGCCTGGCGCCAGGCGCTGGCGGAGCAGGGGGTTCGCGAGGCGCGGATGGAGGCGGCCGGTGATGGCAATACGGCGGGCCTTCACCTTGAGTTGCTGCGCTAAGCTGTGCCGGACGGCGGACGTTGCGCCGCTGCCCCGGTCCTGTTCATTCTTCGAGACTTTTCATGCTCAATAACGATCGGCTGTTGGTGCAGATCCTGCTCCTGGTGTTGTTCGGCGCAAGCCTGTGGGTCATGGCTCCGTTCTGGTCGGCGCTGTTCTGGGGAGCGGTACTGGCCTTCGCCAGTTGGCCGCTGATGCGGCTGCTGACCCGCTGGGTCAATGGTCGCGAATCCCTCGCGGCGGCGATGCTGACGGTGGGCTGGATGTTGCTGGTGGCGGTGCCTCTGGTGTGGTTGGGTTTCAACCTGGCCGATCATGTACGCGATGCCACGGCGTTCATCAGGGACGTGCAGGTCGATGGCCTGCCCGATGCCCCGGCCTGGCTGGGTGGCTTGCCGCTGGTGGGTGGGCGGCTCGTCGCTATCTGGAACAGCGTCGACCAGCAGGGGGCGGCGATGATGGTTTCCATCAAGCCGTATCTGGGGCAGGTCGGCAACTGGCTGCTGGCCCGCAGCAAGCAGATTGGTGGCGGCATGCTCGAGCTGACCCTGAGCATCGTGTTCGTGTTCTTTTTCTATCGCGACGGCCCGCGCCTGGCGGCGTTTGTCCACGGCCTGCTCGAACGCCTGATCGGCGACCGTGCCGGTTACTACATCGAGCTGGTGGCGGGTACCGTGCAACGGGTAGTCAACGGCGTGATCGGCACCGCCGCCGCCCAGGCCCTGCTGGCACTGATCGGCTTCCTGATCGCCGGAGTGCCGGGTGCCCTGGTACTGGGCATCGCCACCTTCCTGCTCAGCCTGATTCCCATGGGACCGCCGCTGGTCTGGATCCCCGCAACGGCCTGGCTGGTGTGGAAGGGCGAATATGGGATGGCGATATTCCTCGGCATCTGGGGCATGTTCATCATCAGCGGCGTGGACAACGTGCTCAAACCCTACTTGATCAGCCGTGGTGGAAACCTGCCATTGGTCATTGTGTTGTTGGGGGTGTTCGGTGGGTTGATCGCTTTCGGCTTCATCGGCCTGTTCATCGGCCCCACGCTGCTGGCGGTGGCGTACAGCCTGCTGACGGATTGGAGCAAGAGCCAGGCGCGGTGATTCGGTATGGGTAATTAAGTGTGGTGAAAGATTTATTTGTGGTGGAGGGATTTATCTGTGGCGAGGGGATTTATCCCCGTTGGGCTGCGCAGCAGCCCTAAAAAGCTGGCGCCTCGGTATTCAGATTGCTTCTATGTAGGCAGTTTGGGGCTGCTACGCAGCCCAGCGGGGATAAATCCCCTCGCCACAAGTGGGACTGATCAATGAGCCTGGCGCTTGTGAGTCCAGGCTCTTAGGGCATCAGGTCGCCACGTTCAGATGTTTCCCCACGCTCGCCACGTCATCCAGCGAATACTGCCGACTGAGGTTGGCGATCATCCTGTTCAGCGCTTCGCTGACGCTGGATTGAGTGGTGGAGCTGTCGCTGGATTGCAAGACGCTGGTCAGTTCGCTGGCGGTGACGCTGCCGTCACCATCGCTGTCGAGTTGGCTGAACAGCCTTTCACTGGGGGCCTGTTGTGGCGGCGATGACGATGCGAGGCTGGCGGCGAGTTCGTCGAGGCTGACGGTACCGTCCTCGTTCTTGTCCAGTGCCGAGAACACTTGCGTGCTGTCGGCGCTGCTGCCGGCGCTGGAAAGGCTGTTGCTCAACTCGTCGCTGCTGACTGAACCGTCGCCGTCTGCGTCCAGGACGCTGAGCAGCGCATCGGCCAACTCGGTGTTTGGCGGCCGGTCACCTGGAGGCGGTGGCGGCGGGGCCATTGCCGCCATTTCATCGTTGTTCAGGTCACCGCTGCTGTCACTGTCCAGGTCAGCGAAATTGTCACTCAGGCTGACCAGGATGCCGTTGTCGCTCTTCTGCGACAGGGCCGTGCTCAGTTCATCCTGGTCGACCGAGCCATTGCCGTTGCTGTCGAGCTTGCCGAGCAGTTCCTTTTGGAACTGATGGCCGCGGGCATTGTGGGTCGCGGTACTGTTGAGGCTGGTGTACGTCGAGTAGCTGCTACTGCTGACGCTGCCGATCATGGGCACTCTCCTTGGGGTGAAATAGCCGGTGGGTGCACCGGCTTATGCAGCCTCGGCGGGGCAGTTGTCGTGGGTATGTGGGGTTTGTACCGGGGGCAGTACAAAACCCTGGCTCATCCGGGGCCCCTGTGGGAGCGAGCCTGCTCGCGATTGCGGTTGATCAGCTATCCATTCATTGGCTGACTTACCGCTATCGCGAGCAGGCTCGCTCCCACAGGTGGCTTGGCACACAGGGACTCAAGCGCGAGGCAGGCGAATGACAGCGGTCAGCCCGCCGCCCGGCGTTTCTTCCAGGCTCAGTTGCCCGCCCAGGCGTTCCGCGGCTTCCCGGGCAATGGTCATGCCCAGGCCGACGCCGCCGGAGTTGCGGTTGCGTGAGCCTTCCAGGCGATAGAACGGCTCGAACACCGCCTCGCGTTTGTCCTCGGCGATTCCCGGGCCATGGTCGATGACCCGGATCAGTACCTGCAAGCCCTGGTCCTCCAGGGCAATCGACGCGTGCCCGGCGTAGCGCAAGGCATTGTCCATGAGGTTGTTGAGGCACGAGCGCAGCGCCATGGGTTGCACCTGCAAGGGCGCGCAGGAACCACTGAATTGCACGTCGGCGCCCTGGTCCTGGGCGTTTTCGCTCAGGGATTCCACAAGGGCCTGCACGTCCATCCATTGCAGCGCTTCGCTGGTGCGCTGTTCGTGCAGGTAGGTCAGGGTGGCGTCGAGCATGCCGATCATGTCGTCCAGGTCCTGGCGCATCTGGCCTTGCAGCTTGATGTCGTCGATCTGTTCCAGGCGCAGTTTCAGCCGTGACAGTGGGGTACGCAGGTCGTGGGACACCGCCCCGAGCATGCGTGAGCGCTGCTGGACCTGCTCACGAATACGCTTTTGCATCAGGTTGAACGTATGGGCCGCCTGTCGGGCCTCCCGCGGGCCGGTTTCGTCCAGCGGTGGGCTGTCGAGGTCCTCGCTCAGGCGTTCGGCGGCATCGCTCAGACGCTGGATTGGCCGGGTCAGGAGTTTGGCGCCGTACCAGGCCGCGATGATCAGACATATGAACTGGAACGTCAGCGGCACCACGGGGCCACCGAACCAGGGGCGGGGCCGGGGCTCGGGCGGCGGAGCGAAAGGGGAGGACACAAAGGGTGGTGGTCCGTCACCGTGTCGGGAAAACTCCGGAGGTGGGCCGGGAGGTGGCGGCTGGTCGTAGTGGATGAACCAGGCAAAGGCCAATAGATGGGCCAGGACGATCGCCAATAGCAGCACGCCAAACAGGCGGCCGAACAGGGAGTCGAGGCGCAATCCCATCAGCCGATGTCCCGCGCGTCGAACAGGTAGCCCTCGCCACGCACGGTCTTGATCAACTGCGGGGCCTTGGGGTCGTCGCCCAGTTTCTGGCGCAGGCGCGAGACCAGCAGGTCGATGCTGCGGTCGAACGCCTCGATGGAGCGTCCACGGGCGGCGTCCAGCAGTTGTTCGCGGCTGAGCACCCGACGCGGTCGTTCGATGAAGACCCACAGCAGCCGGAACTCGGCATTGGACAATGGCACGACCAGCCCGTCGGCGGAGATCAGCTGGCGCAGCACGCTGTTGAGCCGCCAGTTGTCGAAGCGGATGTTGGCGCGTTGCTCGGTGCGGTCGTCGCGCACCCGGCGCAGGATCGTCTGGATCCGCGCCACCAGTTCCCTGGGCTCGAATGGTTTGGCCATGTAGTCGTCGGCGCCCAATTCCAGGCCGATGATACGGTCGGTGGGTTCGCAGCGGGCGGTGAGCATCAGGATCGGAATATCCGATTCGGCGCGCAACCAGCGACATAACTGCAAGCCGTCTTCCCCCGGCAGCATCAGGTCGAGCACGACCACATCGAAATGCTCGGTCTGCATGGCGTGGCGCATGCCCGCGCCATCGGTTACGCCGCTGGCGCGAATGTTGAAGCGGGCCAGGTAATCGATCAGCAGTTCGCGGATTGGCACATCGTCATCGACGATCAGCGCGCGGATGCTCCAGCGCTTGTCATCGCCTGAGGCCAGTTGGCCGCCAGCCTTTGCAACAGGGGTGTTCTGCATGGGTGCATCATCTGCCAGGTAAGCTGCCAACGGCAAAGAAGGCGGCGAGGTTGTGGCTCCAGCATAGGCTTCAGGCCGTAGGGCGTGAAGGGCTGGAAGGACGGGGTGCGGCGGCGGACAGTAATGGGCTGGCGTATTGCCCGGATGTCTTGAATGTATCGGCTTGGACACAAAAGGCACAATTGTCCATGCTCACCAGGGCGCGATGATGATTTACCGATCATCGGGTCCCGCACGGGCGCTGGTTCCGCTACAATGCGCGCCGATTTCGACTTGCCTGAGAGCCCGCTCATGTCCGCCTGCCAGACGCCTATCATCGTCGCCCTGGATTTCCCTACCCGTGACGCCGCCCTGAAGCTGGCCGACCAGTTGGACCCCAAACTTTGCCGGGTCAAAGTCGGCAAGGAACTGTTCACCAGCTGCGCGTCGGAGATCGTCGGCACCCTGCGTGACAAGGGGTTCGAAGTGTTCCTCGACCTGAAATTCCACGATATCCCCAACACCACCGCCATGGCCGTCAAGGCTGCCGCGGAGATGGGCGTGTGGATGGTCAATGTGCACTGCTCCGGTGGCCTGCGCATGATGGCGGCCTGCCGTGAAGTGCTGGATCAGCGCAGTGGCCCGAAACCGTTGTTGATCGGCGTGACCGTGCTGACCAGCATGGAGCGTGAGGACCTGGCGGGGATCGGCCTGGACATCGAGCCTCAGGAGCAGGTGTTGCGCCTGGCGGCGCTGGCCGAGAAGGCTGGTATGGACGGCCTGGTCTGCTCGGCCTTGGAAGCCAGTGCCTTGAAAACGGCGCACCCGTCGCTGCAATTGGTCACCCCGGGTATCCGTCCGGCGGGCAGCGCCCAAGACGATCAACGCCGTATCCTGACCCCGCGCCAGGCGCTGGATGCAGGCTCCGATTATCTGGTGATCGGCCGTCCGATCAGCCAGGCGGCGGATCCGGCCAAGGCCCTGGCGGCGGTCGTGGCCGAACTGGCCTGATCCCGCACTGAAAACCAATGTGGGAGCGAGCCTGATCGCGATGAGGCCGTGTCAGTCGACATCCCCGTCAACTGACAGATCGCTATCGCGAGCAGGCTCGCTCCCACAGGTTTTTGGATCGTGACCGGTCAGACCTTGAGGACGAGTTTCCCGAAGTTCTCCCCGCTGAACAATTTGGTCAGCGTCTCGGGAAATGTCTCCAGCCCCTCGACAATGTCTTCCTTGCTCTTGAGCTGCCCCTTGGCCATCCAGCCAGCCATTTCCTGGCCGGCGGCGGCGAACTGGGCGGCGTAGTCCATGACCACGAAGCCTTCCATGCGCGCCCGGTTCACCAGCAGAGACAGGTAGTTGGCGGGGCCCTTCACCGCTTCCTTGTTGTTGTATTGGCTGATGGCGCCACAAATCACCACGCGGGCCTTGAGGTTCAAGCGGCTGAGCACAGCATCCAGGATGTCGCCGCCGACGTTGTCGAAATACACATCGACGCCTTTGGGGCATTCGCGTTTCAGGCCCGCCTGAACGTCTTCGCTCTTGTAATCGATGGCACCGTCGAAGCCCAGTTCATCGATCAGGAACTTGCATTTGTCGGCCCCACCGGCAATGCCCACCACGCGACAGCCTTTGATCTTGGCAATCTGCCCGGCGATGCTGCCCACCGCACCGGCGGCACCCGATAGCACCACGGTCTCACCGGCCTTGGGGGCGCCGACGTCCAGCAGCGCAAAGTAAGCGGTCATGCCCGTCATGCCCAAGGCGGACAAGTAACGGGGCAACGGCGCGAGTTTCGGATCGACCTTGTAGAAACCCCTTGGCTCGCCGAGGAAATAATCCTGCACGCCCAGTGCACCATTGACGTAGTCCCCGACCGCAAAGCCTGGGTTGTTCGAGGCAATCACCTGGCCCACGCCCAACGCGCGCATCACTTCACCGATGCCCACCGGCGCGATATAGGACTTGCCCTCGTTCATCCAGCCGCGCATGGCCGGGTCCAGGGACAGGTACTCGTTCTTCACCAGGATCTGACCGGCCGCCGGTTCGCCGACCGGTACTTGCTGATAAGTGAAAGTCTCGCGGGTCGCGGCGCCCACCGGGCGTTTGGCGAGCAGGAACTGGCGATTGGTCTGGGCAGTCATGGTGGGTACTCGAGATGAAATGAAGCTTTGTTGATAGCCCTTCGAAGCGCTTGTCGCAAGGTTTGCCGGGGTAGCGAATGCAGACCGATACAACCCGGTGATAATACCGCCGGGGCTGTTATCACTGGTGTCCATGCATGCCTAACCGGCACCTGGATAGTGCTGCTGCGCCATGCATGGCTGTGGCTACACTGGCGCCACCCTGCATCCTTCAAGGAACTGATCATGAGCATGACGTTTTCCGGACAAGTCGCCGTAGTCACCGGTGCCGCCGCGGGCATTGGCCGCGCCACCGCCCGTGCGTTCGCCACAGAGGGCCTGAAAGTCGTAGTGGCCGACCTGGACGTGGCGGGTGGCGAGGGCACGGTGCAGTTGATTCGCGAAGCCGGCGGCGAAGCGGTGTTCGTACGCTGCGACGTGACACTGGAAAGCGACGTGCAGAACCTGATGAACGAAGTGATCAGCACCTACGGTCGTCTCGATTATGCCTTCAACAACGCCGGGATCGAGATCGAGAAGGGCAAGCTGGCCGACGGCACCCTCGATGAGTACGACGCGATCATGGGCGTCAATGTGAAGGGCGTCTGGCTGTGCATGAAATACCAGTTGCCGCTGTTGCTGGCCCAGGGTGGCGGTGCCATCGTCAATACCGCTTCGGTGGCTGGCCTGGGCGCGGCGCCGAAAATGAGCATCTACGCGGCCTCCAAGCATGCCGTGATCGGCCTGACCAAATCGGCCGCCATCGAATACGCCAAGAAGAAGATCCGTGTGAACGCGGTCTGCCCGGCGGTGATCGATACCGACATGTTCCGCCGTGCCTATGAGTCTGACCCGAAGAAGGGCGAATTCGCCAACGCCATGCACCCGGTAGGACGTATCGGCAAGGTCGAGGAAATCGCCAGCGCCGTGCTGTATTTGTGCAGCGATGGCGCAGCGTTCACCACTGGCCATTCGCTGGCGGTGGACGGCGGTGTCACGGCTTTCTGAAGGCGGTGGGTTGTAGGAAAAAGCCCGCGCTTGCTGCGGGCTTTTTCTTGGGCGGCCGGAAATTCCCTAGACCTGCCCATCAATGTGTTTCAAGGCATGAGAATCGACCCTTTTGGCGACGTTGTCGTACATCGTCCGGCGACACCCTGTGCTTAACTTCCATCGGGAAACCGACTGTTTCTGGAAATAAAACAATCGCTTAGGAGCTTGGTTACTCATGGAGTTGAGAATCGACCGGCAGGCCCTGGTGCCTGTCGTGCAGCAAATCGTCGACGCGCTGGCCGGCTGGATTCGACAGGCCGAGGTGCAACCGGGGACTCGTCTGCCCTCCATCCGTCAATTGGCGCGGGAGAATCTGCTCAGCCAGTCCAGCGTCAATGAAGCGTGTGAACGCCTGGTTGCCCAAGGGATATTGTCCTCCCGTCATGGCTCGGGCTTTTTTGTCGCATCACCTTCTTCGATCAGGCCAGAGCCTTTCGACAAGGGTGTGCCGGACGACGTGCAGGGTGTTCGGGCCGATTCAGCCGACAATGTGCAGTGGGAGCTGAAGTTGGGCAGTGGCGGATTGCCCGAACGTTGGCGTGAAAGCGATGACCTGGCCTATGCGATTCGCCAGGTCTCCCGCACCGACATGGCGGGGCTGTTCAACTACAGCACGCCGCAGGGATTGCCTGCCCTGCGTGAACAACTGTCCAGGCGGCTGAAGCAGCTCAACATCAATGTGGATGAAAACCTCATCCTGACGACGACGGGGGCGACCCACGGCCTGGACCTGATCGTGCGCACATTGTTGCGGCCGGGGTGTTGCGTCGTGGTGGAAAGTCCCGGCTATTCGAAGCTGTTCGAGCTGCTCAGGCTCCACGGGATCGACATGATCGAGTTACCCAGGACACCACGGGGCCCGGATGTCGATGCGTTGCAAGCGTTGTTGGCGACTCATCGGCCCAGCGCCTTGTTCATCAACAGCGCGTGTCACAACCCAACCGGCAGTTGCCTGGCGCCGGCCGTGGCCCAGCGGCTGCTGCAATTGACCCGCAAGCACGCCGTGCTGGTCATCGAAGACGACGTCTATGCCGACTTCCAGAGCACGACGCGGACCCGGCTGGCAGCGTTGGACGCCGACGTTCTTTACGTGGGCAGCTTCTCGAAAACCTTGAGCAGTTCCTTGCGGGTCGGGTTCGTGGTGGCCGGGGCTGCGATCATCGAGCGGTTGAGCAAGGTCAAGGAGGTCACCAGCATGGGCGGTTCGCGGTTCTGTGAATCGGTTGTCGCCGGCCTGTTGGCCAACGGCGCCTATCGCAAGCTGGTCCAGCGCCAGCGGCAACGCCTGGGGACCGATATGGCGGCGGTGCTCCAGGTACTGGAAGACGCCGACTGGACGGTCTTCGGCAAGCCGGCCGGCGGGCTGTTCATCTGGGCACGTCCGCCCATGTGCGACTACGCTGGATTACAGCGCCTGGCCAAGCGGTTCGGCGTGCTACTGTCTTCGCGTACGGCGTTCAGCCCTTCGGGTGTCGACAGTGACTGGCTACGGATCAACGTAGCCTATGCCCGGGATTCCAGAGCGCTGGCGTTCTTCCGGGCCACGGGTCTGGATCGACCTCAAGCGTTCTGAAAACGACGAGGCCGTAGCTTTTTGCCATTATTCCGACGCCAGCATCTTGTGCGATGGGGTGTCTCGTTGCGAATCTGCGATTACACACACTGGCAGAGGACTGAGCGCAATGATTTCGGCCGTGCAGAGACGTTTTGCCAACCTGGGTATGGCAAAGAAGTTGGGGATCGGGTTTGTCCTGGTGCTGCTGCTCACGGCTGTCGTGGCGGCCATCGGCGTCTGGTCCTTGCAAACCATCAGTCAACGCTTCGATGGCTTGAAGCAGATGTCCTCGCTCAGTAGCGAGTTGCTCAAGGTCCGGCTGCTTGAACGGGACTATGCATTGCGCTCCGATCCCAAGACGGTCGATGCCCTGCACCAGGGCGTCGACAGCTTGATTGCCAAGGCAAACGAACTCAAGGCGCAGTCGGCTGCCAATGTGCCGGTGATGAACGATGTGGAGCAGGCCCTTGTGGCGTATCGCAAGGCGTTCGACGAGTTCGTCGGATTGAGCCAGAGCAAGGACCTGGCGCTGGATATGGCCAGTTGGTCGGTGTCCAGCGTCGCCAATAACCTCGATGTGTTGCGGGCGGGGTTGGCGGATGATGGCACCTACACGTTGAAAGACACCCAGGGCAAGGAGGGCGCCGAGTTCGTCGAACAAGCCAACCAGGTCAGCGAGGTGTCGCGGTTGATGCTGGTGGCCATGAATGAGGCGCGGGTGCGCCTCGATCAGACCCGCAAGGGCAGCGAGGACGCCGGGCAGGGCCAGATCGAACAGGCCGAGCAGGCCATGAAGCAGGCCGAAATCCTCAAGACCGCGATCAAGGATCCGGGCTACCAGACCGTCATCAACGAAGTGGCCGGGCACATCGCTGGATTCAGCGAGAAGCTTGCCGAATACACCGGTCTGCTGGCCCAGGAGAAGGTCATCTCCGGGCAACTGCGCGAACGGGCTGCCCAGGTGGTGGAGCGGGTTGACCAGGCCTATGCCGCCGAAGACCAGGCCATGCAGGCCGAGTTGAAAAAGAACTCGTTGTTGATCATCGGTTCGTCGGCCCTGGCGTTGCTGGTGGGGTTGATTGCGGCCTGGGTCATTACCCGACTGATCGTGGCACCGTTGCGCAGCGTCATTCGTGTCGCCCAGCAAATTGCCGGAGGGGACTTGACTGCAACGGTCGACGTGACGCGCCGGGATGAAATAGGGCAGTTGATGCTGGCCATGCAGCAGATGGGAGCGGGACTGAGCAGTATCGTCAGTGGGTTGCAGTCCGGGATCGAGCAGCTGGCCAACTCCGCCCAATCCTTGTCGGCCGTGACCGAACAGACCAACCTGGAAGTCAGCAGCCAGAAAGAGGAAACCGAGCAGGTTGCCACGGCCATGAACCAGATGACCGCCACCGTGCACGATGTGGCGCGCAATGCCGAAGAAGCGGCCCAGGCGGCCCAGACCGCCGACGACAAAGTCGAAAGCGGTCAACAGGTGGTGCGTCAGAGCATGGTGCGTATCGAGCAACTGGCCGACTCGGCCACGTCGGCCAGTTCCAGCATCGAAAGCCTCAGCGCCGAGATCCAGAACATCGGCACGGTATTGAGCGTGATCAAGAGCGTTGCCGAGCAAACCAACCTGCTGGCGCTCAATGCCGCCATCGAGGCGGCTCGTGCCGGTGAGCAGGGCAGGGGGTTTGCGGTGGTGGCCGATGAGGTGCGGGCCCTGGCCAAGCGCACACAACAATCGACCGAGGAAATCGAGCGGTTGGTGAGCGCCTTGCGTTCGGCCGCCCAGACGTCCGTGCAGCAGATCCAGAGCAGCGGCGAACTGGTGAAGATGGCGGTCAGCGATGCCCTGCAGACTGAAAGTGCCTTGGGCAGCATTGCGGCAGCCGTGTCGTTGATCCAGCAGATGAACCAGCAGATCGCTGCCGCAGCTGAACAGCAGAGCTCGGTCGCCGAAGAAATCAACCGCAGCGTTACCAGCATCCGCGCCAGTGCCGATCAGTCCTCCCTGGCGATGCAAGGCAACGCCGCGTCCAGCATTGAACTGGCGCAGTTAGGTGTCGAGCTGAAGGGGATGGTGGGGCATTTCAGGTTGTGACGTAGGCAGCTTGAGACCATAACCTGTGGCGACGAGGGGATTTATCGAAATGTCGCATCGCCCCGCTGGGCCGCGAAGCGGCCCCAAAAACCTGAACACTCGGTGTATCAGTTAATAACGTAGGGCTGCTTCGCAGCCCTGCGGGGATAAATCCCCTCGCCACAATAAGGTTCGACTTGGCCTCAGTCGTAAACCTTTTTCTTCTTCCACTCATCGTTGATTTCGTCTTCCTTCAAACCTTCGGTCAGCTGATTGACTTCACCTTCGGCCGCCTTGGTGCTGGCCAGGACCATGGCATTGACGCGGGCCAGGAGTTTCTCGAGGTAAGCCAGCTGCTCGGCGTAGAGCTGTGGTTCCTGCTGTTTACGCAGGTATTGCACGCCACGTTCAAATGCCAGGCGAGCCTGCCCAGGTTGCTCCTGCTGCAGGGCCTGTTGGCCGAGGTTGTTGAAGAACTCGATGTGCAGCAGCACCAGAATGTGCCGGACTTCGCGGATCCAGCGCTTGGCTTCGTTGGGCGGCAGGAACCCGTCCTGGGCGGCGCGGGTGATCTGGCCGTGCAAGGCCTCGAGCAGGAACCGCACGTCCTTGGCCTTGGCTTCGGTCTGGATCGGTGCCGGAGGATTGTTCACCGGGATCGATTCGCCCTGGGCCGCCAGGGCGTTCAGTTCGTCCAGGCGCGCCTTCACCGCCGCATTGGTCTTCTCCATGCCCAGCAAGCGCTGGCAGACGTTAATCTCAAGGCGGGTGATCAGCAGCTTCAGGGACGGAGTCATCAACTGGCCGGGGAAGGTTTCGGTGAGCTCGCCGCAACGACGCAGCCGGTCGTTGAGCTCGATCTTGGTACGGGCCTTTTCCAGCTTGTTGTTTTCCGCCACATGGTTCATATAGCCAATGGCGATCAACAATGCGATCCCGGCTACGACGAGCAGGGTGATCATGAGTGGTGTCACCGGTAAGACCTCTTTAATAGGGTTCGCATGGATCAGTGTAGTGGCTAGGCTTTTAAGCGCATAGGCCCGAGCGACGAGATTAGACGGGCGTGCTGCTTACCAGGGGCACGGTAGCGTGGATGCACATTGCCACTATTTGCCGGGCGCGACTATAACGTCTTGGCGGGCGACAGAATATAGGCGTCAGAGACTGGACAGGCAAAATCTGCGAATCGCTCCTCAAACCGGTCGAAGTCATTGATTTAAATAAATTTATATCTGGGGGTTGACGACCCCTCAATCCATCCATAGAATGCGCGCCACTTACAGCGTAAAGCACTCAGCCAAGCGCCATAAGCAGTGAATGTTGTACGTGTGTCCCCTTCGTCTAGTGGCCTAGGACACCGCCCTTTCACGGCGGTAACAGGGGTTCGAGTCCCCTAGGGGACGCCAATGCGGGAATAGCTCAGTTGGTAGAGCACGACCTTGCCAAGGTCGGGGTCGCGAGT
>NZ_JBMDKO010000081.1:0-14599 GCF_057809755.1 Pseudomonas sp. FG13
ATCTGGAGAAAAGATAGAAAAATGTGGCGTGGGGAAAAACCCCCACCCCACAAGGGTCCAGTCGCCAGCCATAGGGAGTTCCAATGAAAGCCTGGCGTGCCGTTGTAATGGCCATGTCTTTGCTGCTGCTCAGCGGCTGCCTGGTGTCTTTCAAGGCGCCCTTGCCCGACGCCGAGGCCGCGCCCAAGGGCCTGCTCGGGCACTGGACCAGCACCAATGCCTGGGGGGAACCGCTGAACCTGGAACTGACGAAAGTCGGCAAGCACCGCTACCAGGCCATCAGCTATTTCAGGGCCAGGCCCCAGGAACGAGAGGCCATTCCCCTGACCGTTTCCCGTCATGGCAGCCGCTGGTACCTGTCGGCCAAGGTGCCGGCCCGGTATGGCGGGCATTTCGTGATTGCCGGTTTCGAACTGACCGACAAGCAGGAACTGGTGGTCTACAACCTGGACATGGAACAGATCAACCAGGCCATCGGCCAGAAAATCCTCAGCGGCCAGCCGAACCGGAGCGAGGAGGGCGATGGGGTCCTGGTGGACAGCGACATGAGCAGGGTCTTCAGTTATCTCGACGACCCGGCCAATTCCGATGTGTTCTCGGAAGCCGTGCGTTACCAGCGGCTCAAAGCCCAATAGACTCAACCATCAATAACAGCAGCAAGCGGACGTTTTTCACAGGAGTTCCGGGTGGACGATTACCAGCAGACGATACGCACCTTGTCCGATCGCATAGTGCTGGCGCAAACGCCGATTCGCATTCTCGACGCGGTGAAATGGGACGAGAACATCCGCAAGGGGTTCCTCAAGGCCAAGGGCAAGGAACCGCCTGCCGTGGACCGTGATTATTACCTCAACCGGCCGCTGTCCTTCGATTCCAGCAAGGTCAAGCTGGAGTTCCAGAACATCGAGCGCGACATTACCCGTCAGCTTGGGCAGTTCAACCCGGTCGGCCAGATCATGCGCCGCATGTGCAAGGAATACCGCATGGTGGTGCGCATGCTCGAAGCGCGCGGCACCGAGGACTTCGGGCTGATTTCCCAGGAGCTCTACGGCGCCGCCTCCGACGCTTTCCATGCCGGCGACCCGACCCTGTCCGACCTGGGCCTGATGCTGTCCGACTACCTGAACAACATCGATGGCCGTGGCGATTTGAAGGACGAGCCCAAGGTTCTCAGCGCCAAGGAAGCGGTCGGACTGCTGCAGCATCGCCTCAACCGGGTCTTCGGCGAAGCCGAGGAAACCATTCGGGTGTTCGAGTCCGACGGAATCGTCGCGGACGCGGCGGCGGGGGCCGACTACATCAAGATCCGCGCCGACGCGATGTTCAACGAACGGGACGTGCGGGCCCTGGAGGTCCATGAAGGCCTTGTACACGTCGGCACGACCCTCAACGGCTTGAACCAGCCGATCTGCACGTTCCTGTCCAAGGGCCCGCCCTCGTCCACCGTGACCCAGGAAGGCCTGGCGATCCTGATGGAAATCATCACGTTTGCCTCCTACCCGAGCCGCTTGCGCAAGCTCACCAACCGCACTCGCGCCATCCATATGGTGGAGGAAGGGGCCGATTTCCTGCAGGTCTTCGAGTTCTTCCGTGAGCAGGGCTTTGAAATGGCCGAAAGCTACGGCAATGCCAGCCGGGTTTTCCGTGGCTCGGTGCCGAACGGCCTGCCATTCACCAAAGACTTGTCCTACCTCAAGGGCTTCATCATGGTTTACAACTACATTCAGTTGGCCGTGCGTAAAGGCAAGCTGGAGCAGGTGCCGCTGCTGTTCTGCGGCAAGACCACCCTCGAGGACATGCGTACCTTGCGGCAGTTGGTGGACGAAGGCCTGGTGGTGCCGCCCAAGTACCTGCCCGACCAGTTCCGCGACATGAACGCACTGTCGGCCTGGATGTGTTTCTCAAACTTCCTGAACCATCTGAGCCTGGACCGGATCGAAGCGGATTATTCCAATATCCTGTAAGCCTCATATGGCTCAAGGGTGGGAGCGGGCTTGCTCGCGAAGGCGGTGGGTCAGATAACAATTATGGCGACTGATCCACCGCCTTCGCGAGCAAGCCCGCTCCCACAAGGACTGTGTTTCAACTTCAAACTTATGCGAGGTTCACCGGATGCGAACCCTCGGCATCTTTTGCCTGTTGCTGGCCCTGAGTGGTTGCAGTTCGTTGTTGTTCTACCCCGAGCGCGGCCAGCCCTTTACGCCGGAGCGGGCGCGGCTCGAATACCGTGACGTCACCCTGCTCACCGCCGATGGCTTGAAGCTCCATGGCTGGTGGCTGCCGGTCAAGCAGGGTGTCGAGGTCAAGGGGACGGTGCTGCACCTGCATGGTAACGGCGGTAACCTCGCCTGGCACCTGGGCGGTAGCTGGTGGCTGCCGGAGCAGGGCTATCAGGTGTTGATGGTGGATTATCGCGGTTATGGCTTGTCCGAAGGCGAGGCGAGCCTGCCGGCGATCTACCAGGACATCGACGCGGCATTCAAGTGGCTCGACCAGGCGCCGGAGGTCCAGGGCAAGCCGTTGGTGCTACTCGGCCAAAGCCTGGGTGGCGCGCTGGCGGTGCATTACCTGGTCGATCACCCGCAGCGCCAGCAGCAACTCAAGGCCCTGGTACTCGACGGCGTGCCCGCCAGTTATCGCGACGTGGGACGTTTTGCCCTGAGCACGTCGTGGCTGACCTGGGCCTTCCAGGTGCCGTTGTCCTGGCTGGTGCCCGACGGCGACAGCGCCATCGGCTCCATCGCCCAATTGAAAGGCGTGCCAAAGTTGATCTATCACAGCCTCGACGATCCTATCGTGCCTCTTTCCAACGGTATCCGCCTGTATCAAGCTGCGCCGCCGCCGCGAGTCCTGCAGCTGACTCGTGGCGGGCACGTGCAGACGTTCGCCGACCCGGTCTGGCGAACCGTGATGCTGCGCTACCTCGACGACCCGCAACACTTCGACGGGCTGCGCCGCCTGGGCGAAGTCCCGAATTACCCGAAATCCCCTGTTGAATCTCCAGAGAGCCCGCAATGAGCGAAGAACGCAACGCCATCCCCCTGATCATCACTGGTATCTGCAGCATCCTCGGCACCGTCGCGGTGCTGTGGTACTACGGCTACCTGCACTTCGCCAAACCCGAGGATGCGCTGTTGCTCAATGAGTTCACCATGCTCAAGACCATGCCGGGAGAAGACTACAAGGTTTCCCTTGAGCCGGCGCCCCAGGTGGCCCAGTGCATCGATGGCGTGCTGGTGCTGTTCGACACCGAACAGAAGGGCCTGACGGGCGTGCTGGTCAATGAAAAGAAACGCGCGGTGCGGTGCATGGGGCAGGAGACGCCGCAGAAGCTTCAGCCGTAATGCCATGAAGGTCGGTGAGCCCCTGTGGGAGCGAGCCTGCTCGCGATGGCGGAGTGTCAGTCCATGCATGACTGACTGAACAGACGCCATCGCGAGCCGGCTCGCTCCCACAGGAGGAAAATATTCGGCGATAAAAAGCCCCGCCTGAGTTGCTCAGGCGGGGCTTTTTTGTTGCACTCGATCGATCAGTTGGCGCTCATGCTCGAACGTGGTGCCACTGGCTGGTTGTCGTTGGAGATGGTGACCTCCACCCGACGGTTCATGGCTCGGCCCGAAACGCTGTTGTTGTCGGCCACCGGGAATTCCTTGCCATAACCCTGGGTCACGACGCGGGCTGGATCGACGCCCATTTTCACCAGGGCGGTGCGCACGGAACTGGCGCGGCGTTCGGACAGCGACTGGTTATAGGAATCCGAACCGGTGCTGTCGGTGTAGCCTTCGACGATGACCTTGCGGTCAGGGTTTTCCTGGAGGAACTGGGCCAGTTTATTCACGTTGACCAGGCCGCTGGAACGCAGCTCGGACTTGTTGGTGGCAAACAGCACGTCGCCGAAGGTCACCAGGGTGCCGCGCTCGGTCTGCTTGGCGTTGAGGCTGTCCTGCAGTTGCTTGATCTGCGCGTTGCGGGCGTCGAGCAAGGCACGAGCGCGTTCGTCGCCGGCGTTTTTCAGCTCCATCTCGGCGTTACGCAGGGCAATGGTCTGCTTGGCCACTTCGACGCGCTGGTTGGTCAGGTAGGCCAACTGGTCGACCTTGGCTTCGTCTTCCCGATCCAGATAGGCCTTGTCGGCCTTGGCCAGGAAATCGGCGGCGTCTTTGGTTTCCAGCGCGGCCACCTTGGTCGCTGCCGGGTCGGCTTGCAGGCCGTTGTAGTTGGTGCGGGCCTGTTCCAGGTTCGCGTTCGGGTCGTGGGAGCAAGCGGCCAAGGCTACGCAGGCAGCGAGCAGGGCGGGCATCATCAAATGTTTGTGCATCATAGTCTGTCGTCCTTTTATCAATGAGAAATACGTCGTGGCGCGAACGGTTTACTGAACCTTGTTCATGCCTTCCTGACGCAGTTCCTGAACCCCTTTCTGGGAGTCCTTGAGTGCCTGTTCGGCCTTGGCGGCCTGGGCCTTGCGTTCAGCGACACGGGCGTCCCACTCGGCCTGTTCGGCCAGACGCCTGGCTTCGTCGTATTTCTTGTCGTGCATGGCCAGCTCGGCTTGTTTGAGCTTGTCCTGGGCCGACTTCATTTCCACCGCGGCGAATTCGGTACCGCCGGCGCTGACGGCGCTGTTGACGGCCGATTGCGTGACTGCGTACTGCTCCGAAGGTGGATTGCCGGCGCATCCTGCGAGGATGAAGCTGCTTCCGATGGCCAGGGCAGCCAACTTCAGACCACGCAGGCCATTGAATGAGGGTTTGGCAGTGCAGGTATTCATAGGCTTCAACTCCATTGGAAAACTCCTGGGAAACTACAGATCCATGCTGGAACCGAAGCCTTGACGTCCGTTTTGATGCTGGTGCCAGGCGCGTTTATTTAAACAACCGTTCCAGTATGGTTATTCGGTGTGACCCGAGGCGTTTTTCAAAAGTTCAGCGAAGATGGCCAATCGCCAAAAAGCTTTGCTGACTGATCGGTCAGGCGCAAAAAAGCTGAACTTTCCTGGCGCGCAGCGGTATTTTCAGCGCCGCTCACGGCGCTGGCATCGAGATGAAAACGGAAGAGGTGTCAGTGTTTCGACTTGTCGTTCTGTGAACAGAGCTCATGCAGATGACGACGGGACAGGGCGAGAAAACGCGGCGTTGGGCCGACGTCTTCGTACAGCGGGTCGCCTTCTTCATCGGTGGCGACCACTTGGGAGCCCTTGATGTACGGGAAGCTCGCTTCCAGTTCCTCCAGGGCAGCGCCGATCAGTTCACCGAGCAGTTCCTCGGGCTGGCGCTTGGGATACATGTCGCAGATCGCGGCAAGGCGCGCGGCGGCTTCCATATCCAGGTGAATGGTGTAGCCGGTCTGGGTCAGGTGGCCCTTGGCGTTCTCTTCCCAATGTTGGGCAAGCTCACGGATTTTCATGATGACCTCATTAAACCTGTTCGTGGCAGGCACGGTGAGTGACAAGCCGTCGTGTGGCTTACTAATGAGACTAGCTTTGTCCGACAAGGTTTAAAGACCCTTCGTCGCTTGTCATACGTGGCTGGCATCGGCACTCTCTTGTGAACGTCTCACCCAAGAGCTGTCCGGACCTTTTTTGCTGGAGAACTGCTGATGACCGATATCGATGCCCGCTTGCGCGAGGATGTCCACCTGCTCGGGGAACTGCTGGGCAATACCATCCGCGAACAGTACGGGGACAGGTTTCTCGACAAGATCGAGCAGATCCGCAAGGGCGCCAAGGCCGATCGACGCGGCTCCGTGGACGCCGAACTCAGTGCCAGTCTCAACCAGTTGAGCGAAGACGAACTGCTGCCGGTGGCGCGGGCGTTCAACCAGTTCCTCAACCTGGCGAACATTGCCGAGCAGTACCAGCTCATCCACCGCCGCGAAGAGTCGCAGCCAGCGCCGTTCGAGGCGCGGGTGTTGCCTGAGTTGCTCGCCCGGTTGCGCGCCGAAGGCCATAGCGCCGAATCCCTGGCGCGGCAACTGGGGCGCCTGGAGATCGAGCTGGTGCTCACGGCCCACCCCACCGAAGTGGCCCGCCGCACCCTCATCCAGAAATACGATGCCATCGCCGGGCAACTGGCGGCCCAGGATCACCGCGACCTGACCAGTGCCGAGCGTGCACAGATCCACGGGCGTCTGCAGCGGCTGATCGCCGAAGCCTGGCACACCGAGGAAATCCGCCGCACCCGCCCGACCCCCGTGGACGAAGCCAAGTGGGGCTTCGCGGTGATCGAGCATTCGCTGTGGCAGGCCATTCCCAATTACCTGCGCAAGGCCGACCAGGCCCTGCATGCCGCTACCGGGCTGCGCCTGCCGCTGGAGGCGGCGCCGGTGCGCTTTGCTTCATGGATGGGCGGTGACCGCGACGGCAACCCGAATGTCACCGCCGCAGTGACCCGTGAAGTGCTGTTGCTGGCGCGGTGGATGGCGGCGGACTTGTATTTGCGCGATGTCGATCAACTGGCCGCCGACCTGTCCATGCAGAAGGCCAGCGAGGCCTTGCGTGCCCAGGCCGGCGACAGCGCCGAACCCTACCGTGCCGTGCTCAAGCAACTGCGCGAACGCCTGCGCGCTACGCGCAACTGGGCCCAGGCATCCCTGAAAGCCACCACACCGGCGAGCGCGGAGGTATTGCAGAACAACCGCGAACTGCTGGATCCCCTGGAGCTGTGCTACCAGTCGCTGCACGATTGCGGCATGGGCGTGATCGCCGACGGTCCGCTGCTCGATTGCCTGCGTCGGGCGGTGACCTTCGGGTTGTTCCTGGTGCGGCTCGACGTGCGCCAGGATTCGACCCGCCACACGGCGGCCATGACGGAAATCACCGACTACCTGGGGCTGGGGCGCTATGAGGAATGGAGCGAGGAGCGGCGCATCGGCTTCCTGCTGGACGAACTGAATAACCGCCGACCGTTGCTGCCGGCCAATTTCAAGCCGTCGGCCGATACGGCGGAAGTCCTGGCCACCTGCCGGGAGGTCGCGGCGGCGCCGGCGGCGTCCCTGGGCTCCTATGTGATTTCCATGGCCGGCGCGGCTTCCGATGTGCTGGCGGTACAACTGCTGCTGAAAGAGGCCGGGGTGCTGCGGCCGATGCGCGTGGTGCCCCTGTTCGAAACCCTGGCCGACCTGGACAACGCCGGGCCGGTGATCGAGCGGCTGTTGCTGCTGCCGGGTTATCGCGCGCGCCTCCAGGGGCCCCAGGAAGTGATGATCGGCTATTCCGATTCGGCCAAGGACGCGGGGACTACCGCGGCGGCCTGGGCACAGTATCGGGCCCAGGAACGGCTAGTGGAGATCTGTCGCGAGCAGCAGGTCGAATTGCTGCTGTTCCATGGTCGTGGCGGCACGGTCGGCCGTGGCGGCGGCCCGGCCCACGCGGCGATTCTGTCCCAGCCCCCGGGATCGGTGGCGGGACGTTTCCGCACCACCGAGCAGGGCGAAATGATTCGTTTCAAATTCGGCCTACCGGACATCGCCGAGCAGAACCTCAACCTGTACCTCGCGGCTGTGCTGGAAGCGACCCTGCTTCCGCCGCCGCCACCCACGCCCGAATGGCGGCACCTGATGGACGAACTGGCGGCCGACGGCGTCAATGCCTACCGTGCCGTGGTGCGGGAGAACCCCCAGTTCGTCGAGTACTTCCGGCAATCCACCCCGGAGCAGGAACTGGGGCGCCTGCCCCTGGGCAGCCGGCCGGCCAAACGCCGGGCCGGTGGCATCGAAAGCCTGCGGGCGATTCCGTGGATTTTCGGCTGGACCCAGACCCGCTTGATGCTGCCGGCCTGGCTCGGTTGGGAAACTGCCCTGGGCAAGGCCCTGGAACGAGGCGAAGGCGAGTTGCTGGGGCAGATGCGCGAGCAGTGGCCGTTCTTCCGGACCCGCATCGACATGCTGGAAATGGTACTGGCCAAGGCCGATGCCGATATTGCGCGCTCCTACGACGAGCGTCTGGTGGAGCCTGCACTGCGACCTTTGGGGACGCATTTACGCGACCTATTGTCGCAGGCCTGTTCCGTGGTGCTGGGTTTGACCGGCCAGTCGCAACTACTGGCACATAGCCCAGAGACACTCGAATTCATTCGCCTGCGCAACACCTACCTCGACCCCTTGCACCTGTTGCAGGCTGAACTGCTGGCCCGCTCGCGAGAACAGGACGTCGCCCAGGGCAGCCCCGTGGAGCAAGCATTGCTGGTGTCTGTGGCGGGTATCGCCGCCGGATTGCGCAACACCGGCTAAGCTCAAGCGGCGCCTCGAAACGGCTCGCCCGGTGTCGCCGGGCGTTGCCTTGCAGGAATGGGAGCAGGTCGGCCAGGCGACAGTTTGTTGCCCGGTTGCGACTCTCGCCACCTCCTCCAAAGGTCGCGTCGGACGCCGGTTCCTCCGACTTTCGGCGGCTTGTGTGGGTCGGGCCTGCTGTGTATCTTGATCAGCCTTTGGCCGTTTGGGCGGTCACGATTCCAGTTTTCCGAGATTGGCCCGACGAGGCGAATCCGAGCGTTTTACATAAAAAAATTGAGGAGCACATCGATGCGCGTCATTCTGCTGGGAGCTCCCGGGGCCGGTAAAGGTACTCAGGCAAAGTTCATCACCGAAAAATTCGGTATCCCGCAAATCTCCACCGGCGACATGTTGCGTGCAGCGGTCAAGGCCGGCACCGAGCTGGGCATCAAGGCCAAGAGCATCATGGACGCTGGCGGCCTGGTGTCGGATGACCTGATCATTGCCCTGGTCAAGGATCGCATCGCTCAATCCGACTGCGCCAAGGGCTTCCTCTTCGACGGTTTCCCACGCACCATTCCACAGGCCGAAGCCCTGGTGGAAGCCGGCGTGGAACTGGATCACGTCGTTGAAATCGCCGTCGACGACGAAGAGATCGTCCAGCGTATTGCCGGGCGTCGCGTCCACGAGCCTTCCGGCCGCGTCTACCACACCGTCTACAACCCGCCGAAAGTTGCTGGCAAGGACGACCTCACCGGTGAGGAACTGGTGCAGCGCAAGGACGACACTGAAGAAACCGTGCGTCATCGCCTGTCGGTCTACCACTCCCAGACCAAGCCGCTGGTGGACTTCTACCAGAAGCTGTCCGCCAAGACTGGTGGCAAGCCCAAGTACAGCCACATCCCGGGCGTCGGCACAGTCGATGCGATCACCGGCAAGGTGCTTGAAGCGCTGAGCTGAAAAGTCTGCTCGGTTGCACCAACTACGGCCCGCTTGCGGGCCGTAGTTGTTTATACTGGCGCCCCTTTTTTTCCTTGATTGACGGACACATCGATGAGCACCTTGCTGGCCCTGGACACCGCGACTGAAGCTTGCTCCGTTGCCCTGCTGCACGACGGCAAGGTCACGAGCCATTACGAGGTGATTCCACGCCTGCACGCTCAGAAACTGTTGCCGATGATCCAGCAATTGCTCAGCGATGCTGGCACCACCTTGCAGGCTGTGGATGCGATTGCCTTTGGTCGTGGCCCGGGGGCCTTCACCGGTGTGCGCATCGCCATCGGTGTCGTGCAGGGGCTGGCGTTCGCGCTGGAGCGTCCGGTGTTGCCGGTGTCGAACCTGGCCGTGCTGGCCCAGCGTGCCTTGCGTGAACACGGCGCCCATCAGGTGGCTGCGGCTATCGATGCGCGCATGGACGAGGTGTACTGGGGCTGCTACCGCGAGATCGCTGGCGAGATGCGTCTGGTGGGGGCCGAGGCGGTGCTGCCGCCCGAGGTTGCGGCGTTGCCGACCGATGCGACGGGTGAGTGGTTTGGCGCCGGCACCGGTTGGGGGTATGGCGAACGTATTGCCGTCAACCTCAGCGGCCAGAACGCCAGCCTGTTGCCCCACGCCGAAGACCTGTTGGCCCTAGCCCGCTTCGCCTGGGAACGCGGCGAAGCCATCCCGGCCGACGATGCCCAGCCGGTGTATCTGCGGGACAAGGTCGCCACGCCCAAGTCGGAACGGTAACTGCACTCTCAAAGCGGGCGACACGTCATTCCAGAGCCCGGAAGTCACATCCAATATTGCCAGTCGTCATTTTTTTGCCCGGTTTTTAAACCTTTTCGGCTTTATGTGTTCTAGTTATCACTTGCGCATTTGCGCGGCTGGGAAAGTGCCGCTAAATTGCCATCATTGATACTGAGCATTCTGTTATGCGTATAGACGGATATTCACCGCAGTCTTATCCCATCAAGCGCCGGCCTCGGACAGGCAAGGTCGCTGATCAGGAGTCCTTCGACGACGTCGATGGCGACTTGGAGTTTCCGTCTGAAGAGCAACTGGCTGCCCGCGCCGCGAAAGCGTCCGCACAGCGCCTGAGCAATCTTCCCGCCCGCCAGCAAGACATGCTTTATCACCGTTCCATGAGCCGCAGTGTCGCCACGGCCCTGGCCAGCTACCTGAGCACCGCTGGTTTCGTCGATTGGGATATGGAAGTGCTGGGGCTCGACCTCTACATCTGATGGCGTTGCCTTACTACCTCGGCTGCCCCTCCTGGAGCGAAAACGCCTGGCGCGATTATCTCTATCCCCAGGACGCTAGAAGCGCCGAATTCCTGAGTCTCTATTCCCAAGTGTTCAACGCCGTGGAAGGCAATACGACCTTCTATGCGAGCCCTTCCGCGGCCATCGTGCAGCGTTGGGCCGAGAACATGCCCGAGCACTTTCGCTTCACTGCCAAGTTCCCCGGCGAGATCAGCCACAACGGCGATCTGCGCGAGCACCAGACGGACGTCGACACCTTCCTGCAACTGCTCAGCCCTTTGGGTGAACGGGTTTCGCCGCTCTGGCTGCAGCTGTCCAAGGCGTTTACGCCGAATCGGTTGCCGGAACTGGCGGGGTTCATCGACGCCTTGGAGCGCCCGTTGGCGGTGGAGGTCCGCCACGATGAGTTCTTCGCCAAGGGGGATGCCGAACGGCAGCTCAATCGCCTGCTGCTCGATCGTGGTGTCGAGCGTATCTGCCTCGATCCCCGGGCCCTGTTCAGTTGCACCTCCACCGATCCCGCGGTGCTCCATGCACAGTCGAAAAAGCCCCGGGTCCCCCCTCGGCCAGCAGCCTTTACCCAATGCCCGCAGGTGCGCTTCATCGGTCATCCGGTGCTGGAGGCCAACGAGCCATTCCTGACGCCCTGGGTGGAGAAAATCGCCAGTTGGATCGAAGAAGGGCGCACGCCCTATATCTTCCTGCACACTGCTGACAACCTGCTGGCGGCGAAGCTGGCGCTGCATTTTCATGACCGTTTGATGCAGCGATTGCCTGGATTGCCGGCCCTGCCTGAGTTATACAGGGAGCCCGCCGCCGAGCAACTGGGTTTGCTCTGAGGCCGAATCCTTTTCTGCTCAGGAGTGACCTCCATGGATGCGCAAACCCGTCGGGCCCAGGCGTTCAAAGCCTTGCACGAACGCGAAGGGGCTTTTGTCATTCCCAACCCGTGGGACGCCGGTTCCGCGAAGATGTTGGCCAGCCTGGGGTTCGAGGCGTTGGCCACCACCAGCGCCGGTCACGCTTTTTCCCTGGGACGCCCGGATGGCGCGCTGGGGCTGGAAGACACCCTGGCCAATGTCCGGGCGATCGTGGCCGCCACTGACCTGCCGGTAGCGGTCGATTTCGAGAACGGTTTCGCCGACGCGCCCGAAGCGTGCGCCCGCAACCTGCTGCGTGCGGCAGAAGCCGGTGCGGTCGGGGGTTCCATCGAAGATGCCACGGGGCGCGAAGGCAGCCCGATCTATTGCTTCGAGCATGCCGTGGCACGGGTCAAGGCGGCGGCCGAAGCGGTGCGTAGCCTGCCTTATCCGTTCGTGCTGACCGCTCGGGCGGAGAACTTCCTGCACGGCAATCCCGACCTGGATGACACGATCCGTCGACTGAAAGCGTTCGCCGCCGCCGGCGCCGACGTGCTCTATGCCCCTGGGTTGAGTACCGCCGAGCAGGTGCTCGCAGTGATACGGGCCGTGGCGCCAAAACCGGTGAACGTGCTGATGTCCGGGGCACTGGACCTGACACTCGCGCAGTTGAGCGAACTGGGCGCCAAGCGCATCAGTGTCGGCTCGGCCCTGGCCCTGGCGGCGTACGGTGAGTTCATGCGCGCCGCCGGGGAAATCCGCGAGCAGGGCACGTTCACCTTTACCCGTCGCTCGATGACGTTCAAGCAGGCCAACCAGTTGTTCAAGGGTTGATGCTCGGGGCGTTGTCGTGAGGATTGCGAAAGGCATTTCGTTGCTGGTGCTGGTCGTTGGCGCCGCGGTGCTGGGGGTGTGGCGGGGCTGGTTGCCGGTGCCGCCGGCATGGAATCCCTGGGCACCCCTGGACGTCAATGCACCGCCGAACCTGCTGACCCGCTACAAGCTCATGGCCTTGCGCAATGACCCGCAACTGTGTGAGCAGGCTCTGGCCACTGCGGGGCTGAAGGTTGCCCACCAGGCCGACAGCAACCCTGCGGCCAGTTGCCCGCTGACCAATGTGCTACGGGTGCAGGGCGGTGAGGTGGCGTTGAGCAGCAGTTTCCTCGCCAGTTGCTCCCTGGCCGTAGCATTCGCCCTGTTCGAGCGGCATGCGCTGCAACCGGCTGCGCAGGCGGCCTATGGGCAGAAGGTGACGCGAGTCGATCACCTGGGCAGTTTCGCCTGTCGCAACATGTACGGTCGTGAAGACGGCGCGCGTAGCCAGCATGCCACGGCCAGCGCGTTGGACATCGCCGGGTTTCGCCTGGCCGATGGTCGCACGGTCAGCGTCCTCCGGGATTGGCCGAAGGACAGCGCCGACGCGCGTTTCCTGCATCAGGTGCGCGACGGTGCCTGTGACATGTTCAGTGTGGTCTTGAGTCCGGACTACAACGCAGCCCACCGAAACCATTTCCACCTGGATGTGGGGCCTTGGTGGATCTGTAGGTGATCAGGCGGCGATACGCAGGTTCTGCAATACGATCGGGCGTGCCCAGCGGGTGTCGAAGTCCAGGGCTTTCTGCTGGGCGACGATTTCTTCTTCCGGGAACGGCGGGAAGGGCTTGTCCAGCAGGTCGAGTTCGAACTCGGCAATCGGCAGGTGCAACGGGCGTGGCTGCGGCGCCGGGCCGGGTTCCGGCAATGGTTGGCCAGCAGCGAGGACAATGGGGCGAACCCAGTTGCTCTCGAAGTTCTGCTGTTTCTGCTGGGCGCTGATTTCTTCCGGTGGGAAGGGGGGGAACGGCTTGTCCAGCAGGTCCAGTTCGAATTCGGCGATGGGCAGGAACAGCGGCTCAGGCGGTTTGACCTGGGTCTCTTTCACATCGCAGGTGCGCTGGCTGACGATGTGGTCCAGCAGTTCGGCACCGAGGGTCGGTTCAACGGCCTCATCGAGGGCGACGGGCTGGTAGCTGCCCGGCGCTGGCGCGTTTTCACCCAACTGATCGGCCAGGGCCCGGGCAAAAAAATCTTGCCACAGGTGACTGACGCCGCTCAGGGCCTGGGTGTTGCGCAGGCTGTAATCACCGTAACGGGAGATAACGCCTATCGATGTGGAATGAATGTCTGACATTTTTCTCGGTCGACGCTCAGCTCTGGCAAAATGCCGTTCACCGTTGTTATCGGCCGTTTTTGCCGATCCTTAATTTTTTGAGCATGTTTCCATGAATGAACAACTTCCATGAGTGAGCAACCCGCGGCCTGCCGCATCCACGTCGAGGCCCTGGCCCCGGCCTTCCAGCCTCAGGCCGAGCACTGGGCCCAGCGCCTTGGCCTGCCCTTGCAGGTGGACGATGGCGAGTTTGCCTTGCAGGTCGGCGAACACGGGCTGCAACTGCAACAACTGGGGCCGGACGCGCCGGGGCCGGTGCGGGTGGATTTTGTCGAGGGCGGCGCGGCCCATCGCCGGTTATACGGCGGCGGCAGCGGTCAGATGATCGCCAAGGCGGTGGGGATCGCCCAGGGTGTGCGTCCCCGTGTGCTGGATGCTACGGCCGGGTTGGGCAAGGATGCCTTCGTGCTGGCCAGTCTGGGCTGCGAGATGAGCCTGATCGAGCGCCAGCCGCTGATCGGTGCCTTGTTGGAGGACGGTCTGGCCCGTGGCGCGGAGGATTTCGACGTGGCGCCCATTGTGGCCCGCATGCGCTTGCTCAAGGGCAATTCCATCGAGGTGATGCAAAATTGGGAAGGCGAGCCGCCCCAGGTGATCTACCTGGACCCGATGTTTCCACACCGTGAGAAAACCGCCTTGGTGAAGAAGGAAATGCGTCTGTTCCGGCCCTTGGTCGGCGACGACCCCGACGCCCCGGCGCTGCTGGCCGCAGCCCTGGCCCTGGCGACGCACCGGGTAGTGGTCAAGCGCCCGCGCAAGGCACCGTGCATCGAAGGGCCGAAGCCGAGTCATGGGCTCGATGGCAAATCCAGTCGGTACGACATCTATCCCAAGAAAGCGCTCAAGGCTTGAGCTGTGGGAGCAAAGCTTGCTCGCGACGAAGGCGCCTCGGTTTCAGGGCTAAACGCATAAATTTCATCGCGGGCAAGCCTTGCTCCCACGGATTTGAGCAACGCCATTCCACTGTGGGAAGCGCCCGCGCAAGGCACCGTGCAAAGGCTTGAGCTGTGGGAGCAAAGCTTGCTCGCGACGAAGGCGCCTCGGTTTCAGGGCTAAACGCATAAATTTCATCGCGG